>NZ_JBVHLW010000013.1:0-62306 GCF_055558795.1 Streptomyces sp. NPDC025618 | reverse complement strand
CTCTCCCCCCTCCCTCGGCGGGGGGCAACAACCGTCTTTCCCTTTCGCTTCACCCCCCCCCCCCCCCCCCCCCCCCCCCCCCCCCCCCCCCCCCCCCCCCCCCCCCCCCCCCCCCCCGGGCCCGTCCACCGCACAACCGGCCGGGACAACACCGTCGGCCCACCGGCGCGGCCTCTCTCAACGTCCCCTGGAGTCCGGCAGGCAGCCTGCTGATCCCCCATCAACCGGCCTATCGGGCGAGCACATTCAGACCTCATCGCGGACCGAGTTAGCCTCAGAGGCATGGGTGATCTGCTGCCGCTCCTGGCCATCTTCGGTGGACTCCTCGCAGTCCTGTGCGGCTTTGTCTGGCTGGCGCTCCACGTGCGTCGCCGGGGCACCGAGGGGTCCGGCGTCACCGCGGCTCTGGCGGCTTGGGAGGAGGCGTACCGCGTGACTTCCCATGAGTCGTACTGGGAAATCAAGGCGCAGGCGGAGCGCCAGTCCCCCGCCGTGTCGCCGGACGGCCACTGGCGACCGCGCGGCCATGACGCGACGCGGGCGGATGTGAGCAGCCGGGAGCCTCTTCCCAGGCGCTCTCATCGAGGCCGTACGATCCTTCGGCGCCTGGCACGGCGGATGCGTGCCAGGCCGACGGAGTAGGTCAGCGGGGCGCGGCTGGGTCGGGCAGGGCGGGGGCGAAGCCCGGTAGGACGGCGCGCCGTCGGCGCTTCCGTGTCGTGTTCCTTGTCTTTCCCGCCTGTTGTGGGGTCAGTCGCGCGGAGTGAGCAGGATGACGGCTGCCGAGTACGGGGCGAGCGAGGTCGGGGCCGGCCCGCGGTGGACGGTGGGAGCCGTGTCGCCCTGACGCCAGCCGAGCGTGCGCTGCACGCGGTACGCGCCGGGCAGGTCGAGGTGGAACCGCTGGGCGTGCCGCGGGTCCTTGTTGACGACGACCACCGCGAGGGTGCCGTCGGCCCGGCGAATCGCGTGCGCGCCGAGGGCGGGGTCGGCCGAGGAGACGGCCAGGGTCTTCCCGCCGCCCTTGAGCGCGGTGGTCAACAGCTTCATGGTGTGGAACGGTGCGAACGGGGTCCCGGCCGGGGGTTCGCACGGCTGCGGTCCGGACCAGTCGGCCGGGCAGGTGCCGGAGGAGAGCAGTCCGAGGTCGCCCCAGGCGCTGCCGCCCCCTGCGGTCTGAGGGCCGTTGCAGAGGGCCCACCAGTCGACCCGTGAGACGCCGTTCTCCATCAGCGACAGGTTGCTGTCCAGCAGGTACAGGGCGCCGGCCGCGCTCCGCTGGCGCGGGTCGCCCTCGTTGTCGAGGTTGGTCTCGCCCGCGACGATGTCGAGCCGGTGGCCCGGTCGCGAGGCGTGGTCGAGCGACGCGCGCATGGCGGCCATGGCGGGCGTGGTGGCCACGGTGTCGGCGAGCAACTCGGCCTCGGTGGTGGCTTTGTCGTACCGCGCTTGGTACCAGTGGACGTCCACGAAGTCGACGGCGTCGGTCAGCCCAGGGGTGTCGAGCACGCGTCGGCCCATCGCTTGGCGGACTGGTTGAGCCCGCCGGGCTCGTTCGTCTTCGCCGGGTCGTACGGGAAGAGCTCGATGCCGACGCGGATGCCCGGGTCGACGGCCTTCATGGCCTTCGCGTATTCGATGCTGTCGCGGGCGTATGCCTGCGGTGACTTGCCGGGATGCGCGTCGGGCTCGCGGACCCGCAGGTTCTGGCCGGGTGGGGTCGGCCCCGCCGGCCTGTTCCAGCCGTTGAGGTAGTTCTCCTCGCCGATGACCCAGTCGCGGACGTGGTAGCGGTGTGTCACGTTCGCGTAGCGCACCCAGTCGGCGGCCTCCCGCGGGTCGCCCGGTTTCGGAGCGTCGTCGGTGCTGGGGTGTCCCTTGGTGTCGGTCGGCCCGGTCCCGTAGTTGACGTGCACCATCATGCGGGCGCCCGCGGCCCGGGCGGTCCGCGCGAACTGGTCGAAGGTGAAGCGCGGGGTGAGCTTCTCGTACCCCACGCCGTTCGGGCCGTTGTACGGGCCGTACGGATCGGGGCTGAGCCAGCCCCCGTGGTCGAAGTGGTAGAGGTCGGTGGGCCCGCCCGCGTTGAACGACAGCGTGGTGATGCCCGCTTCGCGGATCAGCCGCGGTGTGTCGCTCCGCATGAGATTCGGCTCCCAGAAGGGGGTGTTGACGCCGACGGCGTCGGCCGGGATGTCGGCTGTGACCCGTCCGCTGACCGTGACGCTCACCCCGGGTGGTGTCCTGGCCTGGGCAGCCGGGGCGAGGGCAGTCCCGGCGAGGACGACGGTACTGGCGGCCAGGGCGATGGCGCGCTTCGACATGGTGCGTTCCTTTGTCGTGACGGGCGGGTGATAGGCCGTCAGTTTTTCGGAGCGCGGGGCCGGGGCGGCAGAAGAGTTCGTCCCTGTTGAGCGATGACAGTTGTCACACGGCATGCGCCGATGTGGGCCTGAGCGCACGGGTCAGGTTCTGGCAGGCGCCCGGACCGGCCCAGTTGATGTCCAACGGGGCCGCGGGCGTACTTCCAGCGCGTTCCCGAGGACGAGGCCGTCAAGAACCGGTTGCATCTCGACATGCGGGCCGGCCCGGGACTCGTGGGTGAAGAGCGCCTCGCCACGCTCGAAGCCGAGTGCGCGGCGGATCGGCCCGAGAGCCGCCCCACCGACGGTTGTTGACCATTGCATTACTGCTTTACTTTTTCTTGGTGGTTTTGTCAGGACGTATGGACGAGCCTCTTCGCAACACACGGTGACGAATCCGGAGTGACGGATTCTCGCCGTTCTCTCGTCCCATGAAGGGGAGTTGTCCGGTGAAGAGGACCACAAGACGTCGCCACGTCGGTCGGATAGCCGCGCTGTCCGTGGCGGCGGCAGGCGTCCTGGCGTCGATGACCCTGCCGGCGCAGGCGGCCGACGGCATGCCCGCGGGCCAGATCATGGCCGACTGCGCGTCCGGTGTCGGCAAGTGCACATTCAACGATCCCAAGATCGGCAAGGCGTTCCTGGGGAACCAACGGCGGGTCTCCGACGAGCTGCACAACTGCAGCAGTTCGGATGCGACACAGACCTTGAGCTGGTCCGACACAGTGGGTTCCAGCGACAGCGCCGGCGTGACCATCAGCGCCGGCGGAAAGATCGCGGGCATCATCGACGTCAGCGTCCAGGCGTCCTACAGCCACACTTGGTCGAGTTCGCACTCCGAGACCAGTTCACTGACCGTGACGGTCAAGCCGGGCGAGATCGGCTGGGTCTCCCGCGCCCAGGCGATGCAGAACATCTCGGGCACCTGGCAGACCCACTACGACTCCCCCAAGGCGGGCCACTACTACTGGTACCTCCCGGACACCGTCACCGGCCCCGCTCCCAACGGGACCGACGGCGTGCGCAACGCGGTCGTCGTGAAGACGCGCCCCATGACGGCCGCTGAGAAGCAGTCCTGCACCACCCAGCAGGTGAAGGCCTTCCGGGTAGCGCGCTGACGCGTACTCACGCACCACCGGCGGTGACACCGCCGACCCTCCGACCGGCCGCGCAGCCCACTCCCCTGTCGCTGCGCGGTCGAACCGGCCCGGCCCGCCGACCCGAGCTCCCCGCAGGGCGGGCCGGGCCGCCCCCTCGAAATCCCCCGAGGCGAGCCCCGTCCTGCTCGCACGGTCGACCGCCCGGCACTCGCGCAACGCCCGCCTCCACCTCGACCCCCTCGGGAGCGACCGCCGGAGAGCGCACGTGACCGACGCGGGCCCGGGGGCGGTGCGGCTCAAGGGGCCGTCGCGGGAACGAGGTGGTCGAGCCCCTGCGCACTGGCCGTCGCGGCCTCGATCGAGCGCGGCAGCATGACGCTCTCGTAGGCGCGGACGGCGTCGTCGGTGCTGGATTCGGTGACGAGTGCGCGGGCGAGGTCGGCGCCGTCGAGCATGGCGAGATTGGCGCCCAGTCCGACCGGGGGCATCAGGTGCGCGGCATCGCCGAGCAGCGTGCCGCCGGGAACGTGCTCCCAGGTGTGCGAGGCGGGCAGGACGAACAGGGACCGGTTGACGAACCCGTTGTCGCCGTTGCGCAGGATGTAGCGCAGGCTCTCGTCCCAGCCGTCGAACATCGTCAGCAGGTGCCTCCGCACGGCCCGCTCGTCGCCGAGGTCGACGCCGGCGGCCACGTGCCAGTCCTGCGGCGCGCGGAGCGCGATGTAGGCGCGGATGTGGCCGTTGCTGTTGCGCTGGGCGACCAAGGACATGCCGGCGCCCTTCACCAGCATCGATCCGTTGCCGACCAGCCGCGCGAGGTCGGGATGGCGGGTGTCGCAGTGGTCGAATCCGGTCTCGATGAAGGTGACACCGGTGTAGCCGGGTACGGCGTCCGACAGGGCCGGGCGGACGCGCGACCAGGCGCCGTCGGCACCGATCACCAGGTCGAAGTCCTCGGCGGTGCCGTCACCGAAGAGCAGCCGGCAGGTGCCGTCCGCCAGTGGGGTGACCCCGCTGACAGCGCGGTCCCACCGCACCGTGCCTCCGGTGAGCGAGTCCAGGAGCAGACCGCGCAGTTGGCCTCGGTCGATCTCCGGCCGGGTGTCGGAGTCGGAAGGCCCCTGCTGTGCCAGAGGGGCTGCGGTAGCGAAGTCGAGCACCCGCCACTCGTCCCCTTCGGGGTGGGCGAGGGCGTGGAACCCGTCGAGCAGCCCCGCCGAACGCAAGGCGGCCTGGCCGGTGTCGGCATGCATGTCGAGGGTGCCGCCCTGCGGGCGGGCAGCGGCGGAAGCCTCGCGTTCGAAGACCGTGACGGCGCGGCCGTGTTGCTGCAGCACTCGGGCGCAGGTGAGGCCGCCGAGGCCGGCGCCGACGATCGCGATGCGGGGATCACGGACGGAATTCATGGGAGTGCCCCTCGGGAGGTGGGTGAGTCGCCGGGTTACCCGGCATCTCCAAGAAAGCACATCCACTCAATAAGTGCAATGACTAAACTTTCATAGTGGATGCACTTCGAGGTAGGGTGCACGGGTGACCGAACCGACCGGGCGCCGCGAGCGCAAGAAGGCCCAGACCCGCCAGTCCCTGGCAGACGCCGCACTCGAGCTCTTCCTCGAGCGCGGCTACGACCAGGTCGGCGTCAAAGACATCGCCGACGCCGCCGACGTCTCGGTGACCACCCTGTTCAAGCACTTCTCCGGCAAGGAAGCCCTGGTCTTCGATCAGGCCGACGACCTGGAGGCGGCCCTCGTCGCCGCCGTACGCGAGCGCCCCCAGGGCCAGTCGATCCCGCAGGCGTTGCGCGAGCACCTCCTGCTCAAGCAGACCCAGCTCGCGGTTCACGCCGCGGACCCGCGGTTCGCCGACTTCACGCGCATGGTGCAGGAGACTCCCGCGCTGCGCGACTACGCCCACCGCCTGTGGACGCGCCACGAAGAGGCCCTGGCGAGGGCCATCGCCGAGGCCGCGGGCGCACCCGAGGACGATGTCAGCTGCGCCGCCCTGGCCCGCTTCGCCCTTGAGTCCCGCAGCCTCATCCAGCAGCACCCCGAACCGCACCGAGCCGCCGACGAGATCTTCGCGCTCCTCGAACACGGCTGGTCAGCCGCCCACCCGGGCAGCTGACCCGGGCCACGGGGCCCCGGTGCGCGCCTCCGGAAGGGCCAGCATGACCAGCCGTCAGTTCAGCACGGCACTCGGCGGACGGACAGACAGATCACATCCACTCGACATCCAACCG
Organism: Streptomyces sp. NPDC025618; assembly: GCF_055558795.1. Lineage (NCBI taxonomy): Bacteria > Bacillati > Actinomycetota > Actinomycetes > Kitasatosporales > Streptomycetaceae > Streptomyces > Streptomyces sp. NPDC025618. The sequence goes on along the minus strand of NZ_JBVHLW010000013.1, from coordinate 56,604 downwards.
CCGAGCCGCCCCACGCAAGTTCGGCGCGCTTGAGCAATCGTGATCAGGTTCGACTGTCGCACCGAACCGTCCCGCGAAGGCGTGGAAGCACCCCGGAAGTAATCGTCAATTACTGGTTGACGATGAATGATCGTCAACTTAAAGTTGACGCATGAGTCCACTCGACATCAGCCTCGCCGACCTGATCGCCCGGCTCGACGAGGAGCTCCCCGACTCCGACGAACTGGCTCGCATCAGCGAGGCGCGCCTTCGCGCACAGACGCTGTCCGACCTCGGTGACCAGCTCATCGACCACTACGTCAGCAAGGCCAAGCAGACCGGCGCGTCATGGACCGAGATCGGCGACGCCATCGGCGTGTCCAAACAGGCCGCCCAGCAACGCCACACGCCCGCCGCGTTCGAGCGCTTCACCAACCTGAACCGGCACAGCATCGTCCTCGCGCAGGAAGCCGCCCGGACGCACAAGCACGACTTCATCGGCACCGAACACCTGCTGCTCGGCCTGCTCGGCGAACCGCGGGGCCTGGCATACGCGGTGCTGGTGGCGGCATCCGGGTCGGAGCAGCGCATCCGCGACGCGATCAGGGAAGCGCTGCCGCCGGCCGGGGAGAAGGCGCCTCGGGGTCACATCGCGTTCCGGCCGGAGAGCAAGGAGGTCATCGAGCAGGCACGCCGCGCGTCGGCCGGCCTCGGCCACGACTGGGTCGGCACCGAACACACCCTGCTGGGCCTGATCCGCACCGAGGAGAGCCCGGCCGCGCGAATCCTGCGCAGCCTCGGATTCACGTCGGACGAGCTGCACGAGACGGTCAAGACCGAGATCACCGAACGACAGGCCGCGCGTGACAAGCAATAACAAAACGCTCCGTCACCGCGAATAGCCGGACCGGCTGACCCGGCCTCCCCACCCGACACGGGGCGGTGCACGCGCACCGCCCCACCGCGTGGTCTACGGCAGCTGCCACGGCATCCCAAGGCTCATCCCGTTCACCCCTTTTCACGTCGTCGCGGCCGGACCGCGCGTACGCCAACTCGGTGCGCAGGTCGGGTATCCGACCACCAGCGGATTGGGAACAGGCAGATAGCAGGGGTCGGTACCGCTGGCGCCGATCCATCGCGAGAGGAGATTCGCTTTGGCCGGGACCGTCGGCGCCGCGAGGAGGGTGAGGGCCTCGGGGAAGCCGCGTTCTTCGGCGTACCGCTCGAACTCCCGCCGCGCGGCCGGCCACAGCACCTCGGCGGCCCCGGGAAAACGGTGTTCGAGGGTGTGGGCGATCTCGCTGAGATTGTTCACGACGAGGCAGTACACAAGGCGCTGCCAGGCCGCCCCTCTCGGCACCTCGGGGATGGTCTTGGCCCCCTCGGTGTCGCGGAAGACGGCCTGGACGGGAATTCCGTCCGTGTCGACGGCGATCAGGGTGTTCTGCAAGTGGCACTCGACCGCCACGCCGTGCCGGGCATACGCCTCCAGCACAGGCGGGACGACCTGCCGCAGATAGGCCGACCACCAGGGCAGCGGGTCGGTGAGGCGGTCAAGGGGGTTGCCGTCGAAGCCATCGGGGAGCGCGGCGGCCAGCACCGCGGTGGCGCCCGGCACCAGATGCCCGTCCAGGCCGTCGCGGACCAGGACCGGGAAGGTCTCGTCGAGGCCGCGCACCGTGCGGTGCCCGCGTTCGCTCAGCCAGGCCGCGGGCCCTTCCACGGCCGCGAAGGCGGCGCTGACCCGCGGATCGGTGCGGCGTACATGGCGCAGTTCGTGCCGCCGCATCCGTCGGACGTCGTTGGTGATCTGCACCTCCAGACTGAACTTCAGGAACAGGTCACCGGCCCGGCCCGCGCCCTCGGACCTCCGGGGGACGTGGACCGTGCGCACCGAGGAAGTGGCTTCGGCCTTCCAGGGTGTGGCGCCCAGCCGGACCAGGCGGCCCTCGGCGAAGGCGGTGCGCACGGCCGGCAGGCGGTGGGTGAGGTCGAGCTGCCAGGGATGGACGGGCAGCAGGCGGTAGCCGGGCGGGGCTTGGCCCAGCGCGTCGAGAGCGCGGGTGTCACCGTCGTCGATCACCGCGTCCTCGCGCACGCCCAGGAGCACGAGCGGGAAGCGGGCGTATGCCTCGGGGGCATAGCGCAGCCAGGCGGCGGGCGGTCCGCCGCCGCCGCGGGACTTGGGGGCCGGATGGAAGGGGTGGCCCATCACCAGGGCCTGCTCCGAGCGCAGCCACACATCGTCGGGTGGGGTGGCGCGGGCCCGGGCGGCGAGGATGGCCTCCACGGCCGCGCGGCCGGCGGTCACCTCGGCGACCAGGGCGGAGTTGGCGAAGCCGGTGGCGGCGCGCATCTCGCGGGCGGTGAGGTCGACGAGCTCCGCGTGGCACAGGCGGCGCCAGATCACGCCGGTCCACAGTTCGGGCGAGGAGGGCCGGTGGCCGGTACGCACGCGGAGCAGCCGGCCGCCTGCGCGCAGGCGGTGGACGGCCTGGCCGGCGGACGGCTCCCAGGCCGGTTCGGCGGCCTCTCGGAGCAGGCAGTTGAGCAGCGGCGCGATGGACAGGGCGTCGGCCGCTCGGGATAAGTCACGCATCGCCCTCAGTATGTGTGGAACGCGCCCGCGTGCGGTAGGAGATGCGCGTGTGCGGTACCGTCGCGGAGCGGGAGACAGAACGTCAACTTAGCGTCATTCGACCGGAGTTGACTGACACCTATCTGACCGCCCTGCCCGGGGCGCGAGCCGCGACGCTGGCACGGTTATGGCGGGGGCTGGTCCACGAGCCACACCCCTGGGTCACCGGCCGCGCCACCGGCCGTGACGGCGTCACGCTCCGGCTGGCGGACGGGCGGCATCTGCACGGCCCGCCCTCGGACCCCTGGGCGACAGGGACGGCGATCGCCTCCCTTGAGCTGGACGGCCGCCCGTACGAGCATCCGGCCCGGCTGCTGACAGCCCTGGCCGTGCCCGGCGGTGAGCGTTTCTCCGCCGAACTCGACCACAGCACCGCCTCATTGGCGCTGTCGCGCACCGCCTCTGCCCCTCCTGAGCCACCGGCGGCGCCGTGGGAGTGGGAGCAGCGGTCGTCCGACGGACATCCCTATCACCCCACTTGCCGGTCCCGCCCCGGCTTCTCGGCCGCCGAGCAGCTGGCGTACGCACCGGAGCACCGGCCGGTGGTCACCCTCCGACTCGCGCCGGTCTCCGACGCCACGGTGCGGGGCCCGTGGCCGGCGGAACTACGCGACGGCCACCTCACACTGATCCCGGTGCACCCCTGGCAGGCCGAGCACACCCTGGAAGGCCGGGCGCTGCTTCCCGGGCCTGCGGCCCATCCACTGCTGTCCCTGCGCACGCTCGACCTCGGGCAGAACCTGCACGTCAAGACGGCGTTGAGCACCCAACTCACCTCCGCGGTGCGGGACATCTCCGCGTATTCGGTGGAGAACGCCGTGATCACCTACGACGTCGCCGAAGCCGTCGCGCAACGCCTGGGTGGCCGACTGCACCTCACCCGGACCCTGTCGGCGGCCGGAGCTGGCACACCGGCTCTCGCGGCGGTGCTCCGGGAATCTCCGTACGGATATGCCGGGACCGGCGAGCAGGTGGCGCCCGTGGCGGAACTGCCCGCGCACTTCGCACCACTCCCCCACGGCGAGCGGCAGAACCGGATCATCGAGTTCGCGCACCTCGCCCTCGGTGTCTGCCTGGACCTGCTGGACCTCGGGCTGGCCCTGGAGGCTCACGGGCAGAACCTCCTCGCCGTTCTCGACCGGGAAGGCCGGGCCCGGCGACTGGTCTACCGCGACCTCGCCGACATCCGCATCAGCCCCGCCCGGCTGGCCCGCCACGGGTTCCCACCGCCTCCGCTGACCGGCCGGCTGCTGAACGACGAGCCCGCCGTCCTCCGCCGCAAGGTCTTCAGCTGCCTGGTCACAGGCGCGCTGGGCCCAGTGGCAGGAAGCGCCCAAGCCCTGGGCACGATCCTCCAGGCCGCCACCCGGGGCCTGCCCCGGACCCCCGACCTGCGGGCCCTCATGACGGAGCGGCTGCCGGCGAAGGCCCTGACCTTGAAGCAGCTCGATCCGAAAAGCGAGCAATGGGCGCTACTGCCCAACCCGGCCTTGCTCGGCTGAATCAGGACGTACCTGACGGGCCGACCTGCCCGACGGCGAGAAGCCGGCCGACGGGTACGGGCCGCTGGAGGACGGCCCAGGCCCCGGCCGACGTTGTCGCCGGGGCCTGGGAGGGGCTCAGTCAACCTGGTTGTCGGCCTGCTTGGGCAGGCAGAACATCAGCGCCCACATCAGGGCCAGGAGGCCGCTGACCCACCACAGCACGGTGACGAACGCGTCGCGGTTGAGTCCGGCGTCGGGAGAGCCGCCGGTGACGGCGAAGAACACCACGGCGGTCAGCGCGGTGCCCAGCGCGATGCCCAGGTGAATGGCGGTGTTGAACAAGCCCGAGGCCGAGCCGGCGTCCTCGTGCGGGACCCTGGCCAGCGACAGATCGGCGAGCGGGCCGGAGACCATGCCCAGGCCGAAGCCGATCAGCACCACCGGAGCGGTCATCGCCAGAAGGGACAGGCCGGCCTGCTGGCTGCCGATCTGGAGCCCGTAGGCGACCATCGCAGCGGTCGCGATGAGGGCTCCGGTCTGCGGCAGACGGCGGGCGAAACGTCCGGCGGTCTTCGCCGCGACCGTCGCGCCGCCCAGTTCTCCCACGGAGAGCAGCACGAAGGCCAGGGCCGCGTGGAACGGGCTCATACCCAGTCCGCGCTGCAGGTACAGCGTCCAGGTCATGAAGAACAGGCCGCACAGCAGGCCGTGCAGCAGGTCCGCGGCCATGCCCCCGGAGAACTGCCTGACCCGGAAGAGGGTCAGCGTCACCAGCGGGGAGCTGCCCTGCCCGCGTCGCTGGTGGCGCAGGAAGACACCGAGGACAAGGGCGCCAGCGGCGAGCATGACGAAGCACCACAGCGGCCATCCGTGGGCGTGGCCCTCGGTGAGCGGGAAGAGGATCAGGACGATGGCCAGGCCGGAGAGCAGCATGCCGACCACGTCAAGCCGGTCGGCCTTGCGGACGGTCGATTCGGGGATGAATGTGCGTCCGAGGAGGAGTACGGCCAGCCCGACGGGCACATTGACCAGGAAGATCGGCCGCCAGGACAGCCCGAACAGGTCGGCCTGGGTGAGCACGCCGCCCAGGACCGGGCCCAGGACGTTGGCGATGGCCAGGACGGCCCCGTACAGGCCGAACGCCTTGCTGCGGTTCTGGCCCTCGAAGGTGACGTGCATGGTCGCCAGGACCTGAGGGATCATCACGGCCACGCCGACGCCCTGGAGCAGGCGGGCGCCGATCAGCACGCCCGGGCCGGTGGCCAGACCGCACAGCAGCGAGGCGGCGGTGAACACGACGGTGCCGATGAGCAGGGTCCTGCGGCGGCCGTAGAGGTCACCGAGCCGTCCGCCGGTGATCAGCCCGATGGCGATGGGCAGGGAATAGGCGGTGGTCAGCCACTGCACCGCGACCGGTCCGCCACCGGTCGACTCCTGGATCGCGGGCAGGGCGGTCAGGACGACCGACTGGTCGAGCATGTTCATCAGCTCGGCGGTCAGCAGCACCAAGAGGGCGATCCAGGCCGCCAGGGCCATTTTCGGGCGGCGAGGTGCTGGGTGGGTCGGGGTCTGGGTGGTGTACTGCGGCTCGTTGCCGAGCGCGGAGGAAGACACGACGGGAAAGCTCCTGATCCGATGGAATCGGGGAGCCCTGCCGACAGCCGCACCGGGGCCGGAAAACACCGAAGCCCGGGGCAGACGGCAGAGCTGCACCCGGGAAGGAAAAAGCGAGGATGGGTGACGCAACTCAGGCCAGCGCGACGTCCGTCCTCGGACACGTGCGACAACACAGCACGCGGAGAACACGGACGACTACATGGCCTGGTTAATAAGTCGTCACCCCAAGATCGGCACAGAAGGAACAGGAATTCGGTCACTGCGACCAGGACTCGGCGCAGGGGCCCGTTCACGATAGGACATCCCAGGCCCCCGACGCACACGAGTTTGTGGCCCCCACTGTCGGGCGACCGGCAGAAGAACAGATCTCCCCTCTCCAGGCGACACATACCGGCCTTCATGGAAACAGCGGTACCGAAAGCAGAGTGATACACGGCAGGGGCGCCGATGAGGCCCGGATGCGCCGGGCCTCATCGGCCCCGCTCCCCCGGTCACTGGGGACGGCCCGGAAAACCGTTTTTCTCCGCCGCAGGCGCCCGCCTATGCTGGCCGGGTTCTTTCCACTGCCCTCTGTGGGCGTGTGCTCGTCCTTCGAGGTGATGACGTATTTCCCAGGCCCAGTAGCCGTTCTTCCAGGGCTCTGCCCGCGGACCCTCGCCTGCGCTGACAGGCGGTTGGTGCTGTCCGCTGCGAAGACGGTGTTCCCGATGGTCTGGGCTCCGTGACATTCTCCTGTGCGCAGTAGGCGTACACGGGCCTCGGCCTGCCCGCTTCCCTACTGCTCCGAACAGGAACCCCCCTCTCCGTGTCCCGTGACACCCGCAACTCCCCGCCCCGCCCGGGCCATACCGCCGCCGGACCGTCGTCGCGCCGTGGCAGCCTGATCATGCTGGCCGTGGTGCTGACCGGCGAACTGATGGCCGTCCTGGACGCCTCGGTGGTCGACACCGCCCTGCCCACCATCCAGGCGGACACCGGGGCCTCGGCAACCGGCCTCCAGTGGACCCACGCCGCCTACGCGCTCGCCCTCGGCATCGGGCTGATCACCGGCGGCCGCCTCGGTGACCTCTACGGCCGCAAACGGACCTTCCTGCTCGGCACCGTCGCCTTCACCGCCGCCTCTGTGCTGTGCACCCTCGCCACCGGCCCCACCACGTTGATCGCCGCCCGCGCGGCGCAGGGCGCTGGGGCAGCGGTCATGATCCCGCAGACCCTGGCCACCCTGCACGTCACCTTCGAGGGCGGCGCCCGCGCCAAGGCGTTCGGCCTGTACGGAACCGTCATCTCGGTGGGCAGCGTCGCCGGGCCCGTTCTGGGCGGCGTCCTCACCCAGGCCGATCTGTTCGGCCTGGGCTGGCGTTCGATCTTCCTGATCAACGTGCCCCTCGGCGTGGCCACGGTCCTGCTCGGTCACAGGTACCTGACCGAGTCCCGCGACAGGCAGGCCCCTCGCGTCGACCTCCTGGGCGTGGCCCTCTCCACACTCGGGCTGCTGTTGATCGTCTATCCCCTCAGCGCGGGCGACGCCCACCGCTGGCCGTGGTGGACGTTCGCGGCCATGGCCGCGGGCGCGGCCGTACTCGCGGGCCTGGTCCTCCATCAGCGGATCAAGACCCGCGAGGGAGGCTCTCCGTTGGTGGTGCTGTCCCTGTTCTCCGGCCGGCCCTTCTCCGGCGGCCTGGCCGCCCAGCTCGTCCTCGGCCTGCTGTCCGGCCTGTTCTTCATGTGCTGGACGCTCTTCATGCAGCAGGGCCTGGGCCTGAGCCCGTCACGAGCGGCGGTCGGCTTCCTTCTTCTCACCCTCGCCGAGATCTGCGGGGCCTGGCTGGCCATGTCGGCCGTCACCCGGCACCGACGCCGCATACCTCAGACCGGCGCGCTGTTCGCCGCTCTGGCCCTGGGTGTGTTCCACCTGTTGGCGACCACGTACGGCACCGCTCTGTCGATGACCGCCATGGCCCTGCCGGTCCTGGCGCTGGGGTTCGGCATGGGCATGGTCGGCGCTCCGCTCACCGACCTCACCCTGGGCCGCGTCGACGACGCACACGCCGGCTCGGCCTCCGGCCTGTTCAACACCGCCACCCATCTCGGCATCGCACTGGGAGTCGTCTTCACCGGGGTGGTCTTCTTCTCCCACGACCAGACCGCGACCGCACGCGGCGCCGACGTCGTCGTTGCCTTCACCGCGACGCTCCCGTATGTAATCGGCGGCCTGCTGACCATGTGGGTCCTGATGTTCTTCCTGCCCCGGCCAGGGCATCGCCGAGAGGAGCGCAAGGGCCGCCAGTAGCGGCCGTGAGGTTCGGCGGGTCACGGCAGGGCGACAGCGGCGGCGAGTGTCAGTGTTCGGCGGGGCCCGGCGGTGAGCCCCTCAGGGTGGCCAGGCGTCGGGCGTACTCCTCCTCGTCGATCTCACCGCGTGCGTACCGCACGGCCAGGATCCGCTCGGCGTGGCCGGGTTCCGGGCCCCTCGGCCGGCCGGTGGGCCGGGCGCCGTGCGACGGGCGGGCGAGCGTGCGGAAGAACAGGACCGCGACGGTGATGATCAGCGCCCAGAAAAGGACCATGCTCGCTGTCATCGCGAACAGGCCCCAGCCGCCCTCACGGTCGTACCAGAGCATCATCGATTCACTTCCTCAGGCCGTCCGGAGTGCCGGACCCGCTCCGCTCCCCAGTCGCGGAGCAGTTCGTCGGCGGACCCGGGTCCGGCCGCATGGGACAGCGCCGTCCCGTGCGGTCGGACCGGTCCGGGCGCCGGTCTCAGCGCAGACGCCGCAGGTACGGGTCGTACGCCTTGTGGGGTTCGAGTCGCACGCGGGCGTCGAGCGCCATGATGCCGCCCGGCCGGGCCACCACCGGATTGAGGTCGGCCTCGACGAGCTCCGGAAGGTCGCAGGCCATCCGGGACAGGCACAGCAGCAGGTGTTCGAGAGCGCCCAGGTCGACGGGGATGCCGCCGTACCGGCCCGACAGGAGGGCGGAGCAGCGCGGCGAGGTGATGAGGTCGTCGAGGTCGTCGGTGGTGAGCGGGGCGAGCCGCGCGGCATGGTCGGCGAGCACATCGGTGGCCGTGCCGCCCTGGCCGAAGAGCACGAGCGGGCCGAAGACAGGGTCCTGGACGACGCCCGCCACCAGCTCCAGGACGTGCGGGGCCTGCGGCTGCGCCACCACCCCGGAGAGCCGGTCGCCGAAGCGGTCCACGAGGTCGCGGTAGGCGGCCCGCACCTGGTCGTCGCCTTGGAGGTCGAGGCGGACGGCGCCTTCGCCGGTCTTGTGCACCAGCCCTGGCCAGTGGGCCTTGAGGACGACCCGGCCGTCGGGCCCGGCCAGCCGCGCGGCCGCCGCCACGGCGCTCTCCTCGTCGCGCGCCCACTCCCAGGCGACCTGCGGAATGTCGTAGCGCGCGAGGAGCCGTGCGCACCGGACCGGGTCGAGCCAGCCGCCCTCCGGCCGCTCGGCGAGCCACGCCTCCGCATCCGCCCGGGCACCTGCCGCGTCGATGCCGGACGGCTCCGGCGGCAGGCTCTGCGGGCGGCTCCGGCGCCGGGCGTAGGCCGAGGCGTACGACAAGGCTCGGGCGGCGTCCTGGGCATCGGCGTACGCGGGTACGGCACCGCCGCGCTCGGTCGGCAGCAGCTCCACGCGCGCGGGCCGGTCCACCAGAACGAGCGCCGTCGTGCACGGGACCCGTTCCGGGGCGTGGGTGAACGCCCGCACCAGGTCGTCGCCGGTGGCCGCGGCCAGGGCCGTCGGGACCAGGATGCCCAGCACCGCGTCGACGTCCCGGTGGGCCGCCAACAGGTCCACGCAGGCACGCAGCCGGTCCTCCGGGACGGCGGCGGTGGCATCGACCGGATTGCCGACCGCCGCGCCTTCCGGGAGGGCGGCCGCGACCTGCGCCGCCAGGGCGGGCTCCAGCGGACGGACGCTCAGCCCGGCCTCGCTGCACGCGTCGGCGGCCAGCACGCCCACCCCACCGGCGTTGGTGACCACCACCACGCGGTCGCCGGCGGGCAGCGGCTGGGCGTGCAGCAGCGCCGTCGTGTCCAGGAGCTCCCCGATGGTCCGGGTGGCGATGATCCCGGCCTGGTGGAAGAGCGCCCGCCGGGTCATCGTCGGCGTGGCGGCGGCGGCCGTGTGCGAGGCCGCCGCCCTCCGCCCAGCTTCCGACCGCCCGGCGTCCACCGTGAGTACGGGCATGCGCCTGCTCACCCGTCGCGCGGTACGGGAGAAGGCCCGGGGGTTGCCGAACGACTCCAGGTGCAGCACCGCGAGATCGGTGCGCCCGTCCTCCTCCCACCACTGGAGCAGGTCGTTGCCGCTCACGTCGTACTTGTCGCCGAGCGAGACGAACGTCGACACACCGATCCCCAGCCGGGACAGCCCGTCCAGCAAGGCGATGCCCACGCCCCCCGACTGGGTGGCGACACCGGCCGTGCCGGGAAGGGGGAAGCGGGCGGCGAACGTCGCGTCCAGCCGGACGTCCTTCTCCGTATTGGCCAGGCCCAGGCAGTTGGGACCGACGACGCGCATGCCGTGCCGGCGGCAGGCTGCCCGCAGTCCGGCCGCTTCCGCCGCGTCGAGCCCTGATGTCACCACCGCCAGCGCCCGTGCTCCGCGCGCGCCGCACTCCTCCGCGACGGTGGGCACCGCGTGAGCGGGGACGGCCAGTACGACCAGGTCGGGGGGCTCGGGCAGGTCGGATACGGCGGGGTGGCAGGGCAGACCGTCGAGGGCGGGGCCGTGCGGGTTGACGATGTGCACCGGGCCGGTGAAGCCGTTGGCGCGCAGGTTGCGCAGGATCGCCCTTCCCACGGAAGCGGGGCGGTGCCCGGCGCCCACGACCGCGACCGACCGGGGCCGCAGGAGCGGCCGGAGGCTGGCGACGTCGGCGGTGCGTCCCCGCGTGTCCAGGGCCGTCAGATAGCGCTCGTCCGGCGTCAGCGCCACCCGGACGTGGGCCTCCGGCCCCTCGAAACGCCGTCGCACAGGGAGCCCGAGGTCGGCGAAGACCCTGATGACCCGCATGTTCTCGCTCAGCGCCTCGGCCGTCAGCTCCTGGAGCCCCTCGGCCCGCGCGAGGTCGACGAGGTGCTCCAACAGGAGCGTTCCGACACCGCGTTGGTGCCAGTCGTCCGCCACGGCGAGGGCGACCTCGGCGGTGGCCGGCCTGCCGCCGGGCACATCGGCAGGTGCCGCGTGGTACTCGGCCAGCCCCACCAGGGCACCGTCCGTCTCGGCCACCAGCGCCCGGTCTCCCGGCCCCGCGTTCAGGCACAGGGCGTCTGCCGCCTGCTGCGCGATGAAGGCGCCGCTGGAGAAGAAACGCAGCCTCAGGTTGTCGGGCGCCATCTGTCCGTACAGCCGGAAGACCGCCATACGGTCCTCCGGCACAACGGGCCGGACACGCACGGTCGTACCGTCGGCCAGCAGCGCGTACACCGCGGTGCCCGGCGACTCGGATGCATGGGTCATGTCACGGACGCCTCCTCTCCCCTCACCATGGGCCGCGGCGTGCGGAGGGCGCATGGGCCGGACGGCACCGGGAGCGGCCGACCGGTACCTCCTGGCGTCAGCGGGAGCGGCCTTCACCGAGCTCGCTGCGTGCGTCACCGCGTCGAGCGGGGGATCCTGGCCGGTACGGGGTGAACGGCCGTGTGCTTCACCGGTGCGGCACCACCGCGACGGGGCAGGCCGCCCGGTGCAGGGCGGTGTGGCTGACCCGGCCGAGCTGCAGTCCGAACCCGCCCTGCCGCCGCGTGGCGCCGAGTACCAGCAGGTCGGCCTCGGCCGCCGGTCCCAGCAGTATTCGGTGCGCGGGCCCTTCCAGCACGGTGCGCGTGACGGGCACCTTCGGGTGTTCGGCCACGGCTTCCTCCAGCACTTCGTCCAGTACCGCGGCAGCCCGTTCCCCCCAGGCACGGACGGCGGAATCGAGCACGTTCAAGGGATCCGTCGGCTGCTGGGGGCTGCGCCAGGCCCGTACGGCTTGCAGTTCGCATCCACGGGCCTCGGCCTCGCGGAGGGCGAACCGCACGGCGGTGGCGGCCTCGTCCGCCTCGCCCACACCGACGACGACCCGGCCGCTCATGCCCTTGATGTTGCGCTCCTCGCCGCGTACAACGACGACCGGGCAGTCGGCGCGGCCCGCCACCGCAAGGCTCACGGAGCCCAGCAGAAACCCCTTGACGGCTCCCCGCCCGGACGAGCCGGTCACCACGGTGGCCGCGCCCCGCGACTCCTCCACCAGCGCCTCCACCGCGTCCTCCGGCACGGTCACGGCAGTCACCCGCAGGTCCGGGGAGAGCTGCCGGGCTCGCTGTTCGGAGGAGGCGACGATGTGCTGGGCCGCGATCTGCTCGGCCGGTTGCTGACCGGTGAACGAGGGCACCGCCCCTTCGTACCGCTCCCACAGCGACGCGTAGACCACGCGCAAGGGGAGCCCGAGGTGCGCCGCTTCCTCAACGGCCCAGTCCAGGGCGGCGAGGCCGGCGTCCGACCCGTCGACACCGACGACCACGGGATGCTCCATCGTGCTCACCGCCTCACCGGCGCCTGGGACCGGGGGCCGGCCCCTGCCGTGCGCCTCCTCCACCATCTCTCGCCGTCGATATCACGGCAATGGCATGTCCTCCGCGCCTTCCGGAGCGCGGGCGCGGAGCCGGTGCCGGCTCAGCCTCGGCGTGTGCCGCGGAACAGGTTCCGGACGAAGGCCAGGGACATGCCCTGCCCGGGCACTGGCGGAGCGTCGCGCGCCGCCTATGGCGCTCCGGCGGATTCCTGCGGGGGCAGGGGCATGGCGGTGAAAGGCCCAGGTCAGGCAGGATCGGCGCTGGTCCCGGCCGGGGCGGGGCCGCCGGGAAGGACGCTGCGGCATTCCTCGCAGCGGGCCTGCATCCAGATGCGCTGTCCGTCCCCGCATAGACGGATGCGGCCGGGGGCTGCGCATTCCTCGCAGGTGTGCTCGGAAGCGGTCTCGGCGGCGTCGGTCAGAGCGGTGGCCCGGTCGGCGTACTCGCCGTCGAACTCGCCGTGCTCGAAGCGGTCGGCGACGGTGATCCGCAGGCCGCCGAACTTCACGGCGAAGGACTCGATGCGGTAGCCGGGATCGAGGGCGGACAGGTCGCGGTGGAGCTGGTCGAGCAGGCCCGCCCAGCCGGGCCCGACGGTGCCGGCCCAGGCGGGGATCTGCTGGTCCTGGAATGCGGGAACGCTGCGGGAGTCGTCCATGCGCTCATCATGGCGGCCGGGTATGACAACCGGCCGTTACACCCGCTGAGTTGCTGGTGAGAGGACCGGGGCGAGCGACCTCTCCGGCGAACGGTGGGAGCTGATCGAGCCGGTGCTGGCCGCCTGGCGGGCCGAGCGCCACGAACGGGCCCTGAACATCGGCCGCCCCCTGAGCACGACCTGCGGACCTTGATGAACGCCATCCTGTTCGTCGACCACACCGGGGACCAAACACGATCAACAGGGCGAAACGCCCAGTCAGCACGTAGGAATACTGGCTCAGCTCGGACAGCGTGCCGGCGACCCCCGCGCCGCTGCGACCGAGGCAGGCGGCGAGCTCCTCGAGAGTGAACACGGCGCCGGACTCGTGCGCCAGCTCGTCCAGCAGATTCGCGGCGTCCTGGCAGTTCGAGGGCCCCGAGTGCCCTGCCAGCGCGGCGAGGTCGGGCTCCGTCCAGGGCACCTGTGGCAGGTGCTCACCGCCGCTGATCGTGACCCTGTTCCAGGCATGCGCGAAGACGGGAGCTGGCATAGGACCCTTCTACCGCGTAAATACCGGAAAGGATTCCAATCCCCGCATGAGTCGCGTGCGGCGCCACCGGAGTTCTTCGGCCGCTACGGCCGGGCGAAGCGCAGGGAACCGGCTCAGCAGCGTGCGAAGGACGATCTCCGCATCGGCCAGGGCGAGCGGCGCGCCGAGGCATCGGTGGATTCCGTGGCCGAAGGCCATATGGCCCCTGGCATCGCGCTCGGCATCGGGACGATCGGGAGCCGGGTATTGGGCAGGGTCCCGGTTGGCTGCTCCGGGAGAGATGAGCACGGGGACGCCGGCGGGGATTTCGGTCTCGCCGAGGGTGATCGGTCGGGTGGTGTATCGGAAGGTGGCGATGCCGACCGGTGAGTCGTAGCGCAGCAGCTCGTGCAACATGCTGCTCAGCCGGCCGGGCTGGGTTCGTGCGCGGTCGAGGAGCTCCGGGTGTTGGAGGAGGGCCAGGACGGCGTTGCCGATGAAGTTCGTGGTGGTCTCGTGGCCGGCGACGAGCAGGAGGACGGCCAGGGAGACGAGCTCGCCTTCGCCGAGCTGTTCGCCATCCTCCCGAACAGCGATGAGGTCGTGCAGCAGGCTGTCGTCCGGGGCACGTCGCTTGGCCTCGATGAGATCGGCCATGTAGCCGGCCACAGCGTGCGAGGCCGTGTCGATCCGCTGGGGCTGTCCAGCGGCGAAGAGATCGTTCGACCACGTGCGCACCTGAGCTCGGTCGGCCTCGGGCACTCCGAGCATCTGGCAGATCACCGTGACCGGCAGCGGGATGGCGAGACCGGCGACGAGGTCGGCTGAACCGTTCTTCGGGAGGGCGTCGAGGAGATGGTCCACGGTGTGCTGGATGTACGGGCGCAGGCGGGTGACGGCGCCGGTGGTAAAGGCCTTGGTCACCAGGCGGCGCAGTCGGGTGTGCTCAGGAGGATCGGTGGCGAGCATGGTGTGGGCGACCGCGGGGTGAAGATTGCGGCCGGAGGAGCGGCCGGCGAAGAACCGGCCGGTGTCCTTGGACAGGCCCGGTTCCACGAAGGCCGCCTTCGCTTCGGCGTAGCCGGTCACGAGGTAGCTGGGCCTGCCACCGGAACCGGTGATCACCTGCTGCACAGGGCCTGCCGCCCGAAGGTCGTCGTAGAAGGGGTAGGGGTTCTGGAGGAACTCCGTACACGACAGCGGGTCGCTCATGGCGTCGGTACTGCTTCCTTGTCTTCCTTGTCCTTGGCGGTCTCGGTGGTGGTCGCGCGTACGACATCGCTGCCGGCGTACGTCTGCGAAACGAGCAGCAGCCACTCGGTCTCGGCCCGAAGGTTACCCTCGCGTTCATCGGTGCCGGGCGCCGGCCGGACGATCTCGCCATTGGGGCGCAGACCGTGGTGCTTGACCCTGACAGCGTCCTTGAGGACAGCGGCTTCCACCGTGGCACGCCCGCGGAGCGTGTCGGCTTCATCGAGCTGGGCCAGGGCGTGTCGGGTAGCTTGTTGGACGCGATCTGAGCGGTAGGTCCGCAGGGTCAGCAGAATGCCGTCGTTGATCTCGATGACCCGGCGGTGGAGCACGAAGTCCGGGTCAGATTCCGCCACTTCGCCGGTGCCGGCGGAGGTGAGCACGATGTCCGGGCTGACCTCGACCAGCTCGTTCCACAGGGCTCGAGGGCCCTGCTTCAGAACTAAGCGTCAACTGAAGGCTTTTGATTATTCGCCGGGTCTTCTGGGAGCGCACCGCACTGCCCAGGTCCGCTACGGTTCCGGCTCGGTCATCCCTGGCCCGGAGTGACGATCAGGGGCGCCAGCGACGATGCCGCTACAGCGTCCGGACGGCGGGTATCGCGCAAGCCCGGCCACCGGTGCCCCCTCCCCCGCAGCGACCTTCAGGCTGTGGGCGTACGGGGCAGGACAGATCCAACTGGCAGCACGTCCGCGACGGTGCTTCCATGGAGAGTGAGCTATGCCCTCGTGTGAGCACCGAGGAAGGTTCATCTTTCGCGCTCACCTGTCCCGGCTTTCGGCGCCCGTTCGCAGCGCACAGCAGCATGCCGGACAGGATCAGGTCCGCACGACGCATTTCTTCAATCAGAGGTGGCAACCATGCCCGCGACCGCCACAAAGATCGACTCCACGTGCCATTCACCACTGTTGTTCATCGGGAACGTGCTCTTGCGTCCGTCGACCCCGGCAGCCCTCCAGCAGTTTCCAGACGCGACATACGTACTCGGCGTGGACATTATCGGCCCGCCCGAGTACAAGGTCGTACTGGATAACCTCATGCTGTTCCTCACCATCACGGATCCCCCCTTGAACGCGGACGGGACCGGGGTGTTCTTCGTCCAGCATGCGGATACCGGCTGGCTTTGGGGCCTCCCCGAAAGTGACGACACACCGCCAGGTATGAACGGCTGGACAGAAGACCCGCACCAGCCGCATCAGCCCACGAGGCGACTGCGCGGCCGGAAGCTCCAGGACGCGATCTGGTCGGGCTCCGCCAACGGCTCGACCTACTGGATCGGCGTGAACGGCTTGAAAGACACGCAAACTTTGTCCTTCACCGCCTATCCGATGGCAGAGAAGGCTGTCGCTACCACGAGCGGATGCACTATCCAGATGACGGGCCTCGGCATCAACGAGGACCTGAACGGGAGCTGGGGCGGTTAGCCCCCGACAACCCCAGCCTGGTCAAAACAAAGACGTCGCCGCAACGCCTCCGACATCTCCGTCTTCGGTCTCCACGAGCTGCGGCTGCTCGCCGGGCACCGGCAGGGGCACGATCGACAGCGAGCCGGGGCAGGACACCAGGGGGATCCGCGTACAGGCGGCGCCGGTCGGCCGGAAACCTTCCGACCGCATCGCCCGCCCACCGCGAGCACCGCGGCCGAGCCGGGGGACGCCCTCCCGGCTTTGCTGCGTCAACGACGGCGAGCTGCACAGTGCCCGCCCCGCGGGGCACCTCGCGTGGCGCGTACCAGCGCTTGGCGGCCGGATCCCAGCGGGCCCCGGCCCGCTTCGCCCCGTCCTTCTGCGCGTAGGGAACGTCCAGCCATATGCGCTCAACCACCCTGCAACCCCTCCCTGTTGCCGACAAGGGCAACGTTATCGGCACGGCTGGGCCGCCGCAGGTGGCATGAGCGACGGCCGTGCCTGCGGACCCGGTGCCGGTCGAGCAACCAGCGTCGTCGGCACGTGCCACGACACGCGGGACCGAGAAGTGTCTCCTGGCCGGCAGACCAGCATGCCGACGACCGGACCGAGAGGGCGCCGTGTCCCCCGTCCGTGTCGGCGGTGACCCGTCCGGCTCACGCCGTCCGGCTCTCTTCCGCGTCATGGCGGCAGGGGGACACGGAGAGCCGGCGCGCGACGATGGGCGGTTCGGCCCCGGTTGGGGACCTTCGGCCCCGAGCGGACGGCGGCCGGACCGGGGAGGGTGAGCACACGGACCCGGAAGGAGAGGTGAGCCATGACGGTCCCCACCCGCATCGTGGTCGTCGGTGTCGGCAATGAGTTCCGTCGGGACGACGGAGTCGGCTGGGCCGTCGTCGCCAGGCTGGAGGAGCGCGCGGCGGTCCGGCCGCTGCCGTCCGGGACACAGCTGTCGGTGAACGACGGTGACCCGGCACGGCTGATCGGGCTGTGGGAGAAGGCGGAGCTGGCCGTCGTCGTGGACGCCGCGCACGCTCATCCGGGGCACCCGGGACGGGTCCACAGGCTGGAGCTGGACAAGCACGAGATGTGGCAGCCGGGCGGGGGCGGCACGCACGGCCTCGGTCTCGGCGAGGCCGTGGAGCTGTCGCGGGCCCTCGGACGGATGCCCGGGCACCTGGTGGTGTACGCGGTCGAAGGAGCCGACACCTCACTGGGCACCGGGCTGACCGATGTGGTCGCCGACGCGGTGGAGCCGCTGGCGGAACGTATCGAGGAGGACATCGTCCGGTATCGCGCCACGGCGGCTCGCAGCCGGTCCGCGGACCGGTGACGGCCTTGGCGGGGGCGCCGGGGCCGGCACACGGAGGCGGGGCGGTGCGGGCCGCGCGCACGATCACGGTCTTCGGAACGGTTCAAGGGGTGGGATTCCGGCCGTTCGTGCACCGCACCGCGACGCGGCTGGGGCTGGACGGCTGGGTGCTCAACCGCGGCGGCCACGTCGAGATGGCGGTGGCCGGGCCCGCGGACGCGCTGGACGCGTTCGTCGGCCTGCTGCGGGAGGACGCCCCGCTTCTCGCGGAGGTGCGCCGGGTACAGGTGACGCGGCCGGCCGGTGCTCCGCCCGCCGCCGGTTCCGGCTTCACGGTGCGCCCCAGCGTGGAAGCGGACATGGTGACGGCACAGGAGGTCCCGCCCGACGCCGCCACGTGCGACGCCTGTCTGGCCGAGCTGTTCGACCCCGCGGACCGGCGCTACCGCTACCCGTTCGTCAACTGCACGGACTGCGGCCCCCGCGCGACCGTCATCGAGGATCTGCCGTACGACCGCGCGCGGACCACGATGCGCTCCTTCGCCTTGTGCGGGATGTGCGCCGCGGAGTACGCGGACGCCGACGACCGGCGTTTCCACGCGGAGCCGGTCGCCTGCCCCGGCTGCGGCCCGCGGTTGTGCTGGGACGGCCTGACGGGAGAGACCGCGCTGAAAGCGGCGGTCGGCGTGGTGCTCGACGGCGGCATCGTCGCGGTGAAGGGCCTGGGCGGATATCAACTGGTGTGCGACGCGACCGACGCCGGAGCGGTCGCCCGGTTGCGGGACCGCAAGCGACGCCCGGTGAAACCGTTCGCCGTCATGGTCGGTGGTCTCGCGGCCGCGCGGCGGCTGGCCGGCCTCTCGGCCACCGAGCGGGCGCTGCTGATCTCCCCCGCCCGCCCCGTCGTCCTGGCCGCCGCCCGCCGTGGCGGTGTTGTGGCCGGGGTCCACCCCGGCACCCACCGGATCGGGATGTTCCTGCCCACCACCGGACTGCACCACCTGCTGCTGCACGACCTGGACCGGCCGCTCGTGGTCACGAGCGGCAACGCCTGCGGCGAACCCATGGCCATCGACGAGGAGGCGGCCAGGAGCGGCCTGGGAGGTGTCGCGGACGGCTTCCTCCACCACGACCGGCCCATTCGTGCCCGCTACGACGACTCGGTGGTCCGCGCCGTGGGACGCACGGTCCTCACGGTCCGCCGGGCGCGGGGATACGCGCCCGCGCCGCTCGCGCTGCCGCGGCCCGCCTCCGTCCCCCTCGTGGCGGCGGGGGCACAGCTGAAGCACACCTTCGCCCTCGCGGAGGGAAAACGGGCCTTTCTCGGCCCCCATACCGGAGATCTGGAGGACGTGGGCACACTCGACGCCTTCGAGACCTCCTACGCCGACATGGTCCGGCTGACGGGCATCGAACCGCGTGCCGTGGCCCACGACCTCCACCCCGGGTATCTGTCCACGCAGTGGGCCCAGGGGCTCCCGGTGCGGCGGCGGATCGCCGTGCAGCACCACCACGCCCACGTCGCGGCCTGCGCCGCCGAGCACGGGGTGCGAGGGAAGTTCATCGGAGTCGCGTACGACGGCCTGGGCCTCGGCGACGACGGCACCCTCTGGGGTGGTGAGATCCTCGTCGCCGACCTGACCGGCTACCGCCGGGCCGGCCGCTTCGCCACCGCCCCGCTGCCCGGTGGCGCGGCAGCCGTACGCCACCCCGCGCGGACGGCCCTGGGCCATCTCTGGGGCGCCGAGCCCCTCGGCACGCCCCCGCCTCCCGCGTCGCTGGCCGGACGGTTCACCGGGCGCCTGGCAGCCCACGAGGTGCGCACGGTCCGGGCGATGGTCGAACGCGGTGTCAACTGCCCGCGGGCCTCCAGCGCCGGACGGCTCTTCGACGCCGCCGCGAGCCTGCTGGGCCTCGGCGACGACGCCACCTACGAGGGCCAGGCCGCCGTGGCGCTCGAAGCCGCGGCCGGCACCACGGCGGCCGAAGCCCTGCCCTGGCGCCTGGTCCGGGCCGGCGGGCTGTGGGTCTACGACTCCGTGCCCACGCTCACCGCCCTGCTGGAGGGCGCGGCGTCCGGCGAGCCCGTGAACCGGCTCGCCGCCGCCTTCCACCGGGCGGTCGCCGAGGTGACCGCGGGGCTGGTCGAGCGGGTCGTCGCCGCCGGTGCCCCGCGGACGGTGTGTCTGTCCGGCGGCTGCTTCCAGAACGGCCGGCTGCTCGGTGAGGTCCGGGCGCTGCTGCGGGCCCAAGGGCTGCGGGTGCTCGTCGGCAGCGCCGTACCCGTCAACGACGGCGGTATCAGCTACGGCCAGGCGGCCATCGCCGCGGCCCGCGTCGAAGGAGAGTGAACGCGATGTGTCTGGGCATCCCCGGGCGAGTGCTGGAGGTCCACGACGATGCCGGCCTGCGGATGGCGACCGTCGACTTCGGTGGCGTACGACGCGAGGCATGCCTCGCCTACACCCCCGAAGCGGATGTCGGCACCTATGTCGTCATCCACGTCGGATTCGCCATCACGACCGTCGACGAGGACGAGGCGCAGCGGACCCTCGGGGTGCTGCGGGCCATGGCCGACGTGGTGGAAGGCGAACTCGGCGAGCCGCTGCCTCCCGCTGCCCGCCCGTGAGCCCCGCCCGGCGGGGCCGGTCGGGCCCGCCGAGGTGCCCGGTCAGCCCTGTGGAGGGAAATCTTCCTGCTGGAGGCTGGCAGGGACGGGGGAAAGACCGGAATCTCGCATCCCGGAGGGCGTGACCGGAATGAAGCACAGCAAGGTCGGCAACCTGATGACGAACGACGTCGTGTCGGTGCTCCCGCGGGCATCGTTCAAGGACGTGGCCCACCTGCTCGCGGTGCACGGCATCAGCGGGCTGCCGGTGGTCGACGAGGACGACAAGGTCGTGGGCGTGATCTCCGAGAGCGATCTCGTGCTCCGCCGGCTCTCCGCCCCGGCCCGTCGAGACCGGCGGCCCAGGCTGCCCTGGCCCGGCCGGGACACCGGCGCCGGAGCCGCGCACACGCGCGGACCGACCGCGGAAGGGCTGATGTCCCACCCCGCGATCACCGTCCACGCCGACGACAGCATCATGGACGCCGCACGGACCATGGCCGGGCGGCGCGTCGAACGGCTGCCGGTGGTCGACGAGGAGGAACGCCTCGTCGGCATCGTCACCCGGCGTGACCTGCTCCAGGTCTTCCTCCGCCCGGACCCCGACATCCGGCGCGACGTGATCGCCGACGTGATCGTGAACACCATGTGGCTCAGCCCCCGGACGCTCGACGTGCGGGTGGCCGACGGCGTGGTCACGCTGAAGGGGCAGGTGGAGCGGCGCAGCGAGATCCCCGTACTGCTGAGGCTGACCAGGGCGGTCGACGGAGTCGTCGCCGTCGTCGACGAGCTGACGTACCGCGTCGACAACGCCCGTCCGCAACGGCCCGCCGAGCAGACGCTGCTCGGACTGGCAGAAGAGTGAGCAGTCGGCCGACGACATCGTCAGGAGAAACCATGGCTCACACGACCACGGTCCAGGACAGCGGGTGCGCGGAGCGGATCCTCGACCGGGACGGGCTCGACGCGCTCGTGCGGATCCTGCGCACGCGCGGCCGCACCGTCATCGGCCCGACAGCGCGTGACGGCGCCATCGTGCTCGCCGAGCTGGAATCCGGACACGAGCTGCCCTACGGCTGGGGTGTCGAGCTGGAGGCCGGCCGCTACCGCCTGGTGCGGCGAGCGGACGGCGCGGCCTTCGCCCACAGCGCCGGTCCGCAGTCCTGGAAGAACTACCTGCACCCGGCACGGTCCCGCCAGTGGACGGCCGACCGTGACTCCGAGGGCGCCGTCACGGTGCGGGCCGAGGAACCGGAGAGCGTCTCGTACGCCTTCCTGGGAGTGCGGCCGTGCGATCTGCGCGCCATCGCCGTCCAGGACCGGGTCCTGACGGGCGGCCGGTACAAGGACGGCACCTACAGCGCGCGCCGGACGGGAGCCTTCCTCATCGCCGTCGAGTGCACCGAACCGGGTGCGACCTGCTTCTGCACCTCCATGGGATCGGGGCCGGCGGCCGGCCCCGGATACGACCTGGCGCTGACCGAGGTCCTGGACGACGCCGGTCACCGCTTCCTGGCGCGCGCCGGTACGGACGAGGGGGCCGAGGTGCTCGCCGCGATCCCGAACCTGCCCGCCGATGCCGCCACCCGCGCCACCGCCCGCGAGAGCGTGGCCGCCGCCGCGGACCGGATGGGCCGGTCCATGCCCCTGGTGGACCTGAACACGCTCATGGCCGGCAGCCTGGGCGCCGAGCGCTGGGACGACGTCGCCGCGCGCTGCCTGACCTGCGGTAACTGCACCATGGTCTGCCCCACTTGCTTCTGCACGACCACCGAGGACATCACCGACCTCACCGGGGACCACGCCGAGCGGTGGCAGCGCTGGGACAACTGCTTCGACCTGGACTTCTCCCACCTGCACGGTGGCTCTGTCCGCGCCTCCTCGCACAGCCGCTACCGGCAGTGGCTCACCCACAAGGTCGGCACGTGGCACGACCAGTTCGGCAGTTCCGGGTGCGTGGGATGCGGCCGGTGCATCGTCTGGTGCCCGGTCGGGATCGACATCACCGAGGAAGTCCACGCCCTCCACGAGGAAGCGCTCCTGCGGGAGACGGCGGAGAAGGAAGAAGGGTCATGAAGAGGACCGGAGTGTTCGCCGCCCTGCCGGAAGGCCACCGCGACCGGCTCATGGAGCTGGCCCGGGAAGTGCAGTTCCCCACCGGGACCCGGATCTTCGAGGAAGGCGGCAAGGCCGACCGCTTCTGGATCATCCATACCGGCGGCGTCGCCCTCGACATCCATGTGCCCGGCCGCCGCCCGGCGGTCGTGGAGACGCTGGGCGGAGGAGCGCTGCTGGGCTGGTCCTGGATCTGCCCGCCCCGGCAGTGGCACCTGGGCGCCGAGGCGACCACCCCGGTGCGCGCCTGGGAGTTCGATGCCCAGGAGGTCCTGCGCCTGTGCGAGCAGGACCCGGAACTCGACCACGCGCTGCTCACCTATGTCGTAGGAGTCATCGGCCGGCGCCTGCGGGCCGCCCGTACGCGGCTGCTCGACCTGTACGGGCCCTACGGCAGCGGGCCCGCGCGGTGACCGCCGTTCCGGTTCCCTACCGGGTGCTGGACAACCGCCCCGAGACCTCCGACACCCGTACGCTCCACCTGGAGCCGGCCGGGGACGCGCTGGCGCCCTTCGCGCCCGGTCAGTTCGCGATGATCTACGCCTTCGGGGTCGGCGAGATCCCGGTCTCCGTCTCCGGCATCCTCGGCGCCGGGCTGCTGCACACCATCCGTGGAGTGGGCGCCGTCTCCCGCGCGCTGTGCGCGGTGCGGCCGGGCACCACGGTCGGGCTGCGTGGCCCCTTCGGCACGGACTGGGGCCTGGCGGAAGCCACCGGACACGACCTGCTCGTCATCGCGGGCGGCATCGGGCTCGCCCCGCTGCGCCCCCTCGTCCACGCCGCGCTGGACGCCGCCGGCCGCGGACGGCTGAACGTCCTCGTCGGGGCCCGGACCCCGGACGACCTGCTCTACGGGGATCAGCTCGGCGCGTGGGGCCGGCCCTATTGCGGTGTCACCGTGGACCGGCCCGGCGACGGCTGGAGGGGCCGGGTCGGAGTCGTCACCACCCTGCTCGACGAGGCGGTCTTCTCGCCGCCCGACACCACGGCCTTCGTCTGCGGGCCGGAGGTCATGATCCGCGCCGTCGCCCGTGAACTGCTCGACCGCGGGGTGCCCGCCGAGCGCATCCGGGTCTCCCTGGAGCGGAACATGCGCTGCGCCACCGGTCATTGCGGTCACTGCCAGCTCGGGCCGCTCCTGCTGTGCAGGGACGGGCCCGTCATCGGCTACGACCGGGCCGAGCCCCTGCTCGCCGTAAGGGAGTTGTGACATGCCCGCCCCGGAACTCACCCGCCCCAGGCTCGCGGTGTTCAAGTTCGCTTCCTGCGACGGCTGCCAGCTGACCCTGCTCGACTGCGAGGACGAGCTGCTCGCTCTCGCCGACGAGATCGACATCTCCCATTTCCTGGAGGCGTCCAGCGCGGTGGAACCCGGACCGTACGACCTGACGCTGGTCGAAGGGTCCATCACCACGGCCAAGGACGCCGAGCGCATCCGGCGCGTCCGGGCCGAGTCCCGCCACCTGGTGACCATCGGGGCCTGCGCCACGGCCGGCGGTGTCCAGGCCCTGCGCAACTTCGCCGACGTCGCCGAATTCCGCGCCGCCGTCTACGCCCGGCCCGAGTACATCGAGACCCTCGCCACCTCCACCCCGATCTCCGCGCACGTCCCGGTCGATTTCGAATTGCGCGGCTGCCCCATCGACCGAGGGCAGCTGCTGGAGGTCATCACCGCGTTCCTCGCCGGCCGCAAGCCGGACATCCCCGGCCACAGCGTCTGCTTCGAGTGCAAGCGGCGCGGGACCGTCTGCGTCACCGTCGCCCACGGCACCCCCTGCCTCGGCCCCGTGACCCACGCGGGATGCGGCGCCATCTGCCCGGCCTACGGACGGGGCTGCTACGGCTGCTTCGGCCCGTCCGGTTCCACGAACATGCCCGCGATGATCCCGTTGCTGCGCAGCGACGGGATGAGCGACGAAGAGGTCCGGCGGATCCTGCACACCTTCAACGTCGCCGCGTTCGCCGAGATCGAAACGGAGGGGAACAGGCCATGACGCACCGCGGCTCGCGCGTCCTGCACGTCGGCTCGCTCGCCCGCGTCGAGGGCGAGGGCGCGCTGCGCCTGCGCGTCCACGACGGCACGGTCACCGAGGCCCAGCTGAACATCTACGAACCACCGCGCTTCTTCGAGGCGTTCCTGCGCGGCCGCGCCTACACCGAACCCCCCGACATCACCTCACGGATCTGCGGCATCTGCCCGGTCGCGTATCAGATGAGCGCATGCCGGGCCATCGAGGACGCCTGCTCCGTCGTCGTGGACGGGCAACTGGCCGCCCTGCGGAGGCTTTTGTACTGCGGGGAGTGGATCGAGAGCCAGACCCTGCACATCTATCTGCTGCACGCCCCCGACTTCCTCGGCTGTCACAGCGCCATCGAACTCTCCCGCTCCCACCGCGCCCACGTGGAGCGGGGCCTGCGCCTGAAGCAGGCCGGCAACGCCATCATGGAACTGCTCGGCGGCCGGGCCATCCATCCGGTCAACGTCCGCGTCGGAGGCTTCCACCGTGCGCCGACACGCTCCGAACTGCGCCCGCTGGCCGAGCGTCTGCGCCAGGCGCGCGACGACGCGTGGGAGACCGTCCGCTGGGTGTCGGGCTTCGACTTCCCCGACGCCGAGTGCCACGCCGACTTCCTCGCCCTCGCCGATCCCGGCACCTACGCCATCGAAGCGGGCACCCCCACCGTCCTGCCCGCCGGCGCGGACCCCCGGCCGCGCTCCTTCCCGGTGCGTGACTTCACCGACCATGTGGTGGAGGAGCAAGTGCCCTACTCCACCGCCCTCCAGTCCCGGCTCGACGGCCGGCGGCACCTCACCGGCTCCCTCGCCCGCTTCGCCGTCAGCGGCCACCTGCTCTCCCCCGTGGCCCTGGAAGCCGCCCGGTCGGCGGGGCTCGACGACCCGCGGACCGGCGAGGTGTGCCGCAATCCCTTCCGCAGCGTCATCGTGCGGGCCGTCGAGGTCCTCTACGCCGTGGACGAGGCCCTCCGCCTCATCGACGCCTACGAACCGCCGGAGCGCCCGGCCGTGGACGTACCACCGCGGCCGGGAGTCGGGCACGGTGCCACCGAGGCCCCGCGCGGCACGCTCTACCACCGCTACGAACTCGACGGCGACGGCCTCGTCACCGACGCCCGCCTCGTCCCGCCCACCGCCCAGAACCAGGGGGCGATCGAGGAGGACCTGCGCAGGACCGTCCAGGACGAACTCGCCCGGGGCGACGCCACGGACGCCGAGCTGACCCTGTTGTGCGAACGGGCCATCCGCAATCACGACCCCTGCATCTCCTGCTCGACGCACTTCCTCGACCTGACCGTCGAACGGACCTGACCCCCCTCCCGACGCGCCTCAAGGACACCGTGTGAAATACCTCGACGAATACCGTGATCCACGGCTCGCCCGGCTGCTCCTGGACGAACTGCGCCGCACCGCCACCAAGCCGTGGCAGATCATGGAGGTCTGTGGCGGCCAGACCCACACCCTCGTACGCCAGGGCATCGACGAACTCCTCCCCGACGGCATGCGCATGGTGCACGGCCCCGGGTGTCCGGTCTGCGTCACCCCGCTGGAGACCCTCGACCGGGCCATGGACATCGCCGCCCGGCCCGGCGTGATCCTCGCCAGCTTCGGCGACATGCTGCGCGTTCCCGGCTCACGGACCGACCTGCTCGCGCTCCGGGCGCGCGGCGCCGACGTGCGCGTCGTCTACACACCCATGGACGCCGTACGCCTGGCCGAGGAACGCCCCGACCGCGAAGTGGTCTTCCTCGCCGTGGGCTTCGAGACCACGGCACCGGCCAACGCCATGGCGGTGCTGCACGCCTCCCGCCTGGGCCTGCGGAACTTCAGCATGCTGGTCAGCCACGTTCTCGTACCACCGGCCATGACCGCGCTGCTGGACTCCCCCGAGTGCGAGGTCCAGGCGTTCCTGGCCGCCGGGCACGTGTGCGCCGTCATGGGCTGGAGCCAGTACGAGCCCATCGCCGCCCGCTACGAAGTCCCCATCGTGGTCACCGGATTCGAACCGCTCGACCTGCTCGAGGGCATCCTGATGGCCGTCCGGCAGCTGGAGGAGGGCCGGGCGGAGGTCGAGAACCAGTACGTGCGGGCGGTACGCCGGGGTGGCAACGACGCGGCCCGGTCGGTCGTCGCCCGCGTCTTCCGGATCACCGACCGGGCCTGGCGGGGCGTCGGCACGCTGCCGTCCAGCGGGTTCGAGCTCCAGGAGGAGTTCGCCCCGTTCGACGCCGCGCGCCGCTACGACGTCACGGCCCTCCACTCCGCGGAACACCCCGAGTGCATCGCAGGCGACATTCTCACCGGCGCCCGCCTGCCCACCGACTGCACCGCCTACGGCACCAGCTGCACTCCGCGACACCCTCTCGGCGCTCCCATGGTGTCGTCCGAGGGCACCTGCGCGGCCTTCCACACCGCCGGACGCGTCGCTCCCGGATCCCTCGTACCCGCCGCCCCCGTGAAAGGCAGCCCCTCATGACGACCTCGTGCCCCCTGCCGCGACCGGACGAGGAGCGCGTCCTGCTGGGTCACGGCGCCGGCGGGCGGCTCACCGCCGAACTGCTGGACACCCTCGTCCTTCCCGCGCTCGGAGGAGGGGCGGGGCCGCTGGAGGACGCCGCGTTCCTGCCGGGAGCGGGGGATCTGGTGATGAGCACGGACGGCTTCGTCGTCAGCCCGCTCTTCTTCCCGGGCGGTGACATCGGATCCCTGGCCGTCCACGGCACCGTCAACGACCTCGCGATGCGGGGTGCCGCCCCCGTGGCGCTCAGCGTGGCGCTGATCCTAGAAGAAGGGCTGCCTTTGACCGACCTTGCCGCCGTGGCCCGTTCGCTCGGCAAAGCCGCCCAGGACGCGGGCGTCCCGGTGATCACCGGTGACACCAAGGTGGTCGGCAGGGGCGCGGCCGACAAGGTCTTCATCACCACGACCGGCATCGGCCGGCGCATCCCCGGGCTCTCCCCGTCCGCGGCGGGTGCCCGTCCTGGTGACGCCGTGCTGCTCTCGGGGCCGATCGGGCTGCACGGCACCGCCGTGCTCAGCACCCGCGAGGGGCTGGGCTTCGAAGCGGACATCGCCTCCGACACGGGCCCGCTGCACCGCCTGGTGGCCGCGCTCGCCCCGCTCGGCGGGCAGGTCCACACCCTGCGGGACCCCACCCGTGGCGGCCTCGCCGCCGCCCTCAACGAGATCGCGCGCGACGCGCGCGTGGCCGTGGAGATCGATGAGGGCAGCGTCCCGGTGCCGCCCTCCGTCGAAGCGGCCTGCGAGATGCTCGGTCTCGACCCGTTGCACGTCGCGAACGAAGGCTGCATGGTCGCCTTCGTGGCACCCGGTGCGGCCGACGACGCCCTGGTGGCCATGCGCTCCCTGCCGGAGGGCAGCGAAGCCGCCCGGATCGGCGAGGTGGTGCCCGACGGCCGCCCCGGCCGGGTCGTGATGCGGACACTGGTCGGGGCCCGGCGCGTGGTCGACATGCCGCTCGGCGAGCAATTGCCCCGCATCTGCTGAGATCACCACGCGCCGTACGGCCGGCCCCGCCGCTCCGACGTCATCGGGAGGCCCGGCCGTGGGCCGAGCTGTGTCGTCCGGCCCGGTCGGCCTCCTCAGCCCTGGAGATGCTCGGCGAGGAAGCCGAGCACGGGACTCCACTGTGCTGCCCGGACCGCGCTCGACGTCCCGCCGGCCGGAGGACGCCGGGGCTCCTTGCCGCTGATTTCTGGACGACTCCGATTGCCAATCACCTCTGACGTGTGCCGACTTGAAGCGCATCACCTGTTTGACCGGTGACGCCTGCTGTGCCACAGTCGTCTGGCACGCCCACGGAGGCCGTCAGGACCTGAGTGAGCGTGAGGTCTCCTGCGAGGCGCGGACCCTTCGCAGGCCCGGCACTTCGAGACGGCGGAGGGCTTCACATGATCAACACGCGTACGCCCGGCGAGACTCCCGGCCTGAGTGCCGGTGGCGCGGTCGCCGCACCCCTGGCAGGGCCTTCGGGAACGGCACACGCCTCGGCCGCGACAGGGCAGCGGGCGGAGGCGACCGCCGCGCCCGCGACCGGTCCCCACCGACACACCGCGTTCCCCCCGCTCAAGAAGATCAGAGCCGGCCTGCTGGAGATCGGCTACGCCGAGATGGGGCCGTCCCACGGGACGCCGGTCATCTGCCTGCACGGCTGGCCGTACGACATCCACAGCTTCGCCGATGTCGCGCCCCTGCTGGCGGCCGAGGGTTACCGAGTGATCGTTCCGTATCTGCGCGGCCACGGCACGACACGCTTCATCTCGCCGCAGACCTTCAGAAACGGACAGCAGTCGGCCCTCGCCCTCGACACCATCGCCCTGATGGACGCGCTGGGCCTGGAGAACGCGGTGCTCGCCGGATTCGACTGGGGAGGGCGGACCGCCGACGTCATCGCGGCACTGTGGCCCGAGCGCTGCAAGGCCCTGGTGTCGGCGGGCGGTTACCTCGTCATCAACCTGGAGGCGAACCTCCAGCCCCTGCCGCCGGCGACCGAGCACGCCTGGTGGTACCAGTACTACTTCGCCACGGAGCGGGGCCGGATCGCCATGGAGGACCGGGCCAAGCGGCACGACCTGACCCGGCTGGTCTGGGACACCGTCTCCCCGACATGGGATTTCGACGACGCCACCTTCGAGCGCACGGCCACCGCCTTCGAGAACCCGGACTATGCCGCCATCGTCGTCCATAACTACCGGTGGCGCCTGAGCCTCGCCGAAGGCGAACAGCGCTACGACACGTACGAGAAGAGGCTCGCCACCCGGCCGGTCATCACCGCGCCGACGGTGACACTCGACGCCGAGCTCGACCCCTTCACGGTTCCGGGCCACGGGACCGCGTACCGGGACCGGTTCTCGGGCCCCTACGACCACCGGATCCTGAAGGGCATCGGCCACAACCTGCCGCAGGAGGCACCCGAGGCATTCGCCCAGGCCGTCATCGACACCGCGCACCTCTGACAACTCATCAATTACGTGACAAACGCGCACACATACTGAAGCGACCAGAGAGCTGGGGTACACGCCCGGCAACCCAGGAAACGGGAGGCTGACGATGCAGGACCGCAGCGACGCGGCAGTGCGCCATGCGCGATTCGGCGCACTGCCCGAGCGGATCGCCTACGAGGACATGGTCGAGGTGAAGGCAGCCACGCCGAGGGACCCGGAACGGGACAGCGGCGATCCCGGGGTGCGGAATCTCCTCACCTGCGTGGCATTGGACCTGGTGCTCTGATCACGCCCGCCGCCGAGCGGGCCGACGCGGTACCGCTGAGCACTTTGGGGCTGCTGCACGAGACGGACCCGGTGGGACGCTTTACCGGTCGGGCAGCACCGTTGGCTCACGCCGACGCTCCTGCTGCTCGACGAGCCGCCCTTGTGGCGCAGTGAGCGGACGAGACACCAACGCGACCGGCGGGGTGCGTACGCCGGCCTCCCGGTCGGCCGACGTTCCCGCCTCAGGGGCGGTAGACGCACTCCGCCAGCGTGGCGTGCTTCTTCCAGCCCAGCGTCTCGTACAGCGCACGTCCGGCGTCAGTCGCGCCGAGAACGCCAAGAGCCGCGCCCTGGTCCACGGCGTGGTCGGCGAGCGTACGCATGACGAAGTCGCCCAGTCCGCGCCGCCGATGGGCCTCCCCGGTCGCCACCCGGTCCACCACCACGGCCTCCCCGAGAAGCGCCATCTGCCCCTGGGCGGCCTGCTCGCCGGCCGAGTCCAGCACCCGTACGTGGACGACAGCGCCGACGGTCTCCACGGTCGCGGTGTATCCCCCAGGTGCGACGGGGTCCGAAGTCATCAGGTCAATAGCCATCAGGTGCCCGGTGTCCTCCCAGGCCACCACCCACCCCTGCGACAGCCAGGGTTCGATCTCCTCCGGCTCCGCGGGCATCTTCATCCAGGTCCGCGGCACGTTCACCGAGGCAGCGGCGCTGCGGACCGACAGCTCGTCAACTTCCGGCAGGACATGGCGTCCCCGTTCGACGGGGTTGTCGGTCACCTCGATGTAGAGACCCCAGGGCATGTCGACCGGCGGAGGGGTCCGCCGTGACACCGCCCAGCCCGCCACCCAGGTCCTGACCATGTCCGCGACCATCAAGCCCTCCGAAACCGTAACCCTGTGACCAGTCGAGTAACAGGCAGTGCCGAGCAGCGCACATTACCCTCCCTTGTGGTGTGCGGCATCTGATTTACCGACACGCCACGATCGCCGCCGCGGCGGCGCGGTCGGGCAGCGAGATCCGGCTGAACGCTACAGAGCGCGGACCGGGGTAACGGCTGGCGCTCCTTGCGAGCGCCATAGTCACCCGTCAGGATGGTGACGTGAACGTGAACCATGCCTTTGTGTGCGGCAATCCGGCGCTGGACTTCGTGGGCACGCTCCGGGCGCGACGCACGGCGCGATTCGAGATGTTCTCGGCGCCGGACCGCCTGGACGCGTGGTACGTGGAGTCCGGCATGGTCGACTCCGTCTCCCCCGCCCGGCAGGCCGACGTGGTGCGGGCGACGACCGTACGGGAGGCCGTCTATCAGCTGATCACGGCCCGGCGCCTCGGCACGGACTTCGACGACGGGGCACTGGCCGTGCTCAACGACGCCGCCCGCAAGGCTCCCGCGGCACCGCAGCTGACCCACGCCGGCCGCTGGACGGCGGCAACGCAGCGAGAGGCGCTGTCCACGGTGGCCCGGCACGCGGTGGAACTGCTGAGCGGCCCGGACGTACCCCTGCTCAAGGAGTGCGACAACCCCGAGTGCACCCGTGTCTACATCGACCGCTCGCGCGGCAGCCGTCGCCAGTGGTGTGGCATGGAGTCCTGCGGCAACAAGATCAAGGCGGCGGCGTACCGCGCTCGCAGGAAGACGGGTGTCATCTCCGCGGGATGAGGGCGGGGCCCGGCGTCGTACGGTCCGGAGTTGTTGCTCTCCCCTGCATGGAGTCGTGGAAGCCAAGGACCACCGGCTTCCACGACTCTTGTCACTGCCCTTTCACCCGCCGCGCGGGTTCACTGTGAGACAGCGCGGAAGCTCAGACGCGGGGGCTGGTCCAGCCAGTTGAGAAGGTCATTGGCCGGCTCCGAGAACGCGTGACCCGTGCAGTCGGTGGTGGGATACATATCGAGTCTCTTGTCGGTGAAGTTGACCACTCCGTAAGCAGGGATCGGAAGCGTGATGCATTCCGAGCCGGGGTTGGCGTACCACGCCGTCTTCCCTTCGAAGGGCGTCTCGTAGAAGCACGCGGATCCGGTGACGCAGACCGGTTCGCCCGGCTGCCGGGTGACGGGGCCGTCGGCCAGCGCGGGGGCGGCGAAGAGCGTCATCGAGAGTGCCGACGCCGAGAGACCGATCGTGAGGATGGATTTGACGCGAAGACCCATGACTACCTCCGTGAAGTCGAGTAGTAAGGCGCTGTGTGCGGGTGCGCGCTTCCCTGGCATGCCGGAAGGCGGTGCCCGGAAGCCGCGGAATCTGCGCTGCACTTCGGATGGCGGACGGACATCCGACAACCCGTGGAAGGGCTACGGCACCACCGCACATGCCAGTCCCCCGGCGGCATCGTCGGAGAGGCGGCCGACGATGGCTACATGTCCGCGAGCATTACTTCCGGGAAGAGTGTGTCCCGGTGCTTCGCCAGGGGATGCGGGAACGCTATCAGGAGGCGTCAACTCCCGTCACTCCACCGGCACTTCAAACCCGGCACGCACCGAATTTCTAACAGAATTGCTAGTCGGGCTTGCGCCGGGCCTGGGGCTCGGTGGGCTGTGGGGCGGCCGTACCGAGCCCGTTCAGGAGTGTGTCGACCACCGTGTCGGCGGCTTGCGCGGGGGTGAGGTCGGCCAGTTGGCGTGAGGCGAGGTTCATGAGCTGCGGCAGGACCGAGATCGCCCACTCCGCCGGCAGTCCCGAGCGAAGCAAACCCTCGTCCGTGGCACGGCGCAGGAAGTCGCTGAGTTCGCGGACCGAGCGCTCGCGCCGTTCACGGACGGGCTCGTCGGCCAGCATCCGGCTCAGGTCGACCGGCCACATGCGGTTGACGCCGATGATGCCCTCGACATAGCGGTGCAGGGCGACGGCGACAGGGGCCTCGCGCAGCCTGGCGTCCTCGGTGGCGCGCTCGATGGCCGTCAGACGTGCCTCGTAGATGGCCGTCAGCAACTCCTCGCGCGAGGCGAAGCTCCGGTAGACGGTGCGCCGGTCGACGCCGGCCTCGGCCGCGATGGCCGTGATGCTCGTACCCGGATCGGCGGCCAGGAGACGTGCGCCGGTCGTCATGACCGCTTCCAAGTTGCGTGCTGCGTCGGCTCTCACCCTCCAAGGGTAGCCAGCCCGGGCGGAACATCCTGTCTATTGCCACGACCGTGCGCTTGTTCCAGCATGAAGCGCTACAGTGGTGTGACAGTTACGGGAAGCTTTCGGCTACGGACTCGGGAGAACGCACGTGATCACCTACGACAAGCTCTTCATCGGCGGCGCCTGGACGGAGCCGAGCGACCCGGAGCTGCTCGACATCCTGTCCCCGCACGACGAGTCGCTCGTCGGCCGCGCCGCCCAGGCCCAGCCGGCCGACGTGGACCGCGCGGTGGCCATCGCCCGCGCCGCCTTCGACGAGGGCACCTGGCCGGGCACCCCGCCGGCAGAACGGATCGCGGTGCTGCGCCGGCTCAACACCCTGCGCGAGGCCCGGGCGGAGGAGATCGCGGCCGTGATCACCGCGGAGAACGGCTCCGCGGCCTGGTTCACCCGCGCCGGGCAGCCGGGCCTGTCCCGTCAGGCCAACGCCTACCTGAAGGCGGCTGAGGAACTCGCGTGGGAGGAGGAACTGACGCCCACCGACCCCACGGCCTCCGCCCGCAGCATCGTCCGCCGGGAGGCCATCGGCGTCGTCGCCGCGGTCATTCCCTGGAACTCGCCGTTCTCCGCCTCCATGGCGAAGATCGTCCCGGCGCTGCTGGCAGGCAACACGGTCGTCCTGAAGGTCTCGCCGGAGAACTCGCTGAGCATGGGCCTGCTGGCCGAACTGCTCTCCGAGTGCGGGTTGCCCGAGGGCACGATCAGCGTGCTGCCGGCCGACCGTGGGACCAGCGAGCACCTGGTGTCCCACCGTGACGTCGACAAGGTCGCGTTCACCGGCTCGACCCGCGCGGGCCGCCGGATCGCCTCGATCGCGGGCGAGCAGCTCAAGCGGGTCAGCCTGGAGCTGGGCGGCAAGTCCGCCGCCGTCTTCCTGCCCGACGCGGACGTGGAGAAGTTCAAGGCGGGCCTGAAGTTCTCGTCCCTGCTCAACAACGGTGAGGCGTGCATCGCGCACAGCCGTATCCTCGCGCCGCGCAGTCGCTACGAGGAAGTCGTCACCGCCGTCAAGGAAGCGGTCGAGTCGCTGAAGGTCGGCGACCCGAGGGACCCGGATACGTTCATCGGCCCGATGATCCGCCGTGACCAGCAGCAGCGCGTGCGGGACTACATCGAGATCGGCATCAAGGAGGGCGCCCGCCTGGTCACCGGCGGCCCCGGGGTACCCGTGGGTCTGGAGAAGGGCTACTACGTCACCCCGACCGTCTTCGCCGACGTCGACAACTCCATGCGGATCGCCCAGGAGGAGATCTTCGGTCCGGTGCTGGTCGTCATCGCCTATGAGGACGAGGACGACGCCGTGCGCATCGCCAACGACTCCGAGTACGGTCTGTCCGGCGGTGTGTGGAGCGCGGACGAGGAACACGCCCTTGAGACCGCCCGCCGCATACGGACCGGCACCGTCACGGTCAACGGCGCATCCGTCGGCTTCGACGGCCCGTTCGGCGGCTTCAAGGCCAGCGGCCTGGGCCGCGAATACGGCTTCGCCGGGTTGCACACCTACATCGAGTACAAGACCGTCACCGTCTGATCACTCGTTCTGGGACGGCAGTTACGCAACATGTTTGTACATGGCGCAACCACTGTTGTGGCGCGCGAGGTTGTCCTAGATTTCTGCGTACGACGTAACTACGCAGCGTCTTGGGCACGTTGATCGGGAGGATTCCGTGAACGGAAAGCTTGCGACGGTCAGACTGGCCGCGGCCGCGGCGACCCTGTTGGCCGGAGTGGCGCTGGCCGCCCCGGCGTCGGCCGCCACTGCTACCCCCGGCCGGGGAGTGGTGACGGCAGACCCGTCCACCTACTACGTCTACGTCACCGGGGTCGGCAGCTCACTGGACGGCGCCCGGGCGAACGCGGACTACAAGCTCCCGCACAACTGTTACCCCGCGGGGATCGTGGCCAGTGGCACCACCCCCGACAACAACATCTGGGTGACTGTCCAGGGCGTCTGCTCCGGGGCGCAGTGACCAGGGGGCGGCAACCGCGGCAGTGCTGATCCAGCACCCGCGCGGCAGTGGCCGAGGGACGCCGACCCCACCGTCACCCTTCGGGGCTCTGAAACGTCGCAGGTTCCACGTGTCGGTGTCCGATTCCGGACCGCCACGTCTAGCGGATGCCCAATTGGGCAGTGGAGTCGGGACGTCAACTCCCGGCTGCCGCTGACGCCTGAGAGTTACCAGCACGCCGGCTCCGACGGTAACCAATTCTCCACCGGCAAGCATTCCGCACTGACGTGAGGTTGAAGAACAAGGTCAGAGCCTGCGGACAAACGCCAGTCTGCCCAGATCACTCCGTTATGGGCAGGCACTCGGCGAGCAGGCCGACGACGTCCCGCCAAGCTCGCTGCGCGTGCCGTGGGTGGTAACCGACGCCGGGGACCACGGTGTGGTCGACCGGCGGGTGGTGGAAGGCGTGCAAGGCGCCGCCGTAGACCACAAGACGCCAGTCGACGCCCGCAGCCTGCATCTCGGCGGTGAATGCGTCTCGTTGGGCGGACGGCATGATCGGGTCTTCCGACCCGACCCCGGCCCACACCGGGCAGTGAATACGCGTTGTCTCGCCGGGTCGGCCCGTGGTCAGTCCGTTCACTGTCGCGATCGCGCGCAGGTTGACGCCGTCGCGCCCGAGTTCCAGCGCGATTGCGCCGCCGGTGCCGTAGCCGACGGCGGCGATCCGGTCGGGGTCGGTCCGCGGCTCGGCGTGGAGCACGTCGAGCGCCGCGTGGCCGATGCCTCGCATCCGGTCGGGGTCGGCGAGCAGCGGCATGCAACGGGCAAGCATCTCCTCAGGGTCGCCCAAATAGCGCCCGCCGTGGAGGTCGAAGGCCAGCGTTACGTACCCCAGCTCAGCGAGCGCATCGGCCCGGCGGCGCTCGACGTCGCTGAGCCCCATCCCCTCGGGCCCGACCAGGACCGCGGGCCGGCGGCCGGTACCGGCCGGGAGCACGAGGTGCCCGATCATCGTCAGGCCGTCGGCCGCGTATTCGATCGTGTGCCTTGTAACTGTCGTCATGAGCCTGGACTGTAGTGATCACCAGGCCCGGTGGGACTGGTGATCTGCTGCTGGCAGAAGGCGAGTCTCTGGCGTATTCCGGGACCACCCCGTCGGCCGTTCAGCTCAGAGCCTGTGGACAGTGAGGTCGACGATTGGCGCTGACCTCGCCTTTTGTGGGCGCGGGAGCTTCTCCGCGAGGCGGATGCCGGCGCTCGGCGCGCATGGATGTCCGTTTGGCGCGGGGGTGGACGACGCGGCGCAGCCGCCCAACCGTGCCCGCGTCGGGTGGCGCGGGTTCGTGCTGGGTGTGTTGCGCTCCTGTCAGTCCGTAGGGGCCGTTGACGTTGCGGGTGTGGGGTGGGTCCGTCTGGTGATGTGCATCAGTACGTCTTGTGGGCGGAGTACGAATCCGAGGCGTGGACGGTCCTCGAAGCGCCACAGGCCGCAGAACGGCATAGCGATGGGCTGGGGCCGGGTAGCTCGAAGGACGCCGAGGACGGCTCCGAAATGCTCGTTGGCAACGATGTGCTCCACGTCCATGACCAGAGTGTTGCCGGTCTCCCGTAACAGGGCGCGCTCGTGTGCCAGGACCGCTTGTACGCCCTTGCAGGCAACGGGATTGTGCGCACTGCGGTAGGCGGGGTGGAGCACGATGCCCGGGGCGGCGTGCTCGGCCAGTCTCGGCAAGTGATCGTAGATCGAGCGCAGGATCGCGGCGTGGGGATGCTCTCCACTGACGGTGGCGGTCATCGTGCGCCCTGCGGCAGAAGTACCGGCTGTGGTGAGGTGGCGCCGGCGAAGAGCTGTTCCAGCTCGGTCCACTGGCCGTCGGGCAGGGCGACGGGTGGCACCGGCGTTGTCCTTCAGATGGGCGAGGGAGGTGGTGCCGGGGATGGGCAGCGTGTGGGAAGCGCGCCGTAGCAGCCAGGCCAGCCCCAGCCGCGCACCGGTGGTGCCGAGCGACGCGGGGCCGGGTTGCCCCTTTCCGGCCCCCGACGGCCGCACCCGCGTCCCCTCCGGCGCATCGCACGCGCACCGCAGCACTGATCCCGCAGTGGGTTGCATCGCCATCACCCGCCCGGGGCACCGGCGTACCCCCGCTCATTCCCCCGGGTGATAGCGGTGGGTCGGCGACGTATGCCATACGGTCCCGCCTCGCGCCCTACTCGCCTCGGCCACCGCAGCGGACCAGCCCCGGAGTCGAGGGCGCCTCGGCGGTGACCGACGTCGCAGCACGAGGCGTCCGCCGCTCACGGCAGCAGCGCCGCGGCGAGCTCATGGGGGCGGGCGGCGAACGGGCTGTGGCTGCCCGGGAGGGTGCGCACGGTGAACGGGTCGCCGGGCGTAGCCCGGTCGGCTTCCGCGATCATCAGATCCTGCACGGCCGCCGGCAGAGCCCGGTCGTCCGCGCAGCGCAGGAAGGTCCGCGGGATACGCCCCCACCGGCCCGGGGTCACGATGACGGGGGTGGTGAGGATCGCCAGAGGCAGATCGGGGCTCAGTGCCGAGCGCCAGCGGTCGAAGCGGTCCAGGGGGGTGTCGTGGTAGTGGGTCTGCCGCAGTTCCTCGATGTAGGCGGGGTCCTGCGAGAGCGGGTTGATCCGCACGGCGCCCAGTTCCCCGGGGTCGCCGAGGTTCAGACCCCGGCCTCGTGCCGTGGCGTTCTCGGGCGAGCCGATGTAGTCGGAGAACCGTGGCCGTCCGGCGGGTACGAAGGCTGAAAGGTAGACGATCTCGTCGACGAGCTCGGGTGCGCGCTCGGCGGCGAGTGACGCGGGACCGCCGCCCGCGCTGTGCGCGACGAGCACGACACGACGGTGGTGGCGGACGTGGCTCAGCGTGTCCAGAACGGCCTCGGCGCTGTCGTCCATCGTCGCCGTGGCGAGCGCGGACTTCTCGGTCAACAGGCCGGGCTGGCCCGGCCGGAGGTATCCGCTGGGCAGTGGCGCGTCGAAGCCGTGCCCCGGCAGGTCGACGGCCACGCTCGCGGCACCGCGTGCGGCGAGTGCGCGCTGCGTCGCCGCCCACTGCCCGGAACCGTGCCAGGCCCCGTGCACGAGGACGAAGACGGTGTCTGTGGAGGAAAAAGCGGTCATGACCGCATTCCACGCGACCCGGCTCCGATCATCCATCGAAAGATCTGAAAAGCTGGCCCGCGATACATGTGGGATATCAAGAGGAGGCTGACATGGAGGCGCGGCACCTGCGATACGCGCTGACCCTCGCCGAGCACGCGCACTTCGGCCGGGCGGCCGGTGCGCTGGGCATCGCGCAGCCTCCGCTGTCCAAGCAGATCGCCGACCTCGAACGAGAAGTGGGCGCCCGCTTGTTCGACCGCACCCGCCAAGGGGTGTTCCCGACAGCTGCGGGGGCGGCCTTCCTCCTCCGGGCCCGCAGGGCGCTCGACGAGATCGCGGCGGCCTCGGTCGACGCGGCCCGGGCGGCACGCGGCGAGACGGGACGACTGCGCCTGGGGTTCATCGCCTCGGCACTGCTCGAACCCCTGCCGGACGTCCTCGGCCGGTTCGGCCGCGAACGGCCCGACGTACGGCTGGAGTTGCACGAGATGGCGTCCAGCCGCAGCACGGCCGCGCTCGTCGCCGGCGAACTCGACGTGGCGATCGGCCTCGGTCGCCCACGAGGCGTCGGGGCCGAGCAGTTGGTATCGGTCCCGATCGGACACGACCACCTGGTGGCAGTCGTGAGCAGCACGCATCCGTACGCGGGGCAGGCGTCGGTGGACGTGGACCAACTGCGGCGACAGCCGCTGATCGTGGCCCCGGGCGAGGACGAGCCCGCCGTCGTCACCGGCCTGCGGACCCTGCTGGGCAGGGACTCCCCGGCACTCTCCGGCGCGACCGTCGCGAGGGACATCCACACCATCATCGGCCTCGCCGCATGCGGGATGGGCGTCGGCCTGGGACCCTCCCGCATGCTGACGGCCCCACGACGGGGCACATGGTTCTGCGAGGTGACCCCGCACACCCCCCTGCCCGACCTGGTCCTGTCCTTCCAGGCCCGGGACCGCTCCCCGGCACTGAACGCCTTCCTCGACATCATCCGCCAGAACTGCCCCGAGGTCGGCGCCGCGCTCGACCACCGACTCGGCCCACTCGGATCACGGTGAGGACGGCGACGGCGCCTCGACTCCTATCTGACCTCGCCTCGCCGGACGAGTGGGAGGAGTTCACCTCTGTTCCTGTGCTTCGGCACTGAGCTCCGCCGCACTGCCGGCACGACTGAACCAGAACCCCATCGCACGTTCATATTCAAGCGTCAGCTGCGGATAGCGAACAAAGCGGGCGACGGTCCTCGCCTGCCGGCGCTCGATCACCTCGAAGAGACGTTCGACGGCAGCCACCGGCGGTGCCAGTCCGGGTCCTGGCCCCAAGAGTCCGCCCCGGACCGTAGGGCCTCTACAGACTCAGCGCGGAGAGCCGCTCCCGGACGGCATCCCTGACAGGCCGCCCGACCGAATGTGCGAGAGTGAACCTGTGATCAACAATGCACCCTCCACTGAAGAATCCCGCTGCGCGGCTCTCGGCCCCGACAACCGCATGGACGAATTCGGGTGGCCGCGATGCAGCCTGGCCCCGGGCCACATCGGGTCCCACCGGGACGCAACCCGAAACGTGAGCTGGTTCGGGGAGGACTGACTCTCGCCGATGCCCGAGCGCCTCGTCGGGCCGGTGATGGGCGGGCCGCCCGCGTCGGCCTGGTATCCGCGCCGGGCGGTGGCGTGCCCCGGCGGCATGCTGATGGGCACGGCAAGATATGGAATCGACGCGGCGGCGCAGTACGGGCCCCACCGGTCCCACGCGGTCATCAGTCCGATGTCCGGGGCAGGCAGGGTACTCAGCTCCCGCAGCCGTGCCGCCACCGGCTCCAGGTGGCCGCCGTCCGCGGTGAAGTCAGCCCAGGGGGTGGCGGTGACGCCTTCGAAGCCCAGCAGCCGCCACCCGCCTGCCGACAGGCACCACAACAGCCGGGGAGCGAACTCAGGCAGGAAAGCGCTGATCTTCGCTTCCCTCCCCAGCTCACCGGCCCGCTCGTGCTCGTCGTCAAGAAACCACGGGTTCCCCCTGCCCCGAGTGCGCAGCAGCTCCTCGATCGCTGGAGCCGAGGAGGGAATGATGCTGTCGGGAGCGGGGCTGGGCCTGATCGCCCTGGTCCGCTCCCGACAGACGGAGGACT
Source organism: Streptomyces sp. NPDC025618 (assembly GCF_055558795.1). Taxonomy (NCBI): domain Bacteria; kingdom Bacillati; phylum Actinomycetota; class Actinomycetes; order Kitasatosporales; family Streptomycetaceae; genus Streptomyces; species Streptomyces sp. NPDC025618. The sequence continues at coordinate 16,884 of NZ_JBVHLW010000013.1, read as the reverse complement.
GACCGCCGGTTCAGTACCGGCGGATCACCTGCAGGTGCCCGCGGGCCGCGTCCGGGTCACCAGGTCGGTGTGCCCGGTGGTGGAGTCCACCCACACCACCTGCTTGCCGTCCGGCGTGGCGGCCGACATCTGCTCACCACGGTTGCACGACACGCGTCCCCGCCACGAGCCGTCCGGCGTGAACTGCCACAGCTTGCCCAGTGTCTCGTTCCGGTACGTCGCGCCGGGCGTCGCCGCCGTCGCCGTCAGCGCGTCGTCCGTCGCCGAAAGGTCGAACGCGTACAGTGCGTCCGGCCCCTGCGCCGGGCTGATGTCCTTCACGCCCGAGCCGTCGAGGTTCGCTCGCCGGATCACCGTCGGGTCGTTCGGCTTCTTCCCCTCGACCAGCCAGTAGACGCTGCTGCCGTTGATGGCCGTCTGCCCGAGGAAGGTCGGCGAGGGGGCCTGCACCACCGTCCGCTTGCCGGTGTTCAGGTCCAGGATCTCCACGCCGTACGTGCGGCTGTTGTCCTTCTCCCGGATGGTCTTGACGTACGAGATCCTGCCGTGGCTGACGGCGGACTGGGAGGAGAAGACATTGCGTCCGCCCTCGTCCGCGAAGTGCTGCTCCGACGGGTCGCTCAGCTTCAGGTAGACCGAGTGCCAGCGGGCGGGCGACGTCGTGGCGTCGATGACGACGACATCGCCCTCGATGTGCACATTGGTGATGCCGCGCCGGGCCCCGTAGAGCTTCTCGACCGGCCCGCCGGTGATCCGCCGCGCCTGTACCTCCACGTAGTGCCGCTGGTACGACGTCCAGATCACCCACTTGCCGTCGGTCACGGGGTTCACGTGGTAGTAGCCGTCGTTCGGGCTGAGCACCTTCTTGTCACCGGAGCCGTCCAGTCGGCCCGCCCACACGGTGTACGGTTCGGAGCCCTCGTCGTTGGACCTGGACGAGGCCCACCAGCCGCCGCCCGCGCCCACGCGCGACCGGTCGGTGTTGACGTTCCCGAAGAGCAGGTCGGAGTCGACGCCCATGGCCAGCTCCCAGCCGGGCACGATGCCGTGGGCGTTGAACGCCCGCTCCACCGCCCGCTGCTCACCGGCCGGCACCTTGAGGTCCTTCGCCGCGGCAAGCACCGCCGCGCGGCCCTCGGTGAAGCCGTCCAGCGGCGTCATGTACTCGCTCAACGCCTTGTAGACGATCCTGTCCGCGAGCGTCCGGTCGAGGTCCTTGCGGATGTCCCACAGGGCACCCGAGAAGATCGTGGAGTTGAGGTGCACACCCCCGTTGTCCGTGCCGATCGCCACGCCCAGGAAGGACTTGGAGGTCGTCCTCCCGTCGTTCAGGTCACGGATCGCGCACGCGCGCGGCGTCTTCGTCCGGCACAGCCGGTCGCCCAGCAGCCCCGAATCCGGACTGTCCATCGGCACGCCGTACGCGTCGGTCTTGATGGCATTGCCGAAGTAGTCGGCGAGCGCCTCGTTCATGGCACCGGACTGGCCCGCGTAGACGAGCTCGGCGGTGTTCTGCACCACGCCGTGCGTCATTTCGTGGCCGACGACGTCCAGCCCGGCGGACAGCGGACGGAATTCCGCGTCACCGTTGCCGTACACCATCTTGGCGCCGTCCCAGAACGCGTTCACGTACGGCATCCCGTAATAGCTCACGCCCACCAGGGAATTGAGCGCCATCCCCCGGTTGTCGAGGCTCGTCCGGCCGTGCACGCTCTTGTAGTAGTCGTAGACCTTGCCTGCGGCCCAGTGTGCGTCGACGGCACCCGCGTCCGTGGCGTCCTGACCGAAATTCGGCCCCGGAGAGGCGAATTCCTTGATGTTGGCCGGCCAGGTCCCCGACACGTCGCCGACACTGAGCCCGCGCGCGTCCCACGTGGACAGCTGGTTCTTGTCGCTGCCGTCCTGTGAACGGGTGCGGTCACGCATCACATACTGCTTGCTCGCGTCGTCCTTGGTCAGGTTGAGCTCGACGGTCTTCCCGTCGAACCTCACGCCGGAACCCTGGATTCCGTCGACGAGAGCGCGATGGGCCTGCCGCTGCGCGACGGCTCCGTCGCCGGCCGTCCGCCCCGGACCCGCGAACGTCCTGATCCCGCTGTACTGAAGGACCGGATAACCGCCGTTCGCCTCCACATACACCTCACGTAGCACGGGCTCCCCGGTCGCCGGGTCCTTGCCGCGCACCGTCACGTGCTGCGTGAGCACACCGGCCCCCTTGGGCAGCACGACAAGCCCGCGTGCTGCCCCGGTCAGGGGCACCTGGTCGTCACCCGCGTCCTTGGCGGGCTTCTTCACGACGAGATCCGCGTACGTCGCTTCGACAGCGCGCTCAATGGCGAGCGCCTCGTCGACCTGGGGCGTCGTGTCGGCGGTCAGAGCCGTGAAGTACTTTCCGGACGTACCGGTGACGACGCGTTTCCCGCCCTTCTTCTCCATCCGGACCACGTACTGCCCGCCGAATACGTCCACCCCGCGGTGCTGCTGCTGGAGCCGGACGGTCTCGGTGCTGCCGGACGCGGTGCTCTGAATCGCCTTGAGATCACGCGTCGGCGCAGCGATGTGATACCGGCTCCTCTTGTCCGCGAGATAGTGCCGCGCGGCGTCGGCGGCGCTGCCGCCCGCCGTGACCTGCTCGTGGACGCCTTCCACGAGCGAGGGCGTCTCGGTCCTCTGACCAGGAATGACCTGCCCGGGTCCGTCCGTGCGTGGCGTGGTCGCCGCATCGGCAGGCACCGCCGAAACCACAAGCGCGGCGACGCTGACGAGCGCCGCCGCACTTCCGGCTATGCCGCTTGTCGATCTGGAAGCTCTTGTTCTCTCTTTCGGCTTGCGCAAGGGTTCCCCCCTCTGCAACACGCCCAGGTTTTGGGCATGGCTATGCAAGCGGGAGGGACGGCGTTCCATCAACGGCGAGCCGACTTCCTAGACCCTTACCGGACGGAGTGGCCTTCCGCCGGATTTCCGAACCGTGGCAGGGGGCAGGACGTAGCCGAACCCGCGATCCGTCCGGGCCAGATCCCGTACCAGCAGGGCCACCCGCTCCGCGACGCCCTCCCCGAAGGCCACGGTGATCTCCGCCCGCCGTTCCTCCACGGCCCGCTCGCACGTGTCCGCGCTCGGGCGGACCTCCAGGGCATGGGCAGCAACCCAGTCCTCGGCAGCGGCATCGCCGCCGTGGTGGAAGGACCAGGCTGCCTGCCAGAGGTATTCGAGAACGTGAACGAAGTCGACAACAACATCGACGGCGACTCCGCGGTCGGCGGCTTCGCTCTGGATGTGGTCGAGCTGGTGGCGGGCGCCGTCGACAAGGATGACCCACCGGCGGTGGTGGCCGGGGTCCCGGGCTCCAGCCTGGTCGAAAGCCGCCCTGACGACAGCGGCAGTGTCCTCGATGACCGATCCGTGCAGCCATTTCGCTGAAGCCTTCGGTCCGGGCCTGAGGGTGCGTCGGCCGTGGCGGCCGCCGGGCAGGGCAATCACGTCGTGCGGCCGCCGGGGTGCGGGTTCGGCGTCGTAGACGGCAGTGAGGGTGGCCATGCGTTTCCGGGCGGGCTTCTCCCCGGAGGCCAGCCGGGCGCGAATCCGGCCGAGCTGCCGGCTGCGGTCGAGGAGCAGGTGCGCCACAACGCCTCCGCCGGTGCCGGCCTGTTCGTCCGCTACGCGCGGGAGGACGCCAACGTCGGCGGCACACTGGTGCGCGCGGGCGAAGCCCTGACCGTCATCAACGAGTCGGCCAACCACGACCCGGCCCGATTCGAGGACCCCGCGACACGATCGACTTCACCCGGGCACCCGGTGGACACCTCACCTTCGGCCACGGCGCGCACTACTGCGCCGGCGCCCAGCTCGGGCGCATCAACCTCCAGGAGCGGGTGCTGCTGACCGGGACCCCGGAGCTGACGATCCGTCACATTACGTGGATGGAAGGGCCGCACGTCCGAGGGGGTGCGCTGCCTGCCTCCAGGCAGCGAAGAACGAATGCGGCCTGCACGAGGCTGAACTGCTGTGCCGCGCCGCCGGAGCAGGCCATAGACGCACCGCTGGTGCAGGAGGAGCCGACCCGGGCGGAGTTCGACATTCTGGGCACCCTGCGCCGCACGGGCCGGGAGCTGCCCCCGGCCCGGTTCGCCCGGGAGATCTTCGCCTTGAGGCCGCAGTCGCCAAACGGCCGCGGATCCTGGAGGAGCGCGCGCTCGGGCCACGGCGACCCGACGACCGCGACCGCCGGGTCGCCCACCTCCCGCTGACCGACGAGAGCCGGGAGCTCACTGACCGGCCCATCCCCCACCCGCTCCGCCACGAGCAGGCACTGCTGCTGGCAGGACTGGGCACCGCCCGCGAGACGGAGCTCGCCGAAACCCTCGCGGAGCTGCTGATGCTGGTGGAGGGACGGCTGGGCAGGCTGCAGCCCTGAGGGCCGGAGGGCGTCCGGCCCTCAGGGCGGCTACTGGTCCCTCGGCCGGGAGACGGCGGCCGGCGCCGCTACGGCTTGCGCGCGAGGACCGCGACGGAGTCGAGCAGGTCGAGTTCCTGCCGGATCCGCTCCTTGTCGCTCCACTCCTTGACGAATTCCCGTGCGGCCTCGGGATGCAGTTTCTTCAGGGCGTCCGGGTCGCCGACCAAGCCCGTCCAGTAGCGGTACCAGCCCTCCCATGTCCGGTCGCGGATCGACGTCACGTCCACGTCGGTGAAACCGGCGTCGAGGAGCTCCCGGGCGTAGGTCTGCCGGTCGTACCAGTTGGCGTCGGGCACGCTGTACCTGTACAGGCTGAAGCGCGGGGACCTGAAGTTCCCGCGGGGGGTGTCACCGCTCAGCGGGATGGTGTCCACGGCGGCCAGGACACCACCGGGCCTCAGGACGCGCAGCGCCTCCTTGAGGAAGGCGCTGCGGGGGTAGAAGTGCAAGGCGCTGTCGAGGGCGACGACGCGGTCGAACGTGCCCTCATCGAAGGGAAGCTCCGTGGCACTGCCGACGCGGAAGTCGGTCCGCTCCTGAAAGCCCTCCGACTCGGCCTGGGCGCAGGCGCCTTCGACATGACGGGGCGTCACTTCCAGTCCGTAGACCTTGTGGATCCGGTTCGCCCGTAACCAGGCCAAGTCCTGTTCGCCATAGCCGAATCCGACGTCGAGGACGGTGTGGGCGGGCTCGAAGCCCGCGATGTCGGCGAGCTTCAGGGCGAGGGCCTCACCAGCCCGGTCCGGGTCATCGGTACCCTCCTCCCAGTAGCCGATGTTGATGTAGCGAGTGGACCTGTGCGCGAACTGCCTCTCAGGGTCGGCGAGTTCGTAGAGCCGTCGGACGCGGTTGGCAGGATCGGACGTCGTGACCGCCTGGATCGCCTTGCCGATCGACTGCACTTTTCCCAGCATGACAACCTGCCCTTCGTAGGGATTCAGGAATTCGCGGCTGTGTGGCTGGCCGCCGATCGCCAGAACACCACATTCCGTTTAGGGAAACCCCTAGTGCTCCAGCGGTGGTTCGGGTCCTGAGCTGCATGTTTGGTGGTGGCGGCGTGCACTGGTCTGACGTCGCCTCCTCCAGGTCGCCCAGGTCAGTGCGTGGGTGACGGGGTCGTGAATTGCTCGGGGCGGGGCAGGAGAGCGTCCAGAGGCCGCAGGATCTCCGCCCGGCCGAACTGCCCGCCACACGCGCGAACACCGATTCCGACTCAGTTGTCCAGAACGCGACTTCAGCCACACCCTCCATAGCAGGACAACGACAACCGCCAGCACAGGGGATGAACCCCTGCTGCAGTACCAGGAGTTCCAAGAGGCGGCTGTGAAGACGGTCATCGCTTGGCCTCCTTGGCTGGTGCGGCGTCCAGGGACGTCAATTGCCCGGCCCGCCTGAAAGTCGGCTGTCCCGTTCGGATAGCTCCCGTTCGCCCCCTACTCGTCTCCTCCTTCCGCAGTGGCGAACTGCCCGGTGTACTCCGTCCCCTCCGGGTGAGGAGACAGGCGGAAGCAACCGAGGCGACGAAGGGAGCAGTCGTGATGACGCTGCCATGGCGTGAGGACGAGCATTGGCGTCGTCGGTACCCGCGAGCCGGGCCCGACTGGACGCAGGGGATGCCGCAGGGACAGACGGAGCCGTTGACTCCTATGGGCCGGTCCGAGCAGTACGGGCGGATGGGGAGTGCGCTGCGGGGCGGTTACGTGGCTCCCTGGCAGCGGAAGGTGATCTGGGGGTTCGCCATCGGCGCGCTCGTCCTCGGCGCGGTGTGCGTTCTCCTGGTGCTGTGGGGCTGAAGGAGCGTGGACCAGCAGGTGCCGCCCCCCGGCGCGGCCCCGAGCCCAACTTGGGCTCGGGGCCCTTGCACGGAACCGGTGTCCGGAACAGGCGGGCGCCTGGACGAGGCCCGGGTCGGCGTGTCAGCTCACATCTCGGGGGCTGCCGTCTCCATCAGTTTGCCGTCGGTCAGCCGCAGCCACCGGTTCACGCCGATGTTGTGGAGGAACCGCTCGTCGTGGCTGACCACCACAAAGGCTCCCTGGTAGGAGTTCAGGGCGCTTTCCAACTGGCCCGTGCTGACCAGGTCGAGGTTGTTCGTCGGCTCGTCAAGGAGGAGCAGGTGCGGGGCCGGTTCCGCGCACAGGACGCAAGCCAGGGTGGCGCGTAGCCGCTCGCCGCCGGAGAGGACCCCGACGGGCAGGTGCGCGCGGGCGCCCCGGAAGAGGAAGCGGGCGAGCAGGTTCATCCGCTCGGCCTCCGGCCGCTCCGGAGCGTACTCGGCGAGGTTCTCCGCCACCGTACGGTCCAGGTCCAGCAGGTCGAGGCGCTGCGAGAGGTAGGCGATGCGCCCGTCGGCCCGCTTGATCTCGCCGTTCCCCGGGGTCAGGTCGCCGTTGAGCAGGCGCAGCAGGGTGCTCTTCCCGGCGCCGTTGGGGCCGGTCAGTGCGATGCGTTCCGGGCCTCGGATGGTGAGGTCGGCTCCGGGTCCGGCGAACACGTCTGTGTCACCGAGCTGGACACGGAGCCGCTCACCGAGGAAGAGATTCCGCCCGGCGGGCACTTGGGTGGCGGGCAGGTCCACGGTGATGCGCTGTTCCTCCCGCAGGGCGCGCCCGGCCTCGTCCAGCCTGACCGCCGCCTCGTTGACCCGGCCCGCGTGCATCTGCCCGGCCCGCCCGGCGGACTCCTGTGCGCCACGCTTCATGTTGCCGGCGAAGATACGGGGCAGACCAGCGTTCTTCAGGTTGCGGGCGGCATTGCTCTGTCGCCGTTCGGCACGTTCGCGGGCCAGTTGCATCTCGCGCTTCTCCCGCTTGAGCTCCTGTTCGGCGTTGCGGACGTTCTTCTCGGCGACTTCCTGTTCGGCGCGGACGGCTTCCTCGTACGCGGTGAAGTTGCCTCCGTGGAACCGGAGTTCGCCTCGGTCGAGTTCGGCGATGCGTTCCATGCGGTCGAGGAGGGCACGGTCGTGGCTGACCAGGAGCAGGCAGCCGTTGAAGTCCCCCAGCACGTCGTAGAGCTTGCGCCGGGCGGCGAGATCGAGGTTGTTGGTAGGTTCATCGAGCAGCAACACGTCCGGCTGCTTGAGCAGTTGGGCGGCGAGCCCGAGGGTGATGACCTGGCCGCCGCTGAGGGTACTCAGCGTACGCTCCAGCGCGAGGCCGCCCAGGCCCAGGCGGTCCAGCTGGACGCGGGTGCGCTCTTCGATATCCCAGTCGTCGCCGATGGTGGTGAAGTGCTTCTCGTCGACGTCTCCCGACTCCACGGCGTCGATGGCCCGGATGATCGCGGCGATGCCCAGCACGTCGGCGACGGTGAGGTCACCGGTCAGTGGGAGGCTCTGCGGCAGGTACCCGAGGGTGCCGGCCACGGAGACGGACCCGGTGCGGGGCCGCAGGTCACCGGTGACGAGCTTGAGCAGGGTGCTCTTGCCGGTGCCGTTGGGTGCGACGAGGCCGGTACGGCCGGAGCCGAGGGCGAAGGACAGGTCCTGGAAGACGGGGGTGTCGTCGGGCCAGGCGAAGGACAGGTTCGAGCAGACGACGGAAACGTTGGACATGGAGGTGACCTCGTGAGGAAGGAGGCAGGGGTGACACCTCTGCCTCGGCATCAGACAGGGGGAAGAGGGGGACGACAGACGAAGCCACTGCGGCGGCGCTTCCGCGCACCTGCCGATGGCCTGTCCGGTCCGGGTATCTCACCCGGAGATGTCGTCGTCCGCCACCATGTCCGGTCTCCTCGACGCGTGATCAGTTCCGGGTCAGTGTAGCAACCAGGGGTGAGTGGTGGAGGGCGGTCAGGCAATGGGAGTTCGGCGAGCACACCGCACCGACCCGGCCAGAACCCCGAATGCCTATTGGTTTCCGCCTACGTGGCAGCGAGGTGGCTCGCGGCACTTCACAGCGAATCGTCATCCCCGCCAGCCCTGGCGCGAGGCCGGTTGCGAGCCCCGGTGGAACCGTCTTTTTCGGTAACACGACTGGAGTCGTACTGCTTTTCACACCCATCGCCCAGGCGTGGGCCTCGGCGTGAGTCATGAACAGTACCTGGGTCTCGTGCGCGATGCCGCCGAGGACCACCTGGGCGCATCCCATGTGCTGGGTGCTCTTGGGCGTGGGGTGTACTTCGGGGACGAGCATGCGCCAGGCGTTCTGGGTGTAGCGGGCCAGGATGCGGGTGGCGAAGTTCTCGCGCATTTCGGGGCCACCGAGAGCGCGGGCGGTTGCGGACTGGGCGACGAGCAGAACGTGCAGGTGTACTTGGCGGCCCATGAAGAGGATTTCGGCGAGGGCGTCGATGGCCGGGGAGGTCTTGGGGTCGCCGGCCTCGCGGATTCTCTCCCAGTAGCGGGCCAGCTGTTTCATGGTGGCGTTGACCTCTTCGAGGACGATGGGCGGCCGGGGCCCGACGCTGCGATGGTACGCAGGATGGCGGACTTTCCGCCGCCAGGGCGCACAGCCGGCTCCCGCACTCGGGGCAGCGCCCGCGCCGCGTCTCCTGCGGACACGTGTAGAACCAGACCGGCTCCCGGCCGGACGACATTATCGGCGTCGAGGCGCGCGAGCACCGCGCTGTGCTGGGAGCGGCGCTTTCGGCCGCGGGCCTGGTGAACTACCCGACGGAGTGGTGGAACTGGTCGTACGGCGACCGCTATTGGGCGCTGACCGCGGGCCATCCGTTTCCCCTGTACGGCCCCAAGGGCCTGTAGGTCCCGTAGGCCGTGCAGGACCGAGGAGCTCCGCCGAGCGACCCGGACGGAACCGCCCCGGCGCCGACCAGAGGTAGGTCCAGTCGGAGCGGGGTTCGGGGCCGGAGCACGGGCTACTTCTGCCAGCCGACCGTCTCCGGGAGGGGGCTGTAGAAGATGGTCGCGCCCACGTTGGCCAGTCCCTTCTTCACGCCGTACGTCGAAGGACCGCTGAACAGCGGCAGGAAGGCGTACTCCTGGAGCGCCTTCTGCTCGACCTTGTTGATCGCCGCGTTCTGCGCGTCCAGATCGGCTATCTCCATGGTGGCGGTGATCTCCTTGTTCAGCTCTGGCGTACCCGAGCCGGTGATGTTGGAGTCGTGGTCCGAGCAGTAGTAGTCGCACAGGTCGCGGGCGGCGAACGGGTCCATGGAGCGGTTGCCCGACAGGAAGAGGTCGAAGTCGCGCTCACTGAGGATCTTGGAGAAGTCCGCGTTGTCGGCCTTCTTGATGACGAGGCGGGCGCCGATGTGCTTGAGCATCTCGGTCAGCGCGCCGGCCGTCGCCTTGCCCAGCGCGTCGTCGCCGAGCAGCGTGTAGCCGACCTCCAGCTTCTTGCCGTCCTTCACGCGCACGCCGTCGCTCCCCGGCTTCCAGCCCGCGGCGTCCAGCGTCTTCTTGGCGTCGTCCGGCGAGTACTTCAGCACGGCCGAGACGTTGTCCTGGTACCCCTTCTGGAAGCTGTGCAGCACGGCGGAACCCGGCAGCGGCTCCTTGTAGTCGAGGCCCTGGAACTGGATCTTCGCGATCTGGGGGCGGTCGATGCTCTCCTGGATGGCCTGGCGGACCGCCTTCTCCGACAGGATCGGTGACTTGGTGTTGAAGTTCAGCGAGTACTCGAAGGGGCTGCCGCCGCTGCGGATCTCCGTGCCGGCCAGGCCCTTGATCTGCTTGAGGCTCTCCGCGTCCACGGCGGAGGTGTAGTCGAGCTGGCCGTTCTTGAAAGCGTTGACCGCGGCCGCCGGCTCCAGGTTGACGTACACGCGCTTGTCGAGCTTGCCCTTCTTGCCCCACCACTTCGGGTTGCGCACGAAGGTGATGTTGCCCGAATGCTCGTCCCACGAGCCGACCGTGTAGGGGCCCGCGCCCCACTCGGGGTGGGCCTTCTTGACGTAGGCCTGGTTGAAGTTGTCGACCGTGGCGGCCTTCGGGTGCAGGAAGGTGGTGAACAGGCTGGACCAGGAGGCGTCGACGCCCTTGAAGGTGATGACGGCCTGCTTGGCGTCCACACCCTTCTCCACCGAGGTGATGCCGTCGTAGCCGACGGTTGTGGACGCCGCGAAGGCCTTGTCGGACCCGTTGTTGGCCTTCCAGGTGGCCTCGATCGCGGTCCAGTCGATCGGGGTGCCGTCGTTGAAGACGGCCTTCGGGTTGATGGTCAGGACGACCTTTTGGTGGCCGCCCTCGACGGACACCTTCACATCGCTGTAGTAGTCCGGGTTGTACTGCACCTCGCCCGTCGGGGAGTAGGTGATGGCGTCGGCGTTGTACCAGGACCACACCCGCGTCGCGGTGAGTGTCGCGTTCACGTTGAACGGGTTGCCCTGGTCGTCGAAGGTGCCGGCGGTGGTGTAGGTGCCGCCGTCCTTGATGTTGTCGTACGGCTGCGGGTTGTAGTCGGCGACCGACGACGCCGCCTTGGGGGCGTCCTTCGCGGCCGCGTCCGAAGAGTTCTTCCCGGAGGAGGACTGGCACGCGGTGGCGGCGACGGATACGGCGGCGATGAGGGCGATGGGCAGGGCCAGTCTTGAACGCATTGCGGGGTCGGTTCCTCCGGGTAGGGATGACTCTTCGGTTCGGGGGCTCGGTGGGCGCGCATCAGCGGGAGAGGGCCCGGGGTATCCGGGGCCGGGGCGGCTCAGGCCGCGTGACAGGCGTACTCGTGACCGGGCTGTCCGGCCACGACGCTCGGCGCGGGCCGTTCCGTGCGACAGCGCTGCCGTACGTCCTCGCCGGCCAGCTGGTACAGCGGGCAGCGGTCGGCGAAGACACAGCCCGCGGGCGGCCGGGCCGCACTCGGCAACTCCCCGCGCAGCACGACGCGTTCACGCTTGCGTTCACGCTCTGGGTCGGGCACCGGGATCGCCGAAAGCAGGGCCCGGGTGTAGGGGTGCTTCGGGTCGGAGAAGAGCGTCTCGGTGTCACCGGTCTCGACGATGTGGCCCAGATACATCACCGCGATGCGGTCGGAGATGTACCGCACGACGGCCAGGTCGTGGGCCACCACCAGATAGGCCAGACCGAGTTCGCGCTTGAGCCGGGCCAATAGGTTGATCACCCCGGCCTGCACCGACACGTCCAGGGCCGAGAGGGGCTCGTCGAGGGCGAGCAGCTTGGGCTCGGTCGCCAACGCCCTCGCTATGCCGATGCGTTGGCGCTGCCCTCCGGAGAGGGTGGCCGGGAAGCGGTCGCCCACCGACTCGTCGAGGCCGACCAGTGCCAGCAGCTCGTGGACGCGCCTGCGGATCGCGCCCCGGTCCCGGCCGATGGCCTGCAGGGGCTCGGCGAGCAGTTGGAAGACGGGGAGCCGGGGGTCGAGGGCGCCGAGCGGATCCTGCATCACGATCTGGACGTTCTGCCGCAGCTCCCTCACTCCTGCGGCGGATTGGGCCGTGCCCACCTCGGTTCCGGCGATCTCGATCCGCCCGCTCTCGGGTCGCCTGAGCCGGAGGACTTCCAGGAGCGTCGTGGTCTTGCCGCTACCCGACTCGCCCACCAGACCCAGGGTCTCGCCGGCCCGCAGCTCGAAACTCACCCCGTTCACCGCGTGGAGCGTGCCGACACGGCGCTTGAGGAGCGCACCCTTGGTGATGGGGAACGTCTTGACGAGGTCCTCGACACGGAGCACCACGTCACCGGTCCCGGTGCGCACGGAGCCCGGGTGCTCGTCCGCGGCGCCGTCGGACCCGGCGGGATCGAGCGTCCCGTCGGCGATCTCCTCGGCGCGCAGGCAGGCCACGTGCCCGTGCCCCGTGACCTCGCGCAGGGCGGGCTCTTCGACGCGGCAGGCGTCCAGGGCGACGGCGCAGCGGCTCGCGAAGGGGCATCCGGGCGGGAGATCCGCCGGGGTGGGCGGCTCCCCGCCGATCGCGGCGAGCGGCCGGTGCACACCGCTGTCCACGGTCGGCACGGCGGCGAGCAGGCGCGCGGTGTACGGCATCGTCGGGCGGCGGAACAGCTCGTCGACGCCCGCGCGCTCCACGAAGCGGCCCGCGTACATGACGGCGATGTCGTCCGCGTACCCGGCGACGACCCCCAGATCATGGGTGATGAGAACCAGGCCCGCGCCCGTCTCCTCCTGTGCGAGGCGCAGCACATCGAGGATCTGAGCCTGCACGGTGACGTCGAGCGCGGTGGTGGGCTCGTCGGCCACGAGCACCGACGGCTTGTTGGCGATCGCCATGGCGATGACGACCCGCTGGCGCATGCCGCCGGAGAACTCGTGCGGGTAGGAGCGGGCCCGCTCGCGCGGATCGGGGATGCCGACGAGGTCGAGCAGCTCGACCGCCTGCTCCCAGGCCGCCTGCTTGGTCAGGTTCTGGTGGACCCGCAGGGCGTCGCAGAGCAGCCGGCCCACGGAGTAGATCGGGGTGAGCGCGGACAGCGGGTCCTGGAAGACCATGCCGATGGACTTACCACGCACACCGGACAGGTCCTTGTCGCCGAGGCCGACCAGGTCACGTCCGCCGAGCAGCACCTCGCCGCGCATCGTGGCGGACGGCGGCAGCAGGCCCATGATGCCCATGGCGGTGGCCGACTTGCCCGAGCCGGACTCGCCCACGATGCCCAGGGTCCGGCCGGGCAGCAGGTCGAAGCCGACCCCGCGCACCGCCTCGACAGGGCCCGCCTCGGAGGGGAAGGAGATCCGCAGGTCCCGTACCGACAGGACGGGGGCGGTGCCGGTGGGGGGTGCCGGGTCGGTGAGGGTGCTCGTAAGGGTCATCGACGGCCTCCTGCCGCGCCGGTCACGGACGTGGGGTCGAGGGCGTCGCGCAGCCCGTCGGCGATGAACGTCATCGACACGGTGAGCAGCACGACCAGACCCGCGGGGAAGGCGAACAGCCAGGGCGCGCTGGTCACCGTGCCCGCACCGGCGGCGAGCATGGTGCCGAGCGACACATCCGGGGTCTGGACGCCGAACCCGAGGAACGACAGCGCGGTTTCGCTGAGCACGGTCGCGACCACACCCAGCGTCAGGTTCACGATCAGGAGCGAACCGAGGTTGGGAATGATGTGACGCACGATGATGCGCAGCGGGCGCACCCCCATGAACTCGGCCGCGGTCACGTAGTCGCGTTCGCGCAGCGACGTCGACACCGACCAGATCACCCGGGCCGTGGACATCCAGCCGAACACGGTGAGCACGACGATGAGGGCCCGCCAGTCACCGGCCAGCTGGTGTGAGACCAGGGCGAGGATGAGGAACGAGGGGACGATGAGCAGGAAGTGGATGACCGCGAGGGTCGCCTTCTCGACCCGGCCGCCCAAGTACGCCGCGCCGGAGCCGATGACCGCCGCCAGGACCAGGGTCAGGACCGAGACGCTCACCGCGATCGCCAACGAGCGCTGGAGCCCGTGCACGGCCGAGGCGTAGATGTCGTTGCCGCCCTGATTGGTGCCGAACCAGTGCTCGGCGCTGGGGGGCTGGGTGAGCGCGGCGAAGTCGGGGGCGGAGTAGCTGTAGGAGGTGAACAGGCCGCCGAACACGCTGAACAGCAGGAGCAGCAGCAGGATCACCACCCCCGCGACCGCGCGGCGGTTGCGCAGGAAGCGCCTCAGATAGAGCCGGCCCAGACCGATGCGCCGCTTGTCGCGCGGTACGGTAAGCAGTGCCGCGTCGGGCACCTGGCCCAGGGGCGACGGCGCGGGGGCGCCGTTCGACAGATCTGATGTCACGTCAGCTCACCCGTACCCGGGGGTCGAGGAAGACCGTGGCGATGTCCGCGAGGATCGCGCCTATCGCGGTCAGGGCCGCGGCGAAGGCGGCCGTCGCCACCGCTCCGTGCACATCGTTCTTGCTGATGGTCTGCACAAAATAGCGGCCCATGCCGTTCCAGCCGAAGACGGTCTCCGTGATGATGGCGCCGGTGAAGACGGCGGGCACGCTGAACGCCACGGACGTCGCCGTCGGGATGAGCGCCGTGCGCAGGGCGTGCCGGCGGACCGCCTGGGCCCGGGTGAGCCCGGTGGCCTGCGCGGTACGGACGAAGTCGGCGTTGATGGTGTCGAGCAGCAGCGAGCGCTGCGTCAGGTGATAGCCGACGTATCCCATCAGGGTCAGCGTCAGCGTGGGCAGGATCAGGTGCAGCAGACGGTCGCCAATCGTCGGCAACAGGCCTTGCACATCGGGGGAGTTCTCCCCGGCCACGTACAGGAAGTGCAGCCCCGCGTGCTGGTTCAGCCAGATGGCGACGAAGACCACGGCGAGCGCGGCGACGGAGGCCGGGATGTTGAACACCACGATGGATACGGCCTGCGAGACGCGATCGGCCCAGCCGTACTGCCGGGACGCGGTGTACACGCCGAGCGCGACGCCGACCACGACGGACAGGACCGTGGCGGCGAGGACCAGCTCGGCGCTGACCAGCGACCGGTAGCCGATCTCCCCGTTCACGGAGACACCGGTAGGGGACTTGCCCCAGTCGAACCGCAGGACCACCGAGGTGAGCCAGTCCCACCAGCGGTGTACCACGGGTACGCGCGGGTCGAGGTTGTACGGCGCGAGCGCCACGTCGATCTGCGCCTCGCTGCGGGCGGGCCTCAGACCTTGGTAGTTCGAGCGGGGATCGAGGAACCAACTGGCAAGGAAATACGTCGCGTTGGTCGCGATCGCGATCATCAGAAACCAGCCGGCCGCCTTGCGGGTCACTTGACGCAGCATGCGGGCCACCTCCTCACCAGATGCGAGAAGTGCGCCGCGGGGGCGCGGGATCCGAGGGAGGTGAGCATGTGCCGTGAAGCCTTCTGGGGGAAACGGAACGTGAGTTACCGGGGTGCGGTGTCATCATTCTGGTCCGCACCTGGTGGCCGGGGCCAGGCTGTGGCCCGAGTTGCCACGAGGCCGAAACACCACCGCAGTAAACCGTCCGGAATCAAGCGATTTGCCCTTGCTTGCTCCACACTCGCGTTACGCTTACCGCGGCCTGGGACGCCGACCCGGCTCGGTTCCGGGGGATGTGACCGAAACATGCGAGAGGTTTCGGCGGATGCAGGCCGCTGGCCGCGCAGGTACCAACTAGTGGCAATACCGGCGACTTTGCTGGTGGTTGGTCGTTGGGTGTGGTGTGCCGAGGCCTGGGCAGGTGAAGTCGTCGTCGGGTGAGCGGCTGTCGGACCGGGCTGAGGGTGCTGACACGGGTGTTCCCACCGGAGCTGGTGGATGAGGTGGTTGCTGAGTGCGGGCGGGTGGAACAGCGGTCCCGGCTGCTGCCGGCCCGGGTGGTGGTGTACTTCGCGCTGGCGATGTGCCTGTTCTCCGGGCAGGGTTATGAGGAAGTCGCCAGGTTGCTGACTCAAGGGCTGGAGCGGGCCCGGCGGTGGGAGAAGCCGTGGCGGGTGCCGACGACCGGGGCGATCGGCCGGGCCCGCGCGCGGCTGGGGCCGGAGCCGTTGAAGGTGCTGTTCGGCCGTGTCTGCCAGCCGGTGGCCGGCCAGGACACTGCCGGGTGCCTGGTACCGGCAGTGGAGACTGGTCGCGGTGGACGGCACCGCCTTCGATATCCCGGACACCGACGCGAACGCGGACTTCTTCGGTCGGCCCGGCTGGGGCCGCGGACAGCAGAAAAGCGCGTATCCACAGGTAAGGGTCGCCGCCCTGGTCGAGTGCGGCACGCACGCGGTGTTCGCCGCGGCCACCGGACCGCTGTCGGTCCACGAACAGCACCTGATCCCCGGACTGCTTCACCGGCTCGGGCCGGGCATGCTGGTGCTCGCCGACCGGGGCATCACCGGCTTCGCACTGTGGCGAGCCGCCGCGGACACAGGCGCCGACCTGCTGTGGCGGGTCCGCAAGAATGCGGTGAGGAGACAGTCTCACCGCCTCGTCACCACCGTTCGCGACCCAGACCGGGCTCCCGCGGCCGAGCTCGCCGCCCTCTACCACCAGCGGTGGGAGATCGAGAACACCCTCGACGAGATCAAGACCCATCAGGGCGGACACCAACTCGTCCTGCGCTCACGCCACCCGGACGGCATCGAGCAGGAGATCTACGGACTCCTCCTGGTCCACCACGCGCTGAGAGATGTCATGCACCACACGGCCCACCAGGCCGGACTCGACCCCGACCGGATCTCTTTCACCCGCACCCTCAACGCCGCCCGCCGCCACGTGACCGGCCAGGCGGCACTTTCCCCCTCACGACTGAAGCAGGCACTGATACACACCGGCTGTGAACTGCTGGAACGGCTCCTGCCGCCCCGACGGCCACGAGCCAACCCCCGCGTCATCAAACGCAAGATGTCCAACTGGCACCTCAAACACCCCCACCACCGCAACCCACCCCCACCACCGGCTCACACCGTCACCCTGATGCCACCCACCAAACCCACCAGCAGACCCCAGAGAACCCCTTAAAACAGCGGTATTGGCCCTAGTGACCTGAGTCGTTGATGCGTCGTTTGATATGCATGGGGCGTCCGGGGCCGC
This sequence comes from Streptomyces sp. NPDC025618, assembly GCF_055558795.1. NCBI lineage: Bacteria > Bacillati > Actinomycetota > Actinomycetes > Kitasatosporales > Streptomycetaceae > Streptomyces > Streptomyces sp. NPDC025618. Next base: position 39 of record NZ_JBVHLW010000013.1, on the reverse strand, counting down.
GGTTGGCCGAGCTGGTGTTGTCCGAGCGTGAGCGTGAGG
>NZ_JBVHLW010000012.1:0-154854 GCF_055558795.1 Streptomyces sp. NPDC025618 | reverse complement strand
CCCGCCGCAGGCGGCAACGAACCCCGCACAAGGCAACGGCGCTCCCGCCGCAGGCGGCAACGAACCCCGCACAAGGCAACGGCGCTCCCGCCGCAGGCGGCAACGAACCCCGCACAAGGCAACGGCGCTCCCGCCGCAAGCGGCAACGAAACCCGCACCCGGCAACGGCGAACCCCACAAACACCCCGCCCCAGACCTACGGCAGCGAAATCCCCAATTCCCACCCCTCATGAACCCCCGTACACAAACAAGCCCGATCCCCCGTCTCCGGCAACGCGCAAACCGCCGCGAACAAGACCTCCCGCAAACGCCCCACGTTCTCCCCGAAGACCCGCATCACCTCGTCATGCGAGACCCCGTCACCGGTTTCCGCCCCCGCGTCGAGGTCGGTGACCAGCGACATGGACGTGTAGCAGAGGCCCAGCTCGCGGGCGAGCACCGCTTCCGGGTGGCCGGTCATGCCGACGACCGACCAGCCTTGCGCGGCGTGCCAGCGGGATTCGGCGCGGGTGGAGAAGCGGGGGCCCTCGATGACGACCATGGTGCCGCCGTCGACGGGGTTCCAGCCGTGGCCGCGGGCGACGGCCACGGCGACGGCGCGGCCGGCGGGGCAGTAGGGGTCGGCGAAGGTGGTGTGGACGACGTTGGGCACCGAGCCGTCGGGCAGGGGCTCGCCGTCGAAGAAGGTCTGGACGCGGTTCTTGGTGCGGTCCACGAGCTGGTCGGGCACGAGCAGGGTGCCCGGCCCGTACTCCGGCCGCAGCCCGCCGACCGCGCAGGGGCCGAGCACCTGGCGCACGCCGACGGAGCGCAGGGCCCACAGGTTGGCCCGGTAGTTGATGCGGTGCGGAGGCAGATGGTGGCCGCGTCCGTGGCGGGGCAGGAAGGCGACCTTGCGCCCGGCCAGCTCACCGATGAAGAGCGAGTCGCTGGGCGACCCGTAGGGCGTCTCGACCGTGACCTCGGTCACTTCCTCCAGGAAGGAGTAGAACCCCGACCCGCCGATCACGCCTATGTCCGCCTGTGCGGTACCGATCTCGACCATGCGGCCACCCTAACGGCGCACCCCGGAACGGCAGGAGCCCGCGAGCCCTCGGGGAGGGGTCGCGGGCTCCGGTGCGCTGTGGTGGTGCCTCAGGCGGCGGACGTGCTGCTCGACGCGGCGGCGCTCGACGACGAGGTCGAGGACGCCGAGGAGGAGGACGTCGAGGAAGAGGCCGACGAGGAGTCCGAGCCGCTCTTCGAGGCGGACGAGGACGTGGACGTCTTCGCCGGGCTGCTGCTGGACGACGAGCCGCGGCTGTCGTTCCGGTAGAAGCCGGAGCCCTTGAAGACGATGCCGACCGCGGAGAACACCTTCTTCAGGCGTCCGTCACAGCTCGGGCAGACGGTCAGGGCGTCATCGGTGAACTTCTGCACCGCCTCGAGGCCCTCGCCGCACTCGGTGCACTGGTACTGGTAAGTCGGCACTTGATCCTCCTGGCACTCTCACTCAATGAGTGCTAACGACGCTCCATAGTGCAGTATTCCGGCGCGTCAGTCCACCGATACGGCCTCGCGGTGACCCACCCCACGTGCGGCGATGAGCGATTCGCTCTTCGGGGTGAGCGCCTTGCGCAGCGTGAGCAGGACCGCCAGGGCCAGGAAGGTGCCGACCAGCGGGATCAGGAAGCCCGAGCTTGCGGTGTGCGAGTCGATGACCCGGCCGCCGACGCTGGCACCGGCCGCCTGGCCGAGACCGACGGCGCCGGTGAGCCAGGTGAAGGCTTCCGTACGGGCCGTCGGCGGGACCAGCGACTCCACCAGCGTGTAGCCGGTGATGAGCGCCGGGGCGATGCACAGGCCGACGAGCAGGCCGAGCCCGCCCAGCAGCGGCAGCGCGTGCGCGGCCCACAGCGGGGTGGTGGCCAGTGCCAGCAGCGGGTAGGCGAGCAGCAGGCGGCGCTGCGGGCTGACCTTCCAGGCGATGGCGCCGCAGACGATGCCCGCGATCATGTTTCCGGCCGCGAACGTGCCGTACATCAGGCCGTTGAGCCCCGGCTCGCCGAGCTCCTTGGTGAAGGCCGTCATCGACACCTGCATGCCGCCGAAGACGGAACCGATGCCCAGGAAGGCGATCGCGAGAACGCGGACGCCGGGCACGGAGAGCGCCGAGGCGGCCTTCTGGCGGCTCCCGGAGCCCGCGCGGCTCGGCTGGGGCTCGGTGCGCCGCTGGGAGGCGAAGAGAAGGCCGCCGACGAGCGTCAGGACCGCCTCGGTGATCAGACCCGCGGCCGGGTGCACGCCGGTGCACAGCGCGGTGGCCAGCACCGGGCCGATCACGAAGGTGAACTCGTCGGTGACCGACTCGAAGGCCGCCGCCGTGGACATCAGCGGCGAGCCGTCCAGCTTGGCCGCCCAGCGGGCCCGGACCATCGGGCCGATCTGCGGGGTGGACGCGCCGGCGGGCACCGCCGCGGCGAACAGCGCCCACAGCGGTGCGTCCGCCAGCGCCAGGGTGATCAGCAGGGAGATCGCCGCGGCGTGCACGACCACGCCGGGCAGCAGCACCCTGCCCTGTCCGAAGCGGTCCGCGAGCTTGCCGCTCTGCGGGGCGAACAGTGCCATCGCGACACCGGCGGTCGCCGAGACGGCGCCCGCCGTGCCGTACGAGCCGGTGGTGTGCTCGACCAGCAGCAGGATGCCGATGGTCAGCATCGCGAAGGGCTGCCGGGCCAGAAAGCCGGGAAGCAGGAACGTCCAGGCGCCGCGCGTGCGCAGCAGCTGGCCGTATCCGGGTCGCGCCTCGGCGTGGTCGTTGACCGTGGATGCCACGGCCGGGCCTTTCCGCCGCCTGGTAGCGCCCACCGCACGGGATGCCGCACGGAGCGCGCCGAGAGCTGTCCTCTCGCGCAGGACCGTGGTAGATGCCGTGCCGGCCGCCTTGTGTCGCGCGACCGCGGCCGCCGTGCGGTCGCGCCAGCCCTGCATCAGGCAGAGTTGGTTCGAAAATGGGGAAATAACGTGGAAATAACGAGGTTACTTCCCCTTCAGCGTACCGGGTGTCCCCAGCCAGCCCGCAAGCTTGCCTCCCTCACTCACGGCCCGCAGCCGTTTCTCCGCCGCGTCGCGCACCGGGTCGGTGGCCACCACCAGCAGCTCGTCGCCCAGGCGCAGCACGGTCGTGGGCCCCGGTACGGAGCTCTTGCCGTCGCGTACGACGAGGGTGACCGCGGCCCCGGCGGGCAGCCGCAGCTCCCCGACCTCCACGCCGTGCATCTTCGACCCCTCGGGGACGGAGACGGACAGCAGGTGGCCGCGCAGCCGCTCCAGGGGCGCCGATTCGATGCCCAGGTCCTCCGGCTCCGTCTCGCCCAGCCGCAGCCGCCTGGCGAGCCAGGGCAGTGTCGGGCCCTGCACCAGGGTGTAGACGATCACGAGCACGAAGACGATGTTGAAGATCGTCCGGGAGTCGTTCACCCCGGCCACCATGGGGATGGTGGCCAGGACGATCGGCACCGCGCCGCGCAGCCCCGCCCAGGACAGCAGGGCCTTCTCCTGCCAGGGCGTGCGGAAGGGCGCGGTGCTCAGGAACACCGACACCGGCCGGGCGACCACGGTCAGCACCAGGCCGACGATGAGCGCGGGCAGGATGTCGTCACCCAGTTCGTGCGGGGTGACGAGCAGGCCGAGCAGGACGAACATGCCGATCTGGGCGATCCAGCCGAGCCCCTCGGCGAAGCCGCGGGTGGCCGGCCAGTGCGGGAGTTTGGCGTTGCCCAGTATCAGCGCGGCCAGATAGACGGCCAGGAAGCCGGAGCCGTGGGCGAGCGCGCCGCCCGCGTAGGCCGCGGTCGCGATGGCCATCACCGCGATCGGGTAGAGGCCGGAGGCGGGCAGGGCCACGTGCCGCAGGCCGTACGCGCCGAGGAAGCCGATCGCGAGGCCGATGGCCGCGCCGATGGCCAGCTCCAGCGCGATCTTGCCGACCAGGACGTACCAGTGGTCGACCGGTCCGGCCGCCGAGAAGGCGACGACCAGGATGACGACGGGGGCGTCGTTGAAGCCCGATTCGGCCTCCAGGACACCCGTCAGCCGGGCGGGCAGCGGGACGTTGCGCAGCACGGAGAAAACGGCCGCCGCGTCCGTCGAGGACACCACGGCGCCGATGATCAGGGCCTGCCGCCAGTCCATGCCGGCCAGATAGTGCGCGGCCGAGGCGGTGATGCCCACGCTGAGGGCGACGCCGAGGGTGGAGAGCACGGCGGCCGACGGCAGCGCCGGTCTGACCTCGTGCCACTTCGTGCCGAGGCCGCCCTCGGCGAGGATCACGACCAGTGCCGCATAGCCGATCACCTGGGTCAGGCCGACGTCGTTGAAGTGGACGCCGATGCCGTCCTGGCCGATGGCGACGCCTATGCCCAGATAGATGAGCAGGCTGGGGAGCCCGCTGCGCGAAGAGATCCGTACCGCCGCCACTGCGACGAGCAGCACCAGAGAGCAGATCAGCAGGAGTTCGTTGAGGTGGTGGACAGTCAGGGGCCGGTCCCTTCACGAGTCTTTCCACGGATATCGGCCGAAACGTTCCTCCGGCCGACCGGAACTTCATTTCCTAACCTAATATTTTACGGGTTCTTGACGCGTGATAGCGGCCACAGCGACGCATGTCACTGTCCCGCCGGACTCCGCGTCCGGCTGTCCGGAGCGCTGCGCCTATGGTTGCTTCAGCACTCCAGGACCACCCTGCCCCTCTAAGGACAGCGATGCCCGCCAACAAGACCGGCCCTTCCGGCAAGAAGAAGTCCGGTAAGAAGAAAGGCCGCCGCGCCCGCCTGCTCGTGATCACCCTTGTGCTGCTGCTCGTGGCGGGCGTCGGCTTCGGCGCGTACTGGAGCGTCAGTACGGTCCGCGCCTCCTTCCCGGAGACCAGCGGCACGCTCCAGCTCAAGGGGCTTTCCGGACAGGTGAGGGTCGCGCGCGACGGGAACGGCATCCCGCAGATCTACGCGGACTCCGCCGAGGACCTCTTCCGCGCCCAGGGCTTCGTCCAGGCGCAGGACCGGTTCTGGGAGATGGACGTCCGCAGGCATCTGACGGCGGGCCGCCTGTCCGAGATGTTCGGCGAGGGCCAGGTGGAGACCGACGCCTTCGTCCGCACCATGGGCTGGCGGAAGGTCGCGCAGGAGGAGTACGACACCAAGCTGTCGGCGGGCACGAAGAAGGCCCTCCAGGCGTACTCCGACGGAGTCAACGCCTACCTCAAGGACCACCAGGGCAAGTCGCTGTCCGTCGAGTACGCGGCCCTGTCGTTCAAGAACGACTACAAGCCCGAGGCGTGGACGCCGGTCGACTCCGTCGCCTGGCTGAAGGCCATGGCCTGGGACCTGCGCGGCAACATGCAGGACGAGATCGACCGCTCGCTCGCCGCGACCCGGCTGAGCCCCAAGCAGATCGACCAGCTCTACCCCGCCTACCCGTACGACCGGAACAAGCCGATCGTCGACGGCGGCGGGGTCGACCCGCTCACCAAGGCGTTCGACCCCAAGGCCACCCCCTCCGAGAGCACGCAGGCCGGCGGCACGGCCGGTGCGAACGGCACGGCGGGCACCAACGGCAAGCCGGGCGGCACGGCCGCGGGCGGCGCGAGCGGTGCCACCGGAGGCACGGCCGGCGGGGCGAACGGCGCCACCGGCGGGACCACCGGGGGCACGGGCTCGGCCAACCCCACCACCGGCGGCAGCGCCGGCGGCGGGCTGCGCAGCGGCCTGTCCTCGCTCTCCAACACCCTCGACAAGATCCCGGCGCTGCTCGGCCCCTCCGGCAACGGCATCGGGTCCAACTCCTGGGTCGTCTCCGGGAAGTACACGACCACCGGCAAGCCGCTGCTGGCCAACGACCCGCACCTGGCGCCCCAGATGCCCTCGCTCTGGTACCAGATGGGCCTGCACTGCACGAAGGCCAGCGCCGCCTGCCCGTACGACGTGGCCGGCTACACCTTCGCCGGCATGCCGGGCGTGGTCATCGGCCACAACCAGAACATCGCCTGGGGCATGACCAACCTCGGCGCCGACGTCTCCGATCTCTATCTGGAGAAGGTCACCGCCGGCACCTACCTCTACGACGGCAAGCAGGTCCCCTTCGCCACCCGCAAGGAGACCATCAAGGTCGCGGGCGGCAAGAGCCGTGAGTTCACCGTCCGCTCCACCAACAGCGGACCGGTGGTCTCCGACCGCAACGACGAGCTGGGCAAGGTCGGCCAGGACGCGCCCGTGCAGGACCCCGCGCCCGACCGCGCCGAGGGCTACGCCGTGTCGCTGCGCTGGACGGCGCTCGACGCCGGCAAGAGCATGGACGCCCTGCTGGATTTGAACCGCGCCAAGGACTTCAAGGAGTTCCGCGCGGCCGCCGCCGAGTTCGAGGTGCCCTCGCAGAACCTCATCTACGCCGACACCGAGGGCAACATCGGCTACCAGGCGCCCGGCCGCATCCCCGTCCGCAAGGGCGACGGCCGCTACCCCGCGCCCGGCTGGGACCCGGCCTACAAGTGGACCGGCACCATTCCGCAGGCCGAGCTGCCCTGGGACTACAACCCCAAGAGCGGCTACATCGTCACCGCCAACCAGGCCGTCGCCGACAAGAAGTACCCCTACCAGCTGACCTCGGACTGGGGCTACGGCGCCCGCAGCCAGCGGATAAACGAGCTCATCCAGTCGAAGATCAAGGACGGGGGGAAGATCTCGACGGACGACATGCAGAAGATGCAGATGGACAACACCAGCGAGATCGCCAAGCTGCTGACCCCCTACCTGCTGAAGATCGACCTCAAGGGCGACAACGAGCGCGAGACGAGTTACGTCCGCGAGGCGCAGAAGCTCCTGGAGGGCTGGGACTACACCCAGGAGGCCGACTCCGCGGCCGCCGCGTACTTCAACGCCGTGTGGCGCAACACCCTCAAGCTCGCCTTCGGCAACAAGCTGCCCAAGGAGCTGCGGGTCAAGGGCCAGTGCCTGCGGGTCCGCCCGGCCAACGACTCCGGGCCGCAGGAGGACCTCGACGGCAACACCCGGCTCGTCACCGAGTGCGGCGAGCGCGACCCCGACTCCGCGCAGCCGGACGGCGGCGACCGCTGGTTCGAGGTCGTCCGCAACATCCTCGACAAGCCGGACGACGCGTGGTGGAAGACCAACGGCACCCGTGCCAACCCCGACGCCGGCGCGCACAACCGTGACGAGCTGCTGGCCCAGGCGATGAAGGACGCCCGCATGGAGCTCACCTCCAAGCTGGGCAAGGACGTCAACTCCTGGAGCTGGGGCCGCCTCCACCAGCTGAACCTCAAGAACCAGACGCTCGGCAAGGACGGCCCCGCCATCGTGCGCTGGCTGCTCAACCGCGGCCCCTGGAACCTCGCCGGCGGCGAGGCCGCGGTCAACGCGGCCGGCTGGAACGCGGCGGGCGGCTACGACGTCATCTGGGTGCCGTCGATGCGCATGGTGGTCAATCTCGGCGATCTCGACAAGTCGCGGTGGATCAACCTCACGGGGGCGTCCGGGCACGCGTACAACGCGCACTACTACGACCAGACGGACAAGTGGGCGAAGGGTGAGCTTCTTCCTTGGGCGTTCAGCGCGGACGCGGTGAAGAAGGGGACTGACGCGGAGCTTGTTCTGAAGCCGTAGCGCTGGGCGCTGAGCCTTTGGGGTGCCCACTGCGGGCCGGTTCGCCGCCTGCGGCGGGAGCGCCCTTGGGGGTCCCCCCGGACGAAGTCTGGGGGAGCGTCCTCAATCTCCCCCAGCTACCGCTGGGAGGTGCCCCCAACGGGCTGGATATGGCTGAGCTCAGCCATATCCAGCCCGTCCGGCGCTTGAGGACAACGCGGCGAAGCCGTGTTGTGGGGCCTGGAGCACGCGCCCCAGGGGGAAAGCCCGCGTCACCCGAAGCGGCGCACGCCCGACGGTGTGACCGCCGCGTCCACCGGCTGATCGTGCGGCTCCGCGGGGAGCGACGTCACCACTTCCGAGTCGTAGAGCAGGACCACCCGCACCGGAGCCCGCCCGGCGGCCAGGCGGGCCAGGACGCGGTCGTACGACCCCCCGCCCCGTCCCAGCCGCAGGCCGCGCCCGTCGACCGCCAGGCCCGGCAGGAGGATCGCGTCGGCGGAGGTCACGGCCTCCGGGCCGAGGCGGGCGCCGTCGGGCTCCAGGAGGCCGCGGGCGGCGCGTACGAGGTGGCCGGGGCCGTCGTAGCGGGCCCAGTCGAGATCGTTGTCGGGCAGCAGGACCGGCAGGAGAACGCGTACGCCCCGCTCGCGCAGGGCGTCGATCAGGGCACGGGTCCCCGGCTCGCTCCCCACGGAGACATAGGCGGCCACCGTGCCCGCCTCCGCGAGCTCCGGGAGACCGAGCGCGCGGCGGGCCAGAGCGGCCTCCGCGGCCGCGCGGTCATCTATGGTCAACCCTGCTCTCACCGCAAGGAAAGAACGCCGCAACTCGGCCTTCGTACCCTCATTTTTGATCACTGTTCGTACAAACTCCATGTCTCGGGTCATACTCGGTGGAGCCTCATCTTCCGCGCAATCTCAACCGTTAGTGTTCGGCCCATGACTCATTCGCGTCCTCGGATCAGCAAGGCTGTCATCCCTGCCGCCGGTCTCGGCACCCGCTTCCTGCCGGCGACCAAGGCCACGCCCAAGGAGATGCTGCCGGTCGTCGACAAGCCGGCGATCCAGTACGTGGTGGAGGAGGCCGTCCTCGCCGGCCTGTCGGACGTCCTCATGATCACGGGGCGCAACAAGCGCCCGCTGGAAGACCATTTCGACCGCAATTACGAGCTGGAGGAGGCCCTGCGGCGCAAGGGCGACGAGTCCCGGCTCGCGCGGGTGCAGGAGTCCAGCGACCTGGCCACGATGCACTACGTCCGCCAGGGCGACCCCCGGGGTCTCGGGCACGCCGTGCTGTGCGCCGCCCCGCACGTGGGCAACGAGCCCTTCGCCGTCCTCCTGGGCGACGACCTGATCGACGCCCGCGACCCCCTCCTGTCGCGCATGGTCGACATCCAGCGCAAGCACGGCGGCAGCGTGATCGCCCTCATGGAGGTCGACCCCTCGCAGGTCCACCTCTACGGCTGCGCGGCCGTCAAGCCCACCGACGTCCAGGACGTCGTGGAGGTCACCGGCCTGGTGGAGAAGCCCGAGCCCGCCGAGGCGCCCAGCAACTACGCCGTCATCGGCCGCTATGTCCTCGACCCGGCCGTCTTCGACGTGCTGCGCGAGACCGAGCCCGGCCGCGGCGGCGAGATCCAGCTCACCGACGCCCTCCAGGCCCTCGCGGCCGAGCCGGGGCTCGGCGGCCCCGTGCACGGCGTGGTCTTCAAGGGCCGCCGCTACGACACCGGTGACCGCGGTGACTATCTGCGTGCCATTGTCAGACTGGCATGCGAGCGTGAAGATCTAGGACCGGACTTCCGGGCCTGGCTTCGCCGTTACGTCACCGAGGAGATGTAGCACCTTGAGCAGAACCGCCGACACATCCGCGGCCGGCACGTCCCCTGACACGGCCGCGGTGGAGGAACGCCTCTGGTCGGTGGACGAGCATCTCGACGACGTCCTCGGCCGGATCCGGCCGCTGGAGCCGATCGAGCTGCAACTGCTCGACGCCCAGGGCTGCGTGCTCGTCGAGGACGTCACCGTGCCCGCCGCCCTGCCGCCCTTCGACAACAGCTCCATGGACGGCTACGCGGTCCGCACCGCGGATGTCGAGGGCGCGAGCGCGGAGTTCCCCGCGGTGCTCACCGTGATCGGCGACGTGGCCGCGGGAAGCGGCGAACTGCCCACCGTGGGCCCCGGCGAGGCCGCCCGCATCATGACCGGCGCCCCGCTGCCGCCGGGCGCCGAGGCCGTCGTGCCCGTGGAATGGACCGACGGCGGCACCGGCGGCGGGCCCGCCACCACCATGACCGCGCACAGTGACGCCCCCGACGGCGCCACCGGCGAGGTCCGCGTCCACCGTCCCGCCGCCGCCCGCGCCCATGTGCGCGCCCGCGGCAGCGACGTCGCCGCCGGATCCCTGGCCCTGCGCGCCGGTACGGTCCTCGGCCCGCCCCAGATCGGCCTGCTCGCCGCGATCGGCCGGGCCACCGTGCGGGTGCGGCCCCGCCCCCGCGTCGTCGTCATGTCGACCGGCAGCGAGCTCGTCCAGCCGGGCACGGAGCTGGGCCCCGGCCGGATCCACGACTCCAACAGCTTCGTGCTCACCGCCTGCGCCCGTGACGCCGGTGCCATCGCCTATCGCGTCGGCGCCGTCGCCGACGACGCCGAGACGCTGCGCTCCACCCTGGAGGACCAGCTCATCCGCGCCGACATGGTCGTCACCAGCGGCGGCGTCAGCGTCGGCGCCTACGACGTGGTCAAGGAGACCCTCTCCGGGCTCGCCGGCGACGAGGGCAGCGTCTCCTTCCGCAGGCTGGCCATGCAGCCGGGCAAGCCGCAGGGCTTCGGCCGTATCGGCCCCGACCGCGTCCCGCTGCTGGCCCTGCCGGGCAACCCCGTCAGCTCGTACGTCTCCTTCGAGCTCTTCGCCCGGCCCGCGATCCGCGCCCTGATGGGGCTCGAACCCCATGACCGCGCGACCGTGCGCGCCGTGTGCGCCGAGCGCATCGCCTCTTCCCCGGCGGGCCGCCGCCAGTTCCTGCGCGCCCGGCACGAGGACGGCACGGTCGAGCTCGTCGGCGGCGCCGGATCCCATCTGGTGAAGGCCCTCGCGGACGCCAACGCCCTCATAGTCGTCCCGGAGGACACCACCTCCGTGGAGGCGGGCACCGAGCTCGACGTGATCCTGCTCGACTGACCGCACCTGCACTGCTCCGTCACCCTCGCTGCCCGATACGGTGTCTGCCCGAACGGACCGGACCAGGAGAACGATGAGCAGCGCCCAGGACCCCCTTCCGCGGCCGACCGGCCTCACCCACCTCGACAGCGCGGGCGCGGCCCGGATGGTCGACGTCTCCGCCAAGGACGTCACCACCCGCACCGCGCGGGCGAGCGGCCGGGTGCTCGTCTCGCCCCGCGTCGTGGAGCTGCTGCGGGGCGAGGGCGTCCCCAAGGGCGACGCGCTCGCCACCGCCCGCATCGCGGGCATCATGGGGGCCAAGCGCACCCCCGAGCTGATCCCGCTGTGCCACCCCCTGGCCGTCTCGGGCGTCAAGGTCGACCTGAGCGTCGACGACGACTCCGTCAAGATCATCGCCACCGTGAAGACCACCGACCGCACGGGCGTGGAGATGGAGGCCCTGACCGCCGTCACGGTGGCCGCCCTCACGCTCGTCGACATGGTCAAGGCGGTCGACAAGGGCGCCGTGATCACGGACGTCCGGGTGGAGGAGAAGACCGGCGGCAAGTCGGGCCCGTGGACCCGGCCGGAGCGGGAAGGGGCGGGGGAGTGACCGACACGCACGCGGGCGGAGGCGTCCGCAGGGCCCTCGTCGTGACGGCCTCCAACCGCGCCGCCGCCGGGGTCTACGCCGACCGCGGCGGCCCGCTGCTGGTCGCCGGGCTCGAAGCCCTCGGGTTCGCCGTGGACGGCCCGCTGGTGGTTCCCGACGGCGCTCCCGTCGAGGCCGCGCTGCGCGACGCCGTGCGGGAGGCGTACGACGTGGTGCTCACCACGGGCGGCACCGGCATCTCGCCCACCGACCGCACCCCCGAGGCCACCCGCCGCGTCCTCGACCGCGAGATCCCCGGCATCCCCGAGGCCATCCGGGCGGAGGGGCTGGCGAAGGTCGCCACGGCCGCGCTCTCCCGGGGCCTCGCCGGGGTCGCGGGCCGCACGCTGATCGTGAACCTGCCCGGATCGACCGGCGGTGTCCGCGACGGCCTGGCCGTACTGGAGCGGATCCTCCGCCACGCCGTGGACCAGCTCCACGGCGGCGATCACCCCGGCGGCACGGACGCGGACGGCACACCCCGCCCGCCGCGCCCGCCCGCGGACGGCCCCAGGACGCCCGCATGAACGCCTGGCCCGCCGAGCTGCGGGACGGCGATGTCCTTCTGCGGCCCATCAAACTGCGCGATCAGCACGCCTGGCGCGAGGTCAACCGCCGCAACCGCGACTGGCTGCGCCCCTGGGAGGCCACCATCCCGCCGCCCCCGCCCGGCGGCCCGGTCACCCAGCGCCCCACCTTCCGGCAGATGGTCCGCCATCTGCGGGCCGAGGCCCACGCGGGGCGGATGCTGCCCTTCGTCATCGAATATCAGGGCCGGCTGGCCGGTCAGCTGACCGTGGCGGGCATCACCTGGGGCTCGATGTGCTCGGCCCACATCGGCTACTGGGTCGACGCGGCCGTCGCGGGCCGGGGCGTCATGCCGACCGCCGTCGCGCTCGCCGTCGACCACTGCTTCCACCACGTGGGGCTGCACCGGGTCGAGGTGTGCATCCGGCCGGAGAACCTCCCCAGCCGCCGGGTGGTGGAGAAGCTCGACTTCCGGGAGGAGGGCCTGCGCCCCGGCTACCTCCACATCGACGGCGCGTGGCGCGATCACCTGGTCTACGCGCTGACCGCGGAGGAGGTCCCGGGCGGGCTGCTGGCGCGCTGGCACCGGTCCCGGCCCAGCACCTCTCACAAATGAAATAAACGTTCGAATTTGGCTGTCAATTGACAGTATTCGAGAAGTTCCGGTCCCAACAATCACAAAAAAAGTTCGAGATATCAGCCGGATCGTGCGACACACCGGGCCAATTGGCGGAATCCCTCGCGTGCGCCCCTCTACGGTGTGAAGTGTGAGCAGCAGTGGCCTCATCTACGCAGTCATCGTCGGGGCCTGGGCCGCCTATCTGGTGCCGATGTGGCTCCGCAGGCAGGACGAGCTCAATGAAGCCCGTCCGACGGAACGCTTCAGCACCGCCATCCGGCTGCTGTCCGGACGGGCGGGCATGGAGCGCCGTTACGCCAAGGGTCTGGAAGGGCGCGCGACCGACGACGCGCCGGACCCCGGCGAGCCCGCGGACGTCCGCGGGCCCGAGCCGGCAGCGCCGACCGAGACGGTCGACGCCCGGCCCTTTGGCGCGCCCGCGCACCAGGCGGCCGGCGCGCACCAGCAGGCCGGCGCGCCCCCCGGGGTGCCGCACTCCTCCCTGTCGGCCGCCGAGCGCGCCCGGCGCTCGAAGGTTCTCGCGCGCCGCCGCCGCACCACGGTGGTGCTCTTCCTCGCCTTCACCCTCGGCGCGGTCGTCGCGGGCGTCGGCGGGCTGGCGTTCCTGTGGGCCCCGGCCCTGCCCGCCCTGCTGCTCAGCGCGTACATCGTCTATCTGCGCACGCAGGAGCGGCGCCGGTTCGCCTTCACCATGGACCAGCGCCGTGCCGAACTCGCCGCGCAGCGGCTCCGCGAGGGCAGGCCCCGCCCTCGCCAGGCGGCGCCGGACCCCGTGACCGCCGCCGCACCCCTTGAGGACACCGTCACCCACCCGGCGCCCACGCCCGCCCCGCCCGCCGAGCCCTCGGCCACGGCGGGCCGCCGCGCGCTGGTCGAGCAGACCGACCACGCCGAGTGGGTCGACCAGCAGCGCGACCGGGGCACGGGCGGGGGCTGGGAGCCCGTGCCGGTGCCCCTGCCGACGTACGTCACCGCGCCGGTCGCCCCGCGCGCCGGGGACAGCGTCGACCTCGGCGCCCCGGACACCTGGAGCTCGGCCCGCTCCAGCACCGCGGAACCCACCGGCCGCCGCCCCGCGGAGGACCGCCGCTCCGGCCGCGGCCGCCGCCGCCCCCGCGAGCGCGGCCGCACTCCGCTGTTCGACCAGTACGCCGACGAGGAGCGTCCGCGCGCGGCCAACGAGTGACCGCCGCGCCCCCGCGGCCCGCGTCGCTGACCAGCGGGGGAGCGGATTTCCGAGCACCCGGATGGAGGTGCTAGAGTTTCACTCGTTGCAAGGGCCTGTGGCGCAGTCCGGTAGCGCACCTCGTTCGCATCGAGGGGGTCAGGGGTTCGAATCCCCTCAGGTCCACCGCAACAACTGTTCTCGGGTAAGACCGTTGGCAGTTGACGAGATCCCGTCCGATCGTTCCGATCGGGCGGGATCTTCGCGTTTCCGGGGTGTCCGTGAGGTCCGGTGCCGATGGAAGCCGAGTCCGGGCGTCGCCGCCCTGAGCCGAATTGCTCTGCTCCGCACCTTTCTTGGCCCACGCTCTGCCCAGCGCCGGGCCCCGGCCACCTCCGGCTCCGCCCGGCCCCCGCTGCCGACGGAGCGGCGCGGGGCGTTCGTGATCGCGCCTCTACCCTTGTGCCCGTCGGACAGGTGAGCGAAGAGCGGTCGTGGAACGGAGCGTGCGGTGTCGACGGGGGACGCGAAGGACGGAGAGCTGATCGGGAAGCTTCTCGGTGGCCGGTACCGGGTGACCGCGACGGTCGGGCGGGGCGGCATGGGAGTCGTCGCGCGGGCGGTCGACACGCTGCTCGACCGGGAGGTCGCCGTCAAGGTGCTCCGGGCCTACACCGACGCGTCCGCGGCCGAACTGGCCGACCTGCGCGCCCGGATGCGAAGGGAGGCGCAGGCCGCGGCCCGCATCCGGCACCCCGGCGTGGTCACCGTGCACGACGTGACCGAGGAGGAGGGCCTGCCGGTCATCGTCATGGAACTCGTCGACGGGCCCTCGCTCGACGACGTCCTGACGGAGCGCGGCGCGCTGGATCCGCGCGAGGCCGCGGCGATCGGTGCCGAGCTGACGGACGCTCTCGACGCGGCGCACCGCGCCGGTGTGCTGCACCGGGACGTGAAGCCGGGCAACGTCCTGCTGGAGCGCGGCGGCCGGGTCGTGCTCACCGACTTCGGCATCGCCAGCATCGAGACGTCCGGCGACGACGCCATGGCCAAGCTGACCCGCAGTGGCGAGATCGTCGGGTCCCTCGACTATCTGCCGCCCGAGCGCGCGCAGGGCGCGGAGCCCGGACCCGCCTCCGACATCTGGTCGCTCGGCATGACGCTGTACGCGGCGGTCGAGGGCACCTCGCCGTTCCGCCGGACCTCTGTCTGGTCCACGCTGTCCGCGATCGTCAGCGAACCGCTGCCCGAGCCCCGGCGGGCCGGGCCGCTCGCGCCGGTGCTCCGGGCGCTGATGGCGAAGGAGCCGGAGCGGCGGCCGACCGCCGGGCAGGCGCGCGCGATGCTGGAGCAGGTGGCCGCCGGCGGGGCGGCGGTCCCTGTTTCCGTCCCGCGGACCCCCACCGAGCCCTCCGTCGTCGCTCCCGGCTTCGGCCCGCCGCCTCCCGTCGGGACCGGAGGCGCACCCTCTCCGCAGCCCGCCCCCGCTGCCGCTCCCGCGCGCGGTGGCAAGGCCCCGCGCCGTGGCCGGGTCCTCGTCGCGGCGGCGGCAGCGGCCGTCGTGCTCGTCGGCGGCGGCATCGCGTACGCCCTCGTGGGCGAGCACGGTGACAGCCGCGCGCGGGCGGCGGCGCCCGGTCCCGCGGCGTCCCCCAGCGGCCGGCCGGGCCCGGGTGGCGACGCCGACGGCACGCGCATCCTGCCCAGCCCCTCGGGCTCCCAGGGGAAGCCGTCCGCCACCGCCTCCCAGCCGGGCGCCTCGCCCCGGGCGTCGGCGGCGTCCTCGGCGAAACCCAGCCCGCTGCCGACGGGCTGCGGCGGCTGGAACCACCGCGACCCGAACCCGGGCACCTACGGCTATATGACCGGCTCCTACCACCTGGAGACCGGGCCCTACGCGAACTGCCCCGACGTA
The DNA here is from genome assembly GCF_055558795.1 of Streptomyces sp. NPDC025618. Classification (NCBI taxonomy): domain Bacteria; kingdom Bacillati; phylum Actinomycetota; class Actinomycetes; order Kitasatosporales; family Streptomycetaceae; genus Streptomyces; species Streptomyces sp. NPDC025618. Next base: position 139,152 of record NZ_JBVHLW010000012.1, on the reverse strand, counting down.
TCGGTGGCCAAGGCCGGAGCGAAGCTCTGGTACCACTGCTACGTCGCCAACGCCTATGGCAACAAGTGGACTTACGTCCGCATAGCGGGCACCAGCACGGCGGGCTGGATGTCCAACGACAACCTCACGCGGCAGAACGGCCCCTCGACCCACTGCTGAGCGTGAGGCGGGCCGGGTGAAGTCCGCTGCCGAAGGGGCATGGGAGGGGCCGATTCGAGGCTCCGCCGCCTGCGCGCGACCGGTCACGACGGCGCCGCGTACGGCCGACAGCACCTCGCGGCATTCCAGGCGCGGCGCTCACAGCTTCGCCGCCACCGCGCGGGCGATCCGCACGATGTCGCCCGACGGCTTCACCGGGTACGCGGGGTGGTCGCGGGTCCAGCGGTCCTCCAGAGTGAACCAGTCGACCGGCTTGGGCTTGCGGTGGCCGGCCAGCGCCGTGTCCAGGGAGGTGAAGTACGTCTTCCAGCGCAGCCGGTAGAGGCCGCCGACCAGGCCCGACCACTCGCGGTTGGCGTAGTCGTGCAGCTTGCCCCGGTCGGCCGACGGGCGCGGGCCCCAGGTGGTCAGCAGGGAGACCGCGTCGTACTCCAGGCGGTCGCGCTCGGCCGCCGTCGTGCCCCAGGCGCGCGCCTCGGCGATCCAGCGGCCCAGCAGATGGCCGCCGTCGGTGGCCACCGCCTGCTCCAGCAGCGACATCCAGGAGAGCCACTCGCGGGCGAGCTCGCGGAAGCGGGCCCGGTCGCCGGCGTCGAACGCGGCCTTCAGGCGCGGCAGGAGCAGGCGGGCGCGGTTGGCGACGCACTGCCGGGTCACGTCCAGGAGGTCGTAGCGGTAGGCGCTGCTGCGGCGCAGCGCGGGGGCGACGGCGAGCAGCGCGGGCAGGGCCTGTTCGAACTCGGCCGCGTCGTAGCGCAGTCGCCCCGGCGACCAGGTGGCGGCGTGGGTGACGGCGAGGTCGGGGCGGGCGGCGAAGAGGCTGTCGGCGGGCTCGCTCCAGCCGTCCGTGCGGCTGGTGCCGTAGGCGGTGCGCCGCAGGACGTCCCAGGCGCGCACGGCGTGGGCGTCGGCGGCGCCGTAGCGGTAGCGGGGCCACTCCTCGAACCAGGACCGCAGGTCCACCGGGCCGTTCGTCCACGGCAGGTCGCCGAAGAGGGCGAGGGCCGCGGGGTTGTTGTCGGCGGCCTCGGGCAGCAGGGCGATGCCGCGCAGGGCACTGCCCTTTTTGGTGCGCCACCGGTCGTAGAGCGTCGCCCAGTCACGGGTGTTGGCGCCCATCGCGGTGTGGCCGCCGAAGTTCCAGATCGACCCGAAGGCATACGGCGTGCCGCGCCAGTCGGCCTCCCGGTCGGTGACATTGCCGTAGTGGTCGCTGAGGCCGTCCAGGATCAGCATCCGGGACCTGTCGACGGAGTCGAGAATCTCGCGGCGCGGGTTGCTCTGCCAGCCGAGGATGGCCCAGGTGGCGTCCGGGTGGGCGGCGCGCAGGGCCTTCTCGACGGCCCGCGCGGCGGTGCCCACGGGGACGTTCCCGGGGTCGCCGCCCTCGTGCAGCAGGTCCATCTTGTACATCGAGGTCGCCCCGAACAGCTCCTGCTGTACCGCGTAGAAGGTCCGGGCGACCCGGCCGAAGTGCGCGGTGCGCGGGTCGAGCCAGTCGGGCCGCCGGAAGCCGCCCCAGTCGCCCTGCGGGATGGTGCGGGCGCCGGGGTTGCGCCGGGTGAACCCCGGCGGCACGGTGCCGAAGTAGCCCGGCAGCACGGGCGTCATGCCCAGCTCGCGCAGCCTGCGCACGATCTTCCGCGCCAGGGCCACGCGCCGTTCGAGCAGCGCGCGGGAGACGGGCCCGCCGAAGGAGGCCATGTTCTGGAGCAGCCACCACGGCTGGTGGGCGGGGGCGGGCAGCCACTCGCGCAGCTCGGTGTCGCTGTAGCCGAACTCCGCGAACGTCCGGTGGTAGACGGCGTCGGTGCCCGCGTAGACCAGCACCTCGTTGAATCCGTGCAGCGCCAGCACATCGATTTCGCGCTCCCAGTAGTCCCACCCCTTGTACGGCCCGGCGTAGCCGTCGTTGGTGTCGTTGAGGGCGAAGCGGTGCGTGACGTTCGCGGCCTTGGCCAAAGGGGTACGGACGCCCGGTAGGCGGTCGGGGAGGGCGGTCTGCGCACCGTTCCAGGAGAAGTGGGCGTGGGCCGTATGTCTGAGATACCAGTGGAATCCGGTCAGTTGCACCGCCGGGGTGCTGCCCTCCACCAGGAGCGTGCCCGGCCCGCCGGAGACCCGGAAGACGTCCGCGCCGCCCTGGCGGGGCACCGTGCGGAAGGTGACCTGGGAGTGATGGCGGGGCAGCAGCCGCGCGAGCGCCGCGGCGGCGCCGCCGGACCGGCCCTCGGCGGCGGCCGGCAGCCCGGCCGCACCGAGCGCGGCGGACCCGGCGAGTGCGCACAGGAGCGTACGACGGGCGACATGCATGAGTGACCTCCACCGTGACACCGCGGCGACCGGACCGGACCACTTGAGCCCGGTGATCCTACGAGCTGACAAGCGACATCGGGCAAGGGTGCGGTCGGCAAACCAGCCACGCCGGTTACATTTGGCACGAATGGCCCCATCGGACTGCTCCGACCTGCTACGCCGTCCCCGCCCGTCCGACCCGAGGAAGCCCGTGCGCACGCTGCGAACGCCGATCGCCGCCCTCGGCGCCCTGGTCCTCGCCCTGGCGCTGCTGGGCGCGCTGTGCGCCTGCGCGGAGCCGGGCGGACTCAAGGTGGAGGGCCCCGCGCCGAGCCCCTCGCCGGGCACCGGCCCGGTCTACGTCTCCGAGGGCGCGGGCCGGCCGCCGCTGCGCAGCCCCGCCGCCTTCACCGCCTCCGGCAACGTCCGCCTCACCGGGCTGAGCTGGAGCACCTGGGGCGGCGCGACCGCCCGGGGCACCGGCAAGGTCGGCGGCGCCTGGTGCGCGCCCGGCTGCGCCACCGCGCCGTACGACGCCAAGGTCACGCTCGGCGGCCTCGTGCGGCAGGACCGGTCCGCCTACTACAGCCGCGCCACCGTCGACGTCGACGGCCTGCCGGCCGAGCAGCGGGCGGAGCTGCGCGACCTGCGGCTCCACATACCCAAGCGTTAGCCGCCGAGGAGCCTTCAGCCATGGGACTGCGTACGAAGATCGGCGTGGCCATCACCGCCACCGCCGCCCTGGTCGCCGTCATCATGGGCCTCGTCGTGCACCACCGCACCGCCCGCACCCAGCTCGACACCGCGCGCGAGTCCCTCGACTCCCGGCTCGGCGCCGCCGTCGAGGACCACGCCGCGGGCTTCGACCGGCCGCGCACGCTCATCAACCCGGCCGGGATACCCGGGCCGCTGCGGAGGGCCGTCGACAGGGGCAAGCGCGCCACCTATCTGGACCGCAGCGGCCCCGAACCGACGCTCTGGGCGGGCAGCCGCCTCGGCAACGACGTCATCGTCCTCAAGCACCCCTACACCCGGCAGGTCCGCAATCTCCAGGACCTCGACGAGGTGCTCTGGCTGGCCGGCGGCCTCGGCACCGCCTTCGCCTGCGTCGTCGGCGTGGGCCTCGCGACCGTGGCCGGCCGCCGCCTCAACGCCTCGGCCCGCACCGCCGAGCGCATCGCCGACGGCGACCTCACCGCCCGTCTCAGACCCCGGGGCGGCAAGGACGAGATCGCCCGGCTGATCGTCGCGGTGAACACCATGGCCGACGCCCTCGCCGCCCGCCTCCAGGCCGAACGCGAAGTGACCTCGAACATCGCGCACGAACTGCGCACGCCCGTGGCCGGCCTCGTGACCGCCGCCGCGCTGCTGCCGCCCGGCCGCCCCGCCGACATGGTCCGCGAACGCGCCCGGCGGCTGAGCGGACTCATGGAGGACGTCCTGGAGGTCGCCCGCCTCGACGGCTCCACCGAGCAGGCCGAGACCGAGGTACGGGCGCTCGGCGAGCTCACCCGGCGGGCGGTGCGCGCCACCGCCGTCCCCGAAGGCGCCGCCGTCGAGGTCCGCGTCCTGCGCGAGGGCCTTGTCGAGACCGACGGGCGACGGGTCGAGCGGATCCTCGCCAACCTCGTCACCAACGCCTTCCGGCACGGCGCCGCGCCGGTCGTCGCCGAGGTCGACGGCGGCGTCGTCCGCGTACGCGACAGCGGCCCCGGCTTCCCGCCGCGGCTGCTTGAGCGCGGCCCGCAGCGCTTCCGTACGGGCTCCGGCAGCGGACTGGGCCTCGGGCTGACCATCGCCGCCGGGCAGGCCCGCGTCCTGGGCGCGCGGCTGACCTTCGCCAACCCCGACGGCGGCGGCGCGGAGGCCGTCCTCGACCTCACCTCGGCCGTGCGCGAGAAGCGGGCCGAGGAGATGCCGTGAGAATGCGGGCGGGGCGGGCAGGCGCAACAGTGGAAGGCACGGAAGCCACCGATCGAGCCGGTGGAAGGCACGGAAGCCACCGGCTGAGCCGACGCACGGGAGCGGTCACGATGGACGAGCACGTCCTCTTCATGAATGTCGACGGCCCGCACGACGGGCAGCGCGCCCTCGACGCGCTCCGCCAGGCGCACGCCGACGGCGACATCAAGCTGCGCGAGGCCACGGTGATCAGCCGGGACGCCGAGGGCAACCTCGAGTTCCCCGACACCGAGGACAACACCGGTACCGCCCGCGGCTTCGCCGTCGGCAGCCTGGTCGGCGGTCTCGTCGGCATCCTCGGCGGCCCGCTCGGCATCATGATCGGCTTCGGGGCGGGCGGCCTTGTCGGAGGTGCGCGTGACGCGCGCGACGCGACCGCGGCCAACGCGGCTGTGGAGATGCTGGCGGCGGAGGTTCCGCCGGGGAGTACGGTGCTGATCGCCGAGGTGGGGGAGGACCGGGCGGATGTGCTGGATTCGGCGCTGTCCGGGTACGGGACGGGGCTGGAGAGGTATCCGGCGGAGCGGGTGCGGTCGCTTGTGGAGGCGGCGATTGCTTCGCGGGGGGATTGAGGGGGGCTTGCGGTTCGGGTGGCCTCAATCGCCGGCCGGGCCAGCTTTGGTGGGCTCGCCGTTGCCTTGTGCGGGCCGGTTCGCCGCCTGCGGCGGGAGCGTCCTGCGGCCGCGTCCTCAATCTCCCCCAGCTACCTCCCCCAGACTCCGTCCGGGGGTGCCCCCAGAGGTGCCCCCAACGGGCTGATTGGGAACCCTGAAGCGGATACGTCCCGCACGTGCTCTCCGGTGGGAGGTGGTGGGGCTGGAGGGTGGGGTTCTGGAACGCGGTGCGTTTTCGGGGCACTCGATGCGTATGACCCGCAGCGCACCGCGTTCCAGGTCCTCAGCCCGGAAGGCCCACCCCGGCACCCACCACAACCCAAGCCCGGCCGGCGCTTGAGGCCGCGCCCGCAGGGCGCTCCCGCCGCAGGCGGCAACGAAACCCGCACCCGGCATCGGCGCGCCCGCAGGGCGCTCCCGCCGCAGGCGCAGACAACCCGCACTCGGCAACGGCGAGCCCGCAGGGCGCTCCCGCCGCAGGAGGCAACGAAACCCGCACCCGGCAACGGCGAGCCCGAGGGGCCCCCGTCACCCCAGCCGTTTCGTGAAGCAGCGGCTGCCCTCGTGGTTGCGGTACAGGCCGAACTTCCGCTCCGCCGGAACCGGGGCATAGCCACAGGAACGGTAAAGCGCTATCGCCTCCGGCTGCATCGTCCCCGTCTCCAGAACCATCCGCAGACGGCCGGCCGCCGTCGCGTCCGCCTCCAGAGCCGCCAGGATCAGCCGTGCCAGGCCGCGGCCCCGCGCGCGCCGGACCACGTACATCCGCTTCAGTTCCGCGTCGCCGTCCGCGTAGCCCTCGTCGTTCGCTTCCTGCGAGCGCCAGCCGCCGGTGGCGACGGGGGTGCCGTCGTCCTCGTAAGCGATGAGATATAGGCCACGCGGCGGGTCGAACTGGGCCGGGTCCATGGGGGTGAGGTCACCGTCGCCGTAGCGCTCCGCGTACTCCAGCTGCACCTGGTCAGTGAGCTTCACGGCGTCCGGGTGGTCGTAGGCGACGGGAACGATGCGCATTCAACGGATCGTACGGCCGTACGGACGGGCGCGGCAGGTGTGTCGTGGAAGTCGGTATCGTGCCGGAATGCTCACCGTGACCTCCGTGAATGTGAACGGCCTGCGCGCCGCCGCCAAGAAGGGCTTCGTCGACTGGCTGGCCGCCACCGAGGCCGACGTCGTCTGCCTCCAGGAAGTACGCGCGGAGGCCCACCAGCTTCCCGAGGACGTGCGCGAGCCCGCCGGCTGGCACACCGTGCACGCCCCCGCCGCCGCGAAGGGGCGCGCGGGCGTCTCGATCTACTCCCGGCGCGAGCCGGACGCGGTGCGGATCGGCTTCGGCTCGGCCGAGTTCGACGGCAGCGGCCGCTATGTGGAGATCGACCTGCCCGGCGTCACGGTCGCCAGCCTCTACCTCCCTTCCGGCGAGGTCGGCACGGAGCGGCAGGACGAGAAGGAACGCTTCATGGCCGAGTTCCTGCCCTACCTCGTCGCGCTGCGCGCGCGGGCGGCGGCGGAGGGCCGTGAGGTGCTCGTCTGCGGTGACTGGAACATCGCCCACACCGAGGCCGACCTCAAGAACTGGAAGGCGAACCGCAAGAGCGCGGGCTTCCTGCCCGAGGAGCGGGCCTGGCTGACCGAGGTCTTCGGGGAGTACGTGGATGTGGTCCGCACGCTGCATCCCGGTGTCGACGGGCCTTACTCGTGGTGGTCCTACCGGGGCCGCGCCTTCGACAACGACTCGGGATGGCGGATCGACTATCACGTGGCGACGCCGGGGCTGGCGGAGCGGGCTCTGAAGGCTGTGGTGGAGCGGGCCGCGAGCCATGATCTTCGATGGTCGGATCACGCGCCTGTCACGGCGGTGTACGGGCTTTAGATTCGGCGGGGGGCCTGCCTGTGCTGTGCGCGATGGGGGGGGCAGTGGGCGGACGGGGCTCAGCTCGATTCACCTTCTGCGCCCTCGCTCACGACTGCGCGGCGATAGGCTGCACAGGAGGTATTCCGCACCAGGAAGCACAGGCTCAGGCCGGACGGAGGGGCACGATGACCACAGCTGCTGTGGGTGAGCCAGGCATCCCGCCCATGCCGGAGAGAACCCCGAAAGCTCTCCGCGAAGCCATCGCCCAGCACGCCCCCCAGCTCCTGCCTGATTTCGACGCTCACTGGAAGCGGTACGTCGCCGACGCGTACGACATCAGCACCGTGCCCGCCTTCATGGCCCGGTGGTGGGGTGAGTACGCGATCAGCCGCGACCCGCGGCTCGACGCCCGCGTCACCGACCTCGAACACCGCGCCGCCTACGAGTGCACCGATCCCACCGAAGCCAAAGCACTCCTGGAAGAGGCGTCCAACATCCGCCACATGGCAGCCCGCACGGAGCCCGGTCAGTGACCAGCGGATTCATGGGTCCGCCCTGGCAGATGGACTGGACCTTCAAGGCCCAGGCCGCACGCGACGCGCTGCCTGAGCATGTACGGAAGATGATCGACGCAGCCCGTGCGGAGCTGGTCGCGGCAGGCGACCCGTACTTTCGCGGGATCGACGCGGATGCCGGCCTGCCCGAGGGCATGTCTGTCGAACCCGCCAGGTCCAGCGATCCGATGGGGCCTCGCATTCTGCACTTCGACACCGGGCACGGCTGGCTGAGGTACACGTTCGTGCGACGTACCGAGGACCCGCAGATCGTTGTGGAAGAGGTCTTCTGGCAGTGACCGGGCCACGCTGCGCTCGCGCGGCAGGCCGGGCTTTGTTCCCCTACCCCGCCCCTTCCCGGAACCGGGGCTGCCGCCCCGGACCCCGTAACACGGCTTCGCCGCGTTGTCCTCCCCCAGCTACCTCCCCCAGACTCCGTCCGGGGGTGCCCCCAGAGGTGCCCCCCAACGGGCTGGATATGCCGAGCTCAGCCAAATCAGCCCGTCCGGCGTTCGAGGACAACGCGCGAAGCGTGTTGCGGGGTCCGGGGGCCTGCCCCCACGCGGCGGAGCCGCACATCAGATGCGGCCGGGGGAGGGGCGGGGCTGGGGAAAAACCCGCCGCGGGCGCCGGCTACCCGCACTCCTCAGCCGGCTCCCTCGCCCACGCCGCCAGTTCCGCCCGTACCCCCCGGTCCATCGCCAGGGAGACCTCCGCCTCCACCACCGCCTTGGCGATCGGGCGGAGGCGGTCCAGGGCCTCCGTCACCCGGGCGGTGTCGCCCGGTGTCGCCCCGGCGAGGACATGGGTCCGGATCAGGGCGGTGAGCGTCTCGGCGAGCGCGTCCGCGTGGGCGCGGACCTCGCGGCCGGCGGCGAGGATCGCGGAGAGGGGGACGCCGTGGCGGATCAGGGCCGTGGAGGCGTCGAGGAGACGGCGGCTGACGTGGACGAGTTCGTCGCCGTCGACGGTGAGATAGCCGATGTCGAGGGAGGCCGCGAGGTTCTCCGGGGTGACCTCACCCTCGAAGTGGCCCGCGAGTTCCTCGGGGGTGAGCCGGACGGGGGTCTCCTCGGACCACGGCGTGCCCAGCGCGCCGCCCAGGCCCGGGAGTTCACCCGTGCGGCGGCCGTGCTCGAAGGCGGTGAGCAGCTCCGCTATTCCGCCGAGGGTGTGGCCCCGCTCCAGCAGGGCGCCGATCGTGCGCAGCCGCGCGAGGTGGTGCGGGCCGTACCACGCGATGCGGCCCTCGCGGCGCGGCGCGGGGACGAGTTTCTTCTCGCGGTAGAAGCGGAGGGTGCGTACGGTGATGCCGGCGGCCTCGGCGAGCTCCGCCGTGCGGTATTCGCGCTGCGCGCTGTCGTCCGTGGTCACGCGGGCAGCCTAAGCGCTCGAGGCCCGGATTTCCGGGGGTGCGACCATCGGTAACTTCCTTGCCACGCACCCCTATCGCTCACGCGGGCCGCTCCCTTACGCTCACGACTGTGCCAGTGAACACTGGCGTGATGGAGCGGCTTGGGGAGGCGGCGGCATGGCCGAGCACGAGCGCCAGCGCGAGCACGTACGGGTGGCGGTGATCGGGTCCGGATTCGGCGGGCTGGGTGCGGCGGTGCGGCTCCGCCGCGAGGGGATCACCGACTTCGTGGTCCTGGAGCGCGCCGGCTCCGTCGGCGGCACCTGGCGGGACAACACCTACCCCGGCTGCGCCTGTGACGTGCCCTCCCACCTCTACTCCTTCTCCTTCGCCCCCAACCCCGCCTGGCCGCGCAACTTCTCCGGCCAGCCCCACATCCGCGCCTATCTGGAGCGGGTCACCGACACCTTCGGCATCCGGCCCCATCTGCGCTTCGACTCCGAGGTGCGGAGCATGCGCTGGGACGCCGGCCGCCTGCTGTGGGAGCTCGACACCGCCTCCGGCCCGCTCACCGCCGACGTCGTGGTCTCCGCGGCCGGCCCGCTCTCCGAGCCGCGGATCCCGGACGTGCCGGGCCTGGACACCTTCCCCGGCAAGGTCTTCCACTCCGCCCGCTGGGACCACGACTACGACCTGCGGGGCAAGCGCGTCGCCGTGGTCGGCACGGGTGCCTCGGCCATCCAGATCGTGCCCGAGATCCAGCCGGACGTACGGCGGCTGACGCTCTTCCAGCGCACCCCGGCCTGGGTCGTGCCGCGCGCCGACCGCAGGATCAGCAGGGCCGAGCAGTGGCTGCACGCCAAGGTGCCCGCCAGCCGCGTGCTGCGCCGCGGAGCGCTGTGGGGGATAAGGGAGCTTCAGGTCGGCCTCTTCACCAAGTGGCCCTCCGAACTCCGCTTCCTGGAGCGGCTCGCGGCCTCCCACCTGCGCAAGGCCGTCAAGGACCCGGCGCTGCGGGAGGCCCTGACCCCCCGCTACCGCATCGGCTGCAAGCGCATCCTGCTCTCCAACGACTACTACCCCGCGCTCACCCGCCCCAATGTGGACGTGGTGACGTCCGGGCTCGCCGAGGTGCGCGGCTCCACGCTGGTCGCCGCCGACGGGACGGAAGCGGAGGCCGACGCGATCGTCTTCGGCACCGGCTTCCAGGTCACGGAGCAGCCCATCGGCAGGATGGTCACCGGCGCCGACGGCCGTACGCTCGCCGAGGCGTGGAAGGACGGCATGACCGCGCTGCGCGGCGCCACCATCGCCGGTTTCCCCAACTTCATGATGGTCATCGGCCCCAACACCGGCCTCGGCAACAGCTCGATGATCCTCATCATCGAGTCGCACCTGAACTATCTCGTCGACTACATGCGGCAGTTGGAGGTCCTCGGCGGCCCCTCGCACAAGGCGGCGCTCGACGCCCGGCCGTCCGCGGTGGGCGCCTGGAACCGCAGGCTCCAGGACCGGCTGGCGCGTTCGGTCTGGAACACCGGCTGCGACAGCTGGTATCTCGACGCGGCCGGGCGCAACACCACCGTCTGGCCCGGCTCCACCGCCGAATTCCGCAAGGTGACCCGTCAGGTGGATCTCATGGAGTATCAAGTGCTGCGCGTCCCCGACACGGCCGGCCGCACCCGTGCCGTCGCGGAGGCCGCCCGATGAGCCGCGTGTCGCTGGAGGGACAGGTCGCCGTCGTCACCGGCGCCGCGCGGGGCATCGGCGCCCAACTGGCCCGCAAACTCTCGGCCCGTGGCGCGCGGGTCGCGCTGGTGGGCCTGGAGGAGGGCGAGCTGCGCCGCGTCGCGGACTCGCTCCACGAGGACGCCGCGCACTGGCACGCCGACGTCACCGACCACGAGGCCATGACGTCGGTGGCCCGCGAGGTCAAGGCCCGCTTCGGCAAGGTCGACATCGTGGTGGCCAACGCCGGGGTCGCCACCGGTGGCCCCCTGGAGGACTCCGACCCCGACGCCTGGCGGCGCGTGGTCGAGGTCAACCTCGTCGGCAGCGCCGTCACCGGCCGCGCCTTCCTGCCCGTACTCGCCGAGAGCCGCGGCTATCTGCTCCAGATCGCCTCCGCGGCCGCTTTCTTCCCGGCGCCGATGATGACCGCCTACTGCGCGTCGAAAGCGGGCGTCGAGGCGTACGCCCACTGCCTGCGCGCCGAGGTCGGCCACCGGGGCGTACGGGTCGGGGTCGGCTATCTGACCTGGACGGACACCGACATGGTGCGCGGCGCCGACCAGGACGAGGCGATGCGCGAGATGCGCTCACGGCTGCGCGGTCCCGCGGGCCGCGTCTACCCCCTCGGCCCGGCCGTCGACCGGCTGGTCGCGGGCATCGAGCGCCGCTCCTCGCACATCTACGCACAGGGATGGCTGCGCGCCATGCAGCCCGCGCGCGGCCTGCTGCCCGGCCTGATCGCGACATTCGCCCCCCGCGAGCTGCGCCGCCTCGGCGAGCGGACTCCCCTGCCGCGCCCGGGACTTGTGGGCGCCGGGGGAGCGGCCGACGAGAAGGCCCGCACGGGACGTAGCGGAGGGTAGTCGTACGATATGCGGCCGGTGAGGGGCCGTGCCACGCTGTTCCGGGGGCGGATCGACGCCCTCCCACACCCCCCACGAGGAGTGAACAGCATGGGCATCAAGGACGAGATGCAGGGCAAGGCGCAGCAGGCGAAGCAGAAGCTGCAGGGCAAGCGGGATGCCGCGCAGCAGCAGGGGCAGAGTGAGCAGGAGCGGCTGCGGCAGCGGGCGGATGAGGCTCGGCAGCAGGGGCAGGGGTCTTTCGACGACATCCAGGACGAGCTGGATGACCGCACCTGATCGCTGCGCGCTCGGCGAGGCGGGTTCCAGGGGTTCGCCCCTGGGGCTCGCTTTCGTCTTTCTCGCCTGCGGCGGGCTTTGTTCCCCTACCCCGCCCCTTCCCGAAACCGGGGGAGACCCCCGGACCCCCAGCGCCCTGCGGGCGCGTCCTCAAACGCCGGACGGGCTGGATTGTGCGGACCGTAGCCAGCACATCCAGCCCGTTGGGGGCACCTCTGGGGGCACCCCCGGACGGAGTCTGGGGGAGGTAGCTGGGGGAGTTTGAGGACAACGCGGCGAAGCCGTGTTGCGGGGTCTGGGGCGACAGCCCTCCACGCGGCGGAGCCGCACATCAGATGCAGCCGGGAAGGGGCGGGGCTGGGGAAAAAGCCCGCCGCAGGCGCACCCCGCCCCCTACCGCGGTGGAAGATCAGGCCGTCGCAGATCCGGTACGGACGAATAATCCGGCGGCTCCGCGCAGCCATGCCTCTCCAGCAGGTCGAGAGCCAGCCGCACCGCGTCGTCCATCTGCTTGTGGCGGCCCTCCGCCCAGTCCAGCGGCGTGCGGTCGATCTCGATGTCCGGTTCGACGCCGTGGTTCTCGATGCCCCAGCCGTACGCGTCGAACCAGGCCGCGTTCATCGGGACGGTGATTGCCGAGCCGTCGCCGAGGCGGTGGCGGCCGGTCATGCCGACGACGCCGCCCCAGGTGCGCAGGCCCACCACGGGGCCGATGCCCTGGAGTTTGAAGGCGGCGGTGATCATGTCGCCGTCGGAGGAGGTCATCTCGTCGGCGATGGCGACGACCGGGCCGCGGGGCGCGTTGCTCGCGTACGAGACGGGCTGGGCGTCGCGCGTGAGGTCCCAGCCGACGATGGTGCGGGTCAGCTTCTCCACGACCAGCTCGCTGATGTTGCCGCCGGCGTTGCCGCGCACGTCGACGATGAGCGCCGGGCGGGACATCTCCATCCGCAGGTCGCGGTTGAACTGTGCCCAGCCGGAACCGCCCATGTCGGGGATGTGGAGGTAGCCGCACTTGCCGCCGCTGAGTTCGCGGACGACCGCGCGCCGCTTGGCCACCCAGTCCTGGTAGCGCAGGGGCCGTTCGTCGACGAGCGGCACGACGGCGACCCGGCGGGCGGGGCCCTCGCCCTCGGCGGGCCGGAAGGTCAGCTCCACGGTGGTGCCGCCGGCCGCCGCCAGCAGCGGGTACGGGCCCGCCACCGGGTCCACGGGCCGCCCGTCGACGTGGGTGAGGGCCGAGCCCTCCCGGATGCCGGAACCGGCCAGCGGGGAGCGGGCCTTGGAGTCGGAGGAGTCGCCGGGCAGGATGCGCCGCACGGTCCAGGAGCCGTCCTTGTCGCGCACGAGGTTGGCGCCGAGCAGGCCGATGGCGCGCTGGTAGTGCGGCGGGCCCTCGTTGCGGCGGGCGGGGATCACGTAGGCGTGCGAGGTGCCCAGCTCGCCGAGGAGCTCGCGCAGCAGGTCGGCGAACTCGTCCGGGGTGGCGACGCGTTCGACCAGCGGGCGGTACTGGTCGAGGACCGCGTCCCAGTCGATGCCGCACATCTTCGGTTCCCAGAAGTACGCGCGGACGATCCGGCCCGCCTCCTCGTACGCCTGCCGCCACTCGGCCGCCGGGTCCACGTCGTGCAGGATGCGCCGCATGTCGATATAGACGGTCGAGTCGGGGTCGCCGACGTCCCCCGAGGGCACGGCCCGCAGCTCGCCCTCGTCGTTGACGACCAGGCGGGTGCCGTCGCCGCTGACCGCGAACCAGTCGAGGGAGCTGGTGAGTTCGGTGCGCTTGGCCTTGGCCAGGTCGAAGTGTTCGAGCGTGGGGCGGCCCGAGGTGTCGGCGGGGTTGGCGAAGGTCTCGCCGAGGGCGCCGGAGATCGGCCAGCGCAGCCACACCAGGCCGCCGCCGCTGACCGGGTTGAGCGCGGAGTACTTCGACGCCGCGACCGGGAAGGGCGTCACCCGGCTCTCCAGCCCCTCCACCTCGATGAGCGTCGAGCCGTCGCCGCTGCCGCCGTTGTCGTCGGAGTCGAGCCCGCCGGCCGCGGGCCTGCCCTCCGTCGTCAGCGCGAAGGGCGAGGGCGTCGCCGAGGACAGCGGCACCAGATAGGGGCGGCAGCCCAGCGGGAAGGAGAGGTCGCCGGTGTGCACGTCGTAGACCGGGTCGAAGCCGCGCCACGACAGGAAGGCCAGATAGCGGCCGTCGCGGGTGAAGACGGGCTGTTCGTCCTCGAAGCGGCCGTTGGTGACGTCGACGACGGTCCGGTCGGCGAGCCTGGCGATCCTGATCTGCCGCAGCGAGCGGCCGACGCCGGGGTGCGACCAGGCCAGCCACGCGGAGTCGGGGGAGAAGGCCAGGTCGCGGACGGGGCCGTTGGCGGACCGGACGAGTTCGCGTACCTCCCCCTGCCGTTCCGGGGCGTCCTCGGCCGGGACATCCACCAGCAGCAGCCGCCCGTCGTGCGCGGCGACGGCCAGCCGCTCGCCGTCGGGGGAGGCGATCAGCTCGTGCACCCGGCCGATCCGGCCCGCCGCCAGCCGCCGCGGCTCGGCGGGGCCGGTGGCGCGCGGGAGCTGGGCGATCTCGATCGCGTCCTCGCCCTCGGCGTCGGTGACGTAGGCGACCTGGCCGGTCGAGCCGAGCATCTCCGGCAGCCGGACCCGCACGCCCGGGGTGTCGGCGATGGTCCGCGCCGGGCCGTCTCGGTGCGTCAGCCAGTAGAGGCTGCCGCGGACCTCGACGGCGCTGGCGCGGCCGGTGGTGTCCACGGCGAGCGCCTCGACATTGCTGGCGGCCTGCACCTGGTACGGGCGCCGCCCGGCCCGCGGCCCGCCCAGGCGCACCTCCAGCTTGCGCGGGACGCCCTCCGGGCCGAGGTCGTCGACCAGCCACAGCTCGCCCGCGCACTGGTAGACGACGCGCGAGCCGTCGGTGGCGGCGTGCCGGGCGTAGAAGTCGGCGTGGTCGGTGTGGCGGCGCAGTCCGGTGCCGTCGGGCAGGCAGGAGTAGAGGTTGCCGACGCCCTCGTGGTCGGAGAGGAAGGCGACGCGGTCGCCGACGAACATCGGCGAGTCCAGGTGGCCGCGCAGGCCGGGCACCAGCCGGGTGCCGTGCAGCCACAGCCGTCCCGTGGCGCCGCCGCGGTAACGCTTCCAGGCGGCGGGCTCGTGCGGGGGCTTGCCCGTCAGCAGCAGCGTGCGGTGCTCGGCCCCGCCGATCGCGATGTCGGAGGCGGGCCCCCACGGCAGCCGTCCGCCGGGGCTGCCGTCGGTGGGCAGCCGGTAGGCCCAGGAGAAATAGGAGAAGGGCTGGCCGTGCGAGGAGACGGCGAGGATGTCGCACCGGCCGTCCTGGTCGGGGGGCGCCCAGCCGCAGACGCGCGCGTCGCCGCTGCCCCAGTAGGTGAGCCGCCGCGCGGGCCCGCCGGCCACGGGCGCCAGGTGGATCTCGGGGTCGAGGCTGCGCCAGGTCGTGAAGGCGATGTGCCGGCCGTCGGGGGAGAAGCGGGGATGCCCGACCCGGGTCCGGTCGACGGTCAGCCGCCAGGCGCGGGCGGCGTCCCGCGCGCCGTCGGCGCCGAGGGGGGCGATCCAGAGGTCGTCCTCGGCCGTGAAGCAGAGCAGATCTCCGTGCAGATGAGGGAACCGCAGATACGCATCACTCACCTCCTCATCGTTTCGGCCCGGGGAGGCCACGGCAACTCGGTCGGGGTGACGTGTCGGCGCCGCGGCGGGCCCCCGCGACACGCTTCGCGCGGCGTCCCGCACGGACCGTGACGCGCTACCCGCGAGTCGCGCCCGCCGTGACGGAGAACACCATCGAAACGGCGTCGTTTCGATGGGGCGGCGCGTACCCTCGTGGTGTACGAAACCGTTTCGTTCCGGCATGCCCGGAACGGGGCGGCCCACGTATCCGCGACCGGGACACCCACGTGAGCCCGAAGGGAGTGACGCGAGCCGATGGACAGACCCGAGCCGACGGCGCAGCGCCGCACCCGGCTGACGCCCGAACGCGAAGGCGAGCTCTACGGCGCCGTCCTGGAGATCCTGCGTGAGGTCGGCTACGACGCCCTCACCATGGACGCCGTGGCGGCCCGTACGCGCTCCAGCAAGGCGACCCTCTACCGCCAGTGGAGGGGCAAGCCCGAGCTGGTCGCGAGCGCGCTGCGGCACCAGAAGCCGGTCCAGGTGTCGGCCATCGACACCGGCACCGTGCGCGGTGACCTCCAGGCCATGCTGTGCGTCGCCGACGACGCGCAGCTGGAGAAGGACGCCGCCCTCATGCGGGGGCTGGGCCACGCCGTCCACACCAACCCCGATCTGCGCCGCGCGCTGCGTGAACTGCTGGTCGAGCCCGAGCTCGAGGGGCTCCACGCGATGATGCGGCGCGGCGTCGAGCGGGGGGAGATCGCCGCCGACAATCCGGCGCTCGACTACGTCGGGCACATGATGATCGGCGCGTTCGTCACCCGCCACCTGATCGAGGACCGGACGCCGGACTGCGCGTATCTGGCCCACTACATCGACGCCGTAGTGGTCCCCGCACTCGGCCTCTGACCCCGCCACCACCTCTCACCTGACGCGCCGCTCTCGTCGTCGGGCCGATACCTCACGCCCTGTTCCGCCCCATCTCGACACGACGGGAGCACAACGCCTCGTGGCCACGTTCCTCTACAGACTCGGCCGGCTCGCCTTCCGGCGCCGCTGGTACGCGGCACTCATATGGGTGCTGCTGCTGGTGCTCGCCGGCACGGGCGCCGCCACCGCCTCCAAGTCCACCAACAACGACTTCTCCATCCCGGGCACCGAGGCGCAGGCCGCCTTCGACCTGCTGGAACAGCGCTTCCCGGGCCAGACCCCGGACGGGGCCGCCGCCCGCGTCGTCTTCAAGGCCCCCGACGGCCAGAAGATCACCGACGTGAAGAACCAGGCCGCGGTCGAGAAGGCCGTCGCCGAGCTCGCCGGTCCCCAGGTGGGCTCGGCCGCCAACCCCTTCAAGGCGAACGCCGTCAGCAAGGACGGCACGACCGCGTACTCCTCGGTCAGCTACAAGGCCAAGCCGCAGGACCTCACCGACGCCTCCCGCGACACCCTCAAGGACGCGGCCCAGCACGGCCGTGACGCCGGGCTGACCGTCGAGATCGGCGGCAGCGCGCTCCAGACCATGCCCGAGGGCGGCTCGGAGATGATCGGCATCGCGGTGTCCGCGGTCGTCCTGCTGATCACCTTCAGCTCGCTGGTCGCCGCGGGTCTGCCGCTGCTCACCGCGATCATCGGCGTCGGCATCGGCGTCTCCTCGATCACCGCGCTCGCGCCGGTGCTCGACCTCTCCAGCAACACCTCGACGCTGGCCATGATGATCGGCCTCGCGGTCGGCATCGACTACGCGCTGTTCATCGTCTCCCGCTACCGCGCGGAAGTGGCCGAGGGCCGCGAACGCGAGGAGGCGGCGGGCCGGGCCGTCGGCACCGCGGGCTCCGCGGTGGTCTTCGCCGGCCTCACCGTGGTGATCGCGCTGGCCGGCCTCGCGGTCGTCAACATCCCGATGCTCACCAAGATGGGCCTGGCCGCCGCCGGCACGGTCGCCATCGCCGTGCTCATCGCGCTCACCCTCATCCCCGCGCTGCTGGGCTTCGCGCCCCGCAAGGTGCTGGCCCGCAAGGACCGCAAGCGCGACGGCCGCCCGGCGGCCACCGACAAGCCGAACATGGGCACCCGCTGGGCCCGCTTCGTGCTGCGCAAGCCCGTCTGGGTGCTGGCCGCCGGTGTGCTCGGTCTCGGCGCGATCGCCGTGCCCGCGGCCTCCCTCCAGCTCGGCCTGCCCGACGACGGGGCGCAGCCCAAGAGCAGCACCCAGCGCAAGGCGTACGACATGCTGGCCGACGGCTTCGGCGCCGGCTTCAACGGCCCGCTGATGATCGTCACCGACGCGGCGAAGGCGAGCGACCCCAAGGCCGCCGCCGACACCGTGGTCAGGACCATCAAGGGCCTGGACGACGTCGCCATGGTCACCCCGGCCGCCTTCAACAAGGCCGGTGACACCGCGACGATCACCGTGGTGCCCAAGTCCAAGCCGACCGGCACGGAGACCGAGGACCTCGTCCACGCGATCCGCGACCAGGGCGGCAAGATCACCGCCGACACCGGCGCCAAGGTGCTCGTCACCGGCTCCACGGCGATGAACATCGACGTCTCGCAGAAGCTCAACGACGCCCTGCTGCCCTATCTGGCACTCGTCGTCGGCCTGGCCTTCCTGCTGCTGATGGTCGTCTTCCGCTCGGTGCTCGTCCCGCTCAAGGCCGCCCTCGGCTTCCTGCTGTCCGTGGTCGCCGCCCTCGGCGCGGTCGTCGCGGTCTTCCAGTGGGGCTGGCTCGGCTCGCTCTTCGGCGTCGAGGAGACCGGCCCGATCATGAGCATGATGCCGATCTTCATGGTCGGCGTGGTCTTCGGCCTCGCGATGGACTACGAGGTCTTCCTCGTGACCCGCATGCGCGAGGCGTTCGTCCACGGCGAGCGCCCCGGCCAGGCGGTCGTGACCGGCTTCAAGCACGGCGCCCGCGTCGTCAGCGCCGCCGCCGTCATCATGATCAGCGTCTTCGCCGGCTTCATCGGCTCCTCGGAATCGATGATCAAGATGATCGGCTTCGGCCTGGCCATCGCCGTCTTCTTCGACGCGTTCGTCGTCCGCATGGCCATCGTCCCCGCCGTCCTCGCCCTGCTCGGCAAGGCCGCCTGGTGGCTGCCCGGCTGGCTCGGCAAGATCCTCCCGAACGTCGACGTCGAGGGCGAGCAGCTGCGGAAGCAGCTCTCCACCCCCTCCGGCGACCCCGACGAGAAGCGCGAGCTGGTCGGCGTCTGACCGCCCGCCGCGCACGAAGGCCCGGCGGCGGGCCCCTGACCCCAGGGGCCCGCCGCCGGGCCTTTCGCGCCCCCCGAACGCCCCCGCCCGCCTGTGGGCTGCGCCATGCGAGGGAACCGTTGGTCCCCGTACGGGCGTTTTCTCTAGTCCACACACCGTGTGGGCGCGATAGGGGGCGCGTGTGATGGAAAGGGCTCCGCGTTGAACCTGCTCGATGTGCTTCTCATGCTGATCGTCGTCGCCTACGCCGTATCCGGATTCCGGCGTGGCCTGATCGCCGGCCTCGTGCTGTTCGCGGGCTTTCTCGGGGGCGCCGTCATCGGCGTCTGGGCGCTGCCCTATGCCCTGGAGTCCTTCGAGACCGGCACCTCGGCCGCGGCCGTCGTCGCCGTCCTGGTCGTCCTCCTGCCGGCCGCCCTCGGGCACGCGCTCGCCGGGCGGCTCGCCTGGCGCCTGCGCCGCCACCTGACCTGGGCACCCGTGCGCGGCGTCGACGGCATAGGGGGCGCCGCCGTCAACTCCCTGGCCGTCCTCCTCGTCGGCTGGGTCGCCGCGAGCGTCCTCGTCTCGGCGAACTCCACCCTCCTCACCCGCGAGATCAAGGACTCCGCCCTGCTCGGCGCCGTGCAGAAGGCCATGCCCGAGCAGGCCCCCACCTGGTTCAGCCGCACCACCGACGCCCTCGCCGGGGCGGGCTTCCCCCAGGTCTTCAACCCCTTCGAGAACGAACCCGCCACCGGCGTCGCCAAGCCCTCCGGCGACGCGGTCACCCCCGCCGTCGGCCGCGCCGCCCGCGAGAGCGTCGTCAAGGTCGAGGGCGTCGCGAACGTCGGCGACGGCCGCCGCGGCCAGGAGGGCAGCGGCTTCGTCTACGCCTCCCACCACGTGATGACCAACGCCCACGTCGTCGCCGGGGTCAGCAGCCCGACCGTGCGCGTGGGCGGCGTCGGCCGCTCGTACCAGGCCAAGGTCGTCCTCTTCGACCCCCACACCGACGTCGCCGTCCTGGACGTGCCCGGCCTCGACGCCCCCGTCCTGCCCTTCGACAAGAGCGCCAAGCGCGGCGACGCGGCCGTCGTCGCGGGCTTCCCCGAGAACGGCGGCCTCGACCTGCGCGCCGCGACCGTGGCCAACGAGGTCCGCGCCAAGGGCCAGGACATCTACGGCGACGGCGTCACCACTCGCACCGTCTACTCCCTGCGCTCCACCGTCCGCCCCGGCAACTCCGGCGGCCCCCTCCTCACCCCCTCCGGCAAGGTCTACGGCGTCGTCTTCGCCCGCTCCACCTCCGACCCGGAGACCGGCTACGCCCTCACCGCCGGCCAGGTCGCGGCGGCCGCGGACCAGGCGCGCACGGCCACGGCCCCGGTGAGCACCGGCACCCGGGCGGCCCTGTGAGTCAGACCGCCGTGCGTTCGAGCAACTGCTCGTCCTCCTCCAGCAGCCGGGCCGCCATCGCGTCCAGCGCCCGGTCGAGGAGGGCGCGGTCCTCGGGGTCGCCGACGTCCCAGTCCTCCAGCCGGGCCGACAGCCAGGACCGCCACGCCGCGCCCAGCCGCTCGATCTCGGCCTCACCCGCGGCCGTCAGGAACAGCCGGTCGCCCTCGGCACGCGCGTAACCGGCACCGGCCGTACGGGCGAAGGCCGGTTCGAGGACCTCGGGCGGCATGCGGTGCGCGAGCGCCACCGAGGAGAGTGTCGCCTCGCCGCGCACCCGCAGCCGCCAGTGGATCTGGCCCAGCGTCCACGCCTCGGCGGGCCCCAGCGGGCTGCCCGACTCGGCCAGGACACGACGGCTCACCGGCGGGCCGTGCTCCCTGCGCATCACGCTCGCCACGGCCCGCTCCAACTGCCGCTCCGCCTCGGCGGAGTCCGGGGCCGCGAAGCCCTCGCCCATGTCGGAGGCCCCGGCCCGGGCGCTGTCCCGCAGCGGCACCTCCTTCAGGAACCACGCCACGACGAAGCCCGCGAGGGCGACCGGCACGACCCAGAAGAAGACGTAGTTCACGGTGTCCGCGTAGGCGTCGATCACCGGCGCCGCCTGGGCGTGGGGCAACTGCCCCAGCCCCTGCGGGCTCTGCACCGCGGCGGGCGGCACGCCAGGGGAGCGCAGCAGCGCCTCCGCCAGGTTGGGCCGCAGCTGGTTGGCGTAGAGCGTGCCGAAGATGGCCGTGCCGAAGGAGCTGCCGAGCGTACGGAAGAAGGTCACGCCCGAGGTCGCCGTGCCCAGCTCGTGGTACGCCACCGTGTTCTGCACGGCGATCGTCAGCACCTGCATCGCCAGCCCGATGCCGACGCCCAGGACGAACATGTGGAGCGACTCCAGCCAGGGCCCCGACGACGCGTTCATGGTCGACATCAGGAAGAGACCCAGCGCCATCACGGCCGTACCCGCGATGGGGAAGGCGCGGTAGCGGCCGGTGCGGCTGACCACGATGCCCGAGAGCATGGACGTGCCCAGCAGCCCGGCCACCATGGGCAGCGCCCGGACGCTGGACATGGTGGCGGAGACCCCGTCGACGTACTGGAGATAGGTCGGCAGATACGTCATCGCGCCGAGCATCGCGAAGCCGACGATGAAGCTGAGCACGGAGCAGACGACGAAGACGGGGTTGCGGAAGAGGTGCATGGGCAGCATGGGCTCCCGGGCCCGCAGCTCCACCAGCACGAACAGCCCCAGCAGCACCACCGACCCCGCGAACAGGCCGATGATCACGGCCGAGTCCCACGCGTACTCGTTGCCGCCCCACTCCAGGCCGAGCACCAGCCCCGAGGCGCCGAGCGCCACCAGCACGATGCCGAGGTAGTCGATCACCGGCCGGACCGCCGAGCGGACGACCGGGATCGTACGGGCCGCCATCGCCACCATCACGATCGCGACGGGCACATTGACGTAGAAGCACCAGCGCCAGGTGGCGTGGTCGGTGAAGATTCCGCCCAGCGTCGGCCCGACGACCGTGGTCACGCCGAAGACGGCGCCGAGCGCGCCCTGGTACTTCCCGCGCTCGCGCAGCGGGATCACGTCGGCGATCAGCGCCATGGCCGTCACCATCAGCCCGCCGCCGCCGATGCCCTGGAGCGCGCGGGCGGCGATCAGCATGAGCATGGAGTTCGCGGCGCCCGCGAAGACCGAGCCGCCGACGAAGACCACCGCGCTCAGCTGGAAGACGACTTTCCGCCCGAAGAGGTCGCCGAACTTGCCGACCAGCACGGTCGAGACCGTCTCCGCCAGCAGATAGGCGGTCACCACCCACGCCATGTGCCCGCCGCCGCCCAGGTCCGCGACGACCGTCGGCAGCGCGGTCGAGACGATGGTCTGGTCGAGGGCCGCCAGCAGCATGCCGAGCACGATGGTGACGAAGACCAGATTGGTGCGGCGCCTGCCGAGCTCCGGCGGCGCCGGGACGTCCGCCGTGGGCTGCGCGGTGGCCGTGGGCATCGGCGGGCCTCCTTGCGGTCTCCCCCGCTCTCCCCCGGAGCTTTCAGCATTCGGCCATCCGCGCGCTCCCGCCACCGCTGACGGCGCGCGGGTGACGGCGGCGTGGGCGCCGCCTCAGCCGGTGGTCGCCTCGGCGGCCGCCTCCGCGGGCTGGACGTTCACACTCCACTTCTCCTCGATGCGGGCCGCCTTCCAGATGACCAGGGCGAGCACCCACGTGGCGAAGAACAGGCCGACGATCACGAAGCCGACGGTGTTCAGGTCCAGGCCGCCGATCCAGTCCCAGAACGCCCCGTGCAGGCCGAGCTTGTCGGCGATCAGGCCGAGCAGCTCGATCGTGCCGATGATCAGCGCCACGGCCACGGACAGCGCGGTGATGGTGAGGTTGTAGTAGACCTTGCGCACCGGCTTGGAGAAGGCCCAGCCGTAGGCGAAGTTCATGAACGAACCGTCGATGGTGTCCAGCAGCGACATCCCCGCCGCGAACAGCACGGGCAGGCACAGGATCGCGTACCACGGCAGACCGGACGCGGCGCCGGAGCCGGCCAGGACGAGGAGCGCGACCTCGGTCGCGGTGTCGAAGCCGAGACCGAAGAGCAGGCCCAGCGGGTACATCTGCCACGGCTTGGTGATCGACTTCATGACCCGGCCGAGCAGCCGGTTCATCAGCCCGCGGTTGTTGAGCTGCTCCTCCAGCGCCGCCTCGTCGAAGTGCCCGGCGCGCATCTTGCGGAAGACCTTCCGGATCCCGGCCAGGACCACGAGGTTGAAGATCGCGATGAGGTAGAGGAAGGCGCCGGAGACGGTGGTGCCGATCCAGCCGGTGACCTCGTGCAGCCCGGAGTTCTCGTCCTGCACGGGCCCGGCCAGCGCCTTGACGCCGAGCGACAGCAGGAAGGCCAGGGCGAAGACGACGCTGGAGTGCCCGAGCGAGAACCAGAAGCCGACGGACAGCGGACGCTTGCCCTCGTGCATCAGCTTGCGGGTGGTGTTGTCGATCGCGGCGATGTGATCGGCGTCGAAGGCGTGCCGCATGCCGAGCGTGTACGCGGTGACGCCGATGCCGATCCCGAAGGACTTGGTGCCCAGGCTGTAGTGCTCGGGCGCGACGATGGCCACCAGGACGAACCACCCGACGACGTGCAGCGCGAGGATGAAGGCGACCATGCCACCCATCCGCCGCCACTCGGCACCCGTCATCACACCGGTTATTCGCTGCCAACGGGAAAGCGCGGGGTCCTGGGCGACGGCGGTGGTGGAGACCATGGCGGCCCCTTCCTGATGGTGCGCAAATGACGGCACACGGTAGGCGCACCAGATCAGCAGCTGCAACCTGTATGCAGCTGCGAGCGGGAGCGCGGCGCCCCCTCGGGGGCGCGGGGCTGAGACAACGCGCGGCTCCGCGTGCTCCGCCAGGGGCGCGGGGCTGTGACAACGCGCGGCTCCGCCGCGTGGGCGCGAGCCCCCACCGGGCGGACGGCCGACAACGACCCCAAAGGGGCCCGGGGGCGAAGCCCCCGGAAAGAGGGAGCCCGGAAGAACGCCCCGATCCACCCCGGTCTACGCGCATTGAGCGCGGCACGGCACCATGGTGGGAGCCCTTACACAGATCAGACGGTGAAGCAGGAGACAGCGGTGGACGCCCAAGGCACGGTGGCGGACGGTTTCGAACCGGTCCGGGACGCCTTCGCGGAGAACTTCGCCCGGCGCGGCGAGCGCGGCGCCGCCGTGACCGTCTACCGGAACGGACACAAGGTCGTCGACCTCTGGGGCGGCACCAAGAACGCCGACGCCGGCCCCGACGACACCCAGCCGTGGGAGCGGAGCACCGCCCAGATCGTCCGCTCCGCCACCAAGGGCGTGGCCGCCGCCGTCCCCCTGCTCCTGCACCAGCGCGGCCTGGTCGACCTGGACGCGCCCGTCGGCACGTACTGGCCCGAGTTCAAGGCGGAGGGCAAGGAGCGCGTCCTCGTCCGCCACCTCCTCTCGCACCGTGCCGGCCTGCCCGTCCTCGACACCCCGCTCACCCCGGCCCAGGCCATCGACGGCGTCAGCGGCCCGGCCTCCCTCGCCGCGCAGGCGCCCGCCTGGGAGCCCGGCACCGCGCACGGCTACCACGCGCAGACGTACAGCTGGCTGCTCGGCGAGCTCGTGCTGCGGGTCACCGGCAGGACCGTCGGCGCCTGGGTCGCCGAGGAGATAGCCGCGCCCCTCGGCGCCGGCCTGTGGATCGGCCTGCCCGCCTCCGAGCAGGCGCGCGCCGGGCGGATCGCCGACGTCGAGCCGCCCGCCGACCCCGCCACGGCGGGCCTGCGGATGCGCCCCAAGAAGGCCGTGTCCGACGCCTACGGCGACCCGGCCTCGCTCACCCGCCGCGCGTTCGGGGCCATCGAGCCGCAGGCCGACGAGAACGACCCGGCCTACCGCGCCGCCGAGCTCCCCGCCTCCGCGGGCGTCGCCACCGCCGACGGCCTGGCCCGCTTCTACGCCTCGCTGCTCGGCGACCTCGACGGCACGCGGCGGCTGTTCGCCCCGGCGACGCTGACCCTGGCCCGTACGGAGGAGTCGGCCGGCCCGGACCGCGTCCTGGTCGTGGGCACCCGCTTCGGCCTGGGCTACATGCTGCACGGCGCGGCCTCCCCGCTGCTGGCCCCCGGCTCCTTCGGCCACCCCGGCCGCGGCGGCTCCCTCGGCTTCGCCGACCCCGAGTCGGGGATCTCCTTCGGCTACGTCACCAACGGCATGCAGAAGAACGTCACCGCCGACCCGCGCGCCCAGGCGCTCGTCCGCGCGGTGGCGCTGAGCCTGGATTCCGGACCGCGGGCCGATTAGCGGGCCGAGGCGCGGGCTGTGGCCTTGAGGCTGTGGGCGGGGGCGGAGCCTCAGACCGCCGCCCGGCGGAAGCGAATGCCGCGACCCCCAGCGGGTAGCGATCCCGCATGGCAGCAGCACGCTTCGACGGCTACGCCGTACTGATCACCGGCGCGGGCCGCGGCATCGGCGCGGCGACCGCGCGCCGGTTCGCGGGCGAGGGCGCGCGGGTCCTCGTCACCGACCTGGACGGCGAGCGCGCCGCGAAGGCGGCCGCCGCCCTGCGCGCGGACGGGCTGGCCGCCGAGTCCACCCCCTGCGACGTCGCCGACCGGGCGGCGGTCGAGGCCGCCGTCGCCACCGCCATCGACCGCTTCGGCCGGCTCGACGTCCTCGTCAACAACGCCCTGTCCTGCCACCCCGACGAGCGGTACGTCGAGGACACCTGTGACGAGGACTGGTTCCGCGACCTCGACATCACGCTGACCGGCGCCTTCCGCTGCGTACGTGCCGCGATGCCGCACCTCGCGGCGGCGGGCGGGCGCGGCTGCGTCGTCGGCATCGGCTCGGTCAACGCCGAGCGGGACTTCGGCAACCACGCCTACAGCGCCGCCAAGGCGGGCCTCGCGAGCCTCACCCGCACCCTGGCCGGGCACTGCGCGGCGCGCGGCGTACGCGTCAACCTCGTCGCACCGGGCACCGTCCACACCCCCAACTGGGACGGCCGCGAGGACGTGCTGGAGCGCGCCGCCGCGCACTATCCGCTGGGCCGCGTCGGCCGCCCCGAGGACATCGCCGCCGCCGTCGCCTTCCTCGCCTCGCCCGACGCGTCCTGGATCACGGGCGTCACCCTGCCGGTGGACGGCGGCCTGCTCGCGGCCGACCCGGGCCTGAAGCGGGCGATGCGCGGCGAATAGGCCGCTGCTACGGCATCAGCCAGGGCGCCTTCGGGAGCGGCCGCCCGGTCTCCAGGAACGTCTTCAGATTGGACAGCACCGCCGCCCAGCCCCTGGCGGCCTCGGCGCGCTCGGCCTCGTCCGCGAGGTTCTCGCGGGTCACGGTGAGCCGGGCGATCTCGCCGTACTCCTCGATCCCGAACGTCACCCTGGACGGCCCCTGCGGTGGCTCCCCGCCGGGCAGCGCCCAGGTGCTCACCAGGCGCGTCGGCGGCGTCGCCTCCAGGACCGTGCCGACGACGTACGGCGTGCGTGCCGTCCGCCCGCCGGTGCTCCCAGGCGGAGCCGGGCTACCAGTCGGAGACATTGCCGTGCCCCCAGTACGCGGCCGTCCGCTCGGGCGTGACATGGTCCTCCGCCGCCCCCGCCAGCTTCAGGGCCTTCATGTAATAACGCTGCCCGAGGCCGTGCTCGCGCTCGTACATCGCCATCCAGCCCGTCAGGTACACAAGGTCCGAGGCGGCGGACAGCATGTTCTTGCGGACCTTCTCCGGGGCGGACGCGCTGAGGTACGGAGCGACGGTGTTGACCAGGAACGCCGCCGCCATCGGACGGGCATGGCCGCCGCCGAGCTCGTCGAGGATGTCGGCGATCTTTTCCGTCATGGTGCTGACCGTGGTGACGTCGCTCTCGCCGATGCGTACGGTCCGGCCGGTGGCCGCGCGCCCCGCGCGCCCCGCGAGATCGGGGAAGAGGGGAACCGCCAGAGCCGCCGAGTACACCCCCGCCGTGAGGACGCCCCTCCGAGAAGGGTCCATGTCGGCCCGTCCGGCATCGATGAGATCTTCGAGGTCGCTCCCCTCGTTACCCGCCACGGGGCCTGGGAACCCGGCTTCGGCATGGGTGACCGGCCGCTTCAGGCGCCGGGCCAGGGCTTCGAGGACGACGGGCCTGACCTCGGCTCGTGGTGTCGTGCCGGAAAGCCAGTGGGAGACGGCCGACGGGTCGTAGCGCAGCGTCAGCCCGGCCTCGGCTCCGATGCGGTTCACCGCCCTCGCGAACTGGGTTTGCGACCACTTCGCCTGGCCGAGCAGGCTCGCCAGTCCGGTGTTCGAGGTGCGTGGGCTTGTCGCCATGCTCCAACTCCCCTCGGCCTTGGGGGCTTTCACGTTCACGCCTCCCTCTCACGGTACCGGTCGGGCCTCTTCCCGTAGACACATCGGCCCCGGCTCCGAACCTCGCCCCCGCTCACCAGGCTCGTGCCGCGCCCGCGCGGCCGGCTGCGGTGCCACCGTCGTCCAGGGCGACGGTGAGCTCCGTCACCTGCCCGCCTCCGTGCTGCGCGTCCCCTGTGGGTGGAGTGGAGGCGTCCCTGCGCCCCGTCGAGCTCGGTGACCCCATGTGCCGTACTGCCTCGGAAGCGGGGAAGGAGCCTGACGGCGGCCTTTCCCGGAGGTCCCCCCAAACCCCCCGCGCGCCGTCCCCAGCACTCCCACAGGCCCGTTCCCTACGATGGCGCGGTGACCAGTGACACCGCTACCCAAGCCCGGCAGGGCCCGACCGCAGACGAGTGGCAGCCTCCGTGGCAGCGCAGACTCGGGCGGTTCGGCTATGCGCGCGGGCCGCAGCCGGACGTGCGGGAGCGGCTCGTGCCGGCGTTCCCCGAGCCCGGTACGCGGGTGTGGGAGCGGCTCGGCGCGGGGCCGGGGAAGGCGCGGCTGCTCGCGCGCTGGTCGGGGTGGACCGGGCCGCTGGTCGTCGCCCTGTTCGCCGGAATCCTCCGCTTCTGGAACCTCGGCAGCCCCAAGGCGGTGATATTCGACGAGACGTACTACGCGAAGGACGCCTGGGCCCTGTGGAAGTACGGCTACGAGGCGAAGTGGCCGGACAACATCAACGACCGGATCATCGCCGGTCACGACCAGATCGCCGACGCCCCCGGCTATGTCGTGCACCCGCCGATGGGCAAGTGGGTCATCGGCGTCGGTGAGTGGCTGTACGGGCTGAACCCTTTCGGCTGGCGTTTCATGGTCGCGGTGCTCGGCACGCTGTCGGTGCTGATGCTGTGCCGCATCGGACGCCGCCTCTTCCGCTCCACCTTCCTCGGCTGCCTCGCGGGCGCCCTGCTCGCCGTCGACGGCCTGCACTTCGTGATGAGCCGCACCTCGCTGCTCGACTCGGTGCTGATGTTCTTCGTGCTGGCGGCCTTCGGCTGCGTCCTGGTGGACCGCGACAAGGCGCGGGCCCGCCTCGCCGCCGCGCTGCCCGTGGACGAGGACGGGCTCGCCCGCCCGGACCCCGCCGTCGGCGGCGGCCTGCGGCTCGGCCTGCGGCCATGGCGGATCGCCGCCGGCGTCTGCCTCGGGCTGGCCTGCGCCACGAAGTGGAACGGCGCCGTCTATCTGGCCGCCTTCGGCCTGCTGACCGTGCTCTGGGACATGGGGTCGCGCCGCCTCGCCGGCGCCCGCCACCCCGCCCTGGCCGCGCTCCGGCGCGACACCCCGTGGGCGTTCCTGGCGACCGTGCCGGTGGCCCTGGCTGTCTACCTCGCGTCGTGGACCGGCTGGTTCGCGGGCAGCGGCACGTACAGCGAGCGGGAGGGCTGGCAGCACAGCGGCTACTACCGGCACTGGGCGGAGACCAGCGGCGGCTACAGCACGGACGGCTTCCTGGCCGGTGTCCTCAACCCGCTGCGCAGCCTGTGGTACTACGAGCACGAGGTGTGGAGGTTCAACACCAACCTCTCCTCGCCGCACACCTATCAGTCCAACCCCTGGAGCTGGCTCGTCCAGTCCCGCCCCGTGTCGTACTTCTACGAGTCCCCGGCGCCCGGCACCGACGGCTGCCCCAAGGACGCGGCCGACAAGTGCGCCCGCGAGGTGCTCGCGCTGGGCACGCCGCTGCTGTGGTGGGCGGCCTGCTTCGCGCTGCTGTATCTGATCTACCGGTGGGGGTTCCGGCGCGACTGGCGCGCGGGCGCGGTGCTGTGCGCGGTCGCGGCGGGCTATCTGCCGTGGTTCATGTGGCAGGAACGCACGATCTTCGTCTTCTACGCCGTCGTCTTCGTGCCGTTCCTGTGCCTGGCCCTCGCGATGATGATCGGGGCGATCCTCGGACCGCCGGGCTCCACGGAGCGGCGCCGGGTCCTCGGCGCGATCGGCGCGGGCACGCTGGTCCTGCTCATCGCCTGGAACTTCGTCTACTTCTACCCCCTCTACACCGGCCGCCCCATCCCCATCGAGGCATGGCGCAACCGGATGTGGTTCGACTCCTGGATCTGACGGCGGTCCGACAGCGATCCGACAGCGATCCGGTAGTGACCTGACGGCGCCGTACATGACGGAGTGCCAGACACGGAGCGGTGGATTCCGGCCATCTCCGCCCCTCCTGTCACCGCAGTCCCGTAGAGTCCCCACGCAGAGGTTTTAATCACCTGATTAAAACCGTGGGTGGGGACCTGTAGGGGGATGGGACATGCGTAAGGGAGCGAAGGCCGCGATCGGGGTCGTGGCCGCGGCCATGGCGGGGGCCGCCGGGCTCGGCGCGTACAACGTCGTGAACGCGGTCACGGACACCTCGGGCGGCCAGGCCGAGGCGGCGCCCGTCAAGACCGGGCCGCCCACGGACGCGGAGGTCGGCAGAACCGCGCGCGACTTCCTCGCGGCCTGGGAGTCGGGCGACGCGAGCAAGGCCGCGGCCCTGACCGACAACGCCGCGGCGGCCACCACCGCCCTCACGGGCTACCGCGAGGCCGCCCACATCGAGAAGGTCAGCTTCAGGCAGGGCAGCGCGACGGGCACCAAGGTGCCCTTCTCCGTCACCGCCGAGGTCGTCCACGGCAAACAGCGCTCCACCTGGACCTACGACTCCTCGCTCGCCGTCGTCCGCGGCAGGTCCACCGGAGCCCCCCTCGTCGACTGGCAGCCCGCGGTCGTCCACCCGCAGCTCGCCCAGGGCGAGTCGCTCGCCACGGAGGCGAGCTCCGCCCCGCAGATCACCGCCGTCGACCGCGACGGCGCGACGCTGGACGCCAAGGACTACCCCTCGCTCACCTCCGTGCTGCCGGAGCTGAGCAGGCGGTACGGGCAGAAGGCCGGCGGCGAACCGGGCGTCGAGGTACGCGCCGTGGGCCCCGCCGGCTCCCACGCCGCCCCCAAGACCCTGCACGTCGTCTCCAAGGGCAAGCCCGCGCAGCTGCGTACGACCATCGACGCGGCCGCCCAGCGCGCCGCCGAGAGTGCCGTCGGCCGGCAGACCGACGCCTCGGTCGTCGCCGTCAAGCCCAGCACCGGCGAGATCCTGGCCATCGCCAACTCGAAGAAGACCGAGTTCAACGCCGCCCTCATGGGCCAGACGCCGCCCGGCTCCACGATGAAGATCATCACCGCGGCGATGCTGCTGGAACAGGGCAAGGCCACCCCGGACAAGCCGGTGCCCTGCCCGAAGTACGCCACCTACGGCATGAAGTTCCACAACGTCGAGGAGAGCGAGAACCCCGGCGCCACCTTCGCCCAGGACTTCGCCGCCTCCTGCAACACCGCCTTCATCTCCTTCGCGGGCGAGGTCCCCGACGGCGCCCTCAGCGCCGAGGCCAGGGATGTCTTCGGCCTCGGCCAGGAGTGGAAGACGGGTCTGCCCAGCTACGACGGCAGCGTCCCCGCCGACCCCGACTCCGGCAAGGCGGCGGCGATGATCGGGCAGGGCCGGGTGCAGATGTCACCGCTGAACATGGCCTCGGTCGCCGCGACCGTACGCGCCGGATCCTTCCACCAGCCCTACGTCGTCGCGCCTTCTCTCGACGACCGCCGGCTCGCGAAGGCGTCCCGTGCGCTGCCCGCGTCCGTCGCCCAGCAGTTGCGCTCGATGATGCGGCTCACCGCCGTCTCCGGGACGGGCAGCCGGGCGATGTCGGGGCTGGGCGACGACATCGGGGCGAAGACGGGGTCGGCGGAGATCGATGGCCAGCCGAAGCCGAATGGGTGGTTCGCGGGGTATCGGGGGGATGTGGCCGCGGCGGCGGTCGTCCCGCAGGGTGGCCATGGCGGGGATTCGGCCGGGCCGATCGTGGCGGCGGTGCTCAGGGCTCGTTGATCTTTTGTTTTCGGCTCTTCCGCCTGCGGCGGGCTTTTCCCCAGCCCCGCCCCTTCCCGAAACTGGGGCGCGTGCCCCAGACCCCAGCAACACGCTTCGCGCGTTGTCCTCAATCGCCGGACGGGCTGGATGTGCGGACCGTAGCCAGCACACTCAGCCCGTCCGGCGATTGAGGACGCGGCCGCAGGCCGCTCCCGCCGCTGGGGGCACCTCTGGGGGCGCCCCCGGACGGAGTCTGGGGGAGGTAGCTGGGGGAGGCAACGGACCGGCAGCCGGGGGCCTGGGGCACGCGCCCCGGTTCGGGAAGGGGCGGGCAGGGGAAAAAGCCCACCGCAGGCGCCCCCCACCGTGATCAGGACAACAGCGGCACCCCCACCCACCCCACTACCGTCCCCCACATGAACCCCCCGCCACAAACAACCGCATGACCCCCGCCGTAGCCACAGCAGTCCTCATCGCGGCGATCACACACGCCAGTTGGAACGCCATAGCCCACGGCATCCGACAGCAACTCCTCGCCTTCACCCTCGTAGGCACCGGCGGCGCCGTCTGCGGCCTCGCGATGCTCCCCTTCGTGCCGGCGCCCGCCGCGGCCGCGTGGCCGTACCTCGCCGCGTCCGCCGTACTGCACGTCGTCTACCAACTCCTGCTCATGCGGTCCTTCACACTCGGCGACTTCGGGCAGATGTACCCGATCGCCCGCGGCAGCGCCCCGCTCGCCGTCACCGTGCTCGCGGCGGCCTTCGCCGGTGAGGTGCCCGGCGGGTGGCAGCTCGCCGGGGTCGCCGTGGCCTCGGCGGGGCTGGTGGGGGTCGCCCTGTGGGGCATCCGCGGCAGCGGTACGCGGCCGCGCTGGCCGGCGATCACCGCGGCCCTCGCCACGGGCCTGGCGATCGCCTCGTACACGGTCGTCGACGGCCTCGGCGTCCGCGCCTCCGGCTCGTCCCTGGGCTACATCGCCTGGCTGATGATCCTCGAAGGGCTCGCGATCCCCGCCTACGCGCTGTACGCCCGCCGCGACCTGCTCACCGCCCTCCGCCCTTACGCGGTACGGGGGTTGCTCGGCGGCCTGCTGTCCGTCTTCGCGTACGGCCTGGTGCTCTGGGCCCAGACCCGCGCCGAACTCGCCCCCATCGCCGCCCTCCGCGAATCCTCGATCATCGTGGGCGCGGCCATCGGCACGATCTTCCTCAAGGAACGCTTCGGAGCGCCGAGAATCGCGGCGGCGGGCTTGATGGTCCTGGGCATCGGCTTGATGCTGACGGGCTAGCCCTTTCAGCCCGTCCGGCGTTCGAGGAGGACGCGCGAAGCGTGTCGCGGGGGTCCGGGGCGCGTAGCCCAGGTTCCGGGAAGGGGCGGGGCTGGGGAAAAAGCCCGTCGCAGGCGCCACCCACGCACCCCCCGCCGCGGATGCCCGCCGCCACCCCGCCCCACCCCTGAGAGGATGGAGGCGTGACCGGAACGCTCGTACTCGCAGGTACCCCCATCGGTGACGTCACAGACGCACCCCCCCGCCTCGCCCAGGAACTCCTCGCCGCCGAAGTGATCGCCGCCGAGGACACCCGCCGGCTGCGCCGCCTCACCCAGGCGCTCGGCGTGCACACCACCGGCCGCGTGGTGTCGTACTTCGAGGGCAACGAGTCGGCCCGCACCCCCGAGCTCGTCGAGGCGCTGGCCGGTGGCGCGCGGGTGCTGCTGGTGACCGACGCGGGGATGCCCTCCGTCTCCGACCCCGGCTATCGCCTGGTCGCCGCCGCCGTGGAGCGGGACATCAAGGTCACGGCCGTGCCGGGGCCCTCCGCGGTGCTGACGGCGCTCGCGGTGAGCGGGCTGCCGGTGGACCGGTTCTGCTTCGAGGGATTCCTGCCCCGCAAGGCGGGCGAGCGGCTCGGACGGCTGCGCGAGGTCGCGGACGAGCGCCGGACGCTGGTGTATTTCGAGGCGCCGCACCGGCTGGACGACACTCTGGCCGCCATGGCCGAGGCGCTGGGCGCCGACCGCCGCGCCGCGGTGTGCCGCGAGCTGACGAAGACCTATGAGGAGGTCAAGCGCGGCCCCCTGAAGGAGCTCGCCGCCTGGGCCGCCGAGGGCGTGCGCGGCGAGATCACCATCGTGGTCGAGGGCGCCGCCGAGCCCGGCCCGCAGGATCTCGACGCGACCGAGCTGGTGCGCAGGGTGCGGGTGCGGGAGGAGGCGGGGGAGCGACGCAAGGAGGCCATTGCGGCCGTGGCTGCGGAAGCAGGCCTACCCAAGCGAGAGGTGTTCGATGCCGTCGTGGCGGCAAAAAATGCCGCCCAGCCGGGCCCATCGGCGGGTAAAGGACTATCGTGAAAAGCAAAGCTTAGGCCGCGTGGCCAGGCACTTTGGATAGTGCGCCGCCAAGTTTGCCCCAATTCGGGACAGGGCTGCTGCGTTACCGCCGGGATAGGCGTTCCCTGTACGTGGGACGTCCGATCCCGGAGATAACTTGTCCTCAGGACAAGAGGAGCTGCCATGAGCGAGATCGCAGGAACCTCGAACGGTGTCCGGCCGATAGCCACCCGGCCCCCGGTGCCCGCGCAGGGTGCAGTCGAGCCTGCCCACGAGTCGTACTCCTTCGCGTGCATGCGATGCGGGCACGGCTGGGAGCAGTCGTACGAGATCCAGCACCACACCGACGCCGAGGGCCGGCCCTTCGTGGTCTATTACGCGGACGGCGCGCGCGTTCCGTCGCCGCTGACCAACCCCACCTGCGAGAACTGCGGCGAGCACGTCGTGCGCATCATGCGCTCCGGCCGGGTGTCCAAGATCGCCGATGTGCTGCACGCCCCGGCGAAGTCCGCCGTGCCGGCCACAGGCCAGGCCCCCGCGGGCCCGCTCGCGGCCGCGCCGGGTGAGCCCTCCGGGACGCCGGAGCACGGGCACGAGCACCACTGGCACCTGTCGGACCTGCTGCACCCCTTCCACCACCGGAAGTGAGCCCTCCCCGCCGCGATCTCTAGAATCGCGTGCATGGCGGCGACAGCATCGAACAGCGGCAACTCCGGCGGCAAGCGGAACCAGAACGACAAGGACGTCCCTCCGCCGCTCCCGGAGCCGCTGGCGGTGCCCGTCGCCGACTCCCACACCCACTTGGACATGCAGCAGGGCACGGTCGAAGAAGCCCTGGCCAAAGCCGCGTCGGTGGGCGTGACCACGGTCATCCAGGTCGGGTGCGACGTGGCGGGCTCCACGTGGGCGGCCGAGACGGCCGCCGCGCACGAGAGCGTCTGGGCCGCGGTGGCCCTGCACCCCAACGAAGCCCCCCGGATCGTGCTCGGCGACCCCGACGGCTGGTCCCGGCAGGGTGCCCGCGCGCCCGGCGGCGACGCCGCCCTGGACGCGGCCCTGGAGCGGATAGACGCCCTGGCCGCGCTGCCGCACGTGCGCGGCGTGGGCGAGACGGGCCTCGATTATTTCCGCACCGGCCCCGAGGGCATGGCCGCCCAGGAGCGCTCCTTCCGCCGCCACATCGACATCGCCAAGCGGCACGGCAAGGCCCTGGTCATCCACGACCGCGAGGCCCATGACGACGTCCTGCGGGTGCTGCGCGAGGAGGGCGCGCCCGAGACGGTCGTCTTCCACTGCTACTCCGGCGACGCCGAGATGGCCAAGGTCTGCGCCGAGGCGGGCTACTACCTCTCGTTCGCCGGGAACGTCACCTTCAAGAACGCCCAGCACCTCCGTGACGCACTCGCCGTGGCCCCGCTCGACCGGATCCTGGTGGAGACCGACGCGCCCTTCCTGACCCCGATGCCGTATCGCGGACGGCCCAACGCGCCGTACCTCATTCCGGTCACTTTGCGCGCGATGGCCGGCTACCGCGGCATCGCGGAGGACGCCCTGGCCACGGCGGTCGCCGAGAACACCGCAAGGGTGTTCGGATACTGACGCATGAGTGTGCGACACAGTGTGACGATCTGACTTTGGAGAGTGACCCTCCCTCCGCTACAGTCCCGGGCCGATAGCTCGACCCAGGGGAGTGTCGCGTGACTCATGCACCGGGCAGCCCCCGTGCCGCACGTCGCGGTGCGCCGGAAGCACCGCCGCTTTACGACCTGTACAACCCGTACGAGTCCGCCATGCCGTACGGCACCTACGCCCCGTACGTGCCCTACGACGTGCCCGACGACGACCGCTACGGGATATACGAGCCGCCGGTCACCGGCCCCTACGACCCCTTCCTGCCCGAACCCCGGGAGGCCGGGCCGTACGAGCCGCAGGACCTCCACGACGTCCACGACCTGCCGCACCTGCCCCGCCAGCCGCTCGCCCCGCAGGCCCCCGACGAGCCCGCGGCCGACGCCCAGGA
Organism: Streptomyces sp. NPDC025618; assembly: GCF_055558795.1. Taxonomy (NCBI): domain Bacteria; kingdom Bacillati; phylum Actinomycetota; class Actinomycetes; order Kitasatosporales; family Streptomycetaceae; genus Streptomyces; species Streptomyces sp. NPDC025618. The sequence continues at coordinate 104,063 of NZ_JBVHLW010000012.1, read as the reverse complement.
GGCCCCAGAGGCCCCCGAGGCCCCCGTGGGCTCCGCGCCCTCCCGCGGGGCTTCCCGGCGGGCCGCCGGGCGCCGCAAGCGGACCGGTGAGCGCCCCGACGCCCTGCGCAAGCTGCTCCCGCAGGCCCTCGTGGTGGCCTTCCTCGCCGGCGGCACGTCCTCCTTCATCGCCGCCGACAAGACCGTCCGGCTCGACGTCGAGGGCAAGACCCGCACGCTGCACACCTTCGCCGACAACGTCGACGAGCTCCTCGCCGACCAGCACGTCCCCCTCGGCGAACACGACGCCGTCACCCCCGGCCACGGCCACGGCCTCACCGGCGGCGACGAGATCTCCGTCCGCTACGGCCGCCCCGTCGCCCTCACCCTCGACGGCCAGCACCACCAGGTGTGGACCCACGCCCGCACCGTCGACGGCGCCCTGCGCGAGCTCGGCGTACGGGCGGAGGGCGCCTATCTCTCCACCCCTCGCACCGCCCCCATCTCCCGCCACGGCCTCGACCTCGACGTGCGCACCGAGCGCACCGTCACCTTCATGGCCGACGGCCGCGAGCGCACCATCCGCACCAACGCCGCCACCGTCCACGAGGCCGTCGAGGCCGCCGGCATCACCCTGCACGGCCAGGACACCACCTCCGTGGACCCCGACAGCTTCCCCCGCGAGGGTCAGACGATCTCCGTCATGCGGATCACCGGCACCGAGGAGGTCCGCGAGACCCCCATCGACTTCGACACCGAGCGGCACGACGACGCCACGCTCTACAAGGGCACCGAGGTCGTCTCCCAGCGCGGTGAGAAGGGCGTCCAGCGCACCACCTACGCCCTGCGCATCGTCAACGGCGTCAAGCAGAAGCCCACCAAGCTCTCCTCCGAGACCGTCCGCGAACCCCGCACCGAGATCATCAGGGTCGGCACCAAGCCCCGCCCCACCAGCGTCCAGGGCGCCGACGGGCTCAACTGGAGCGGCCTCGCCCAGTGCGAGGCCGGCGGGCGGCCTGACGCCGTCGACCCCTCGGGCACCTACGGCGGCCTCTATCAGTTCGACGTCCGCACCTGGCAGTCCCTCGGCGGCAACGGCCGCCCCCAGGACGCGCCCGCCTCCGAGCAGACCCTCCGGGCCAAGAAGCTGTACGTCAGCCGGGGGGCGACCCCGTGGCCCGTGTGCGGCCGTAAACTTCACGGGTGAGCTCCAGCCCCAGCACAGACGACTCCGGCGCCCTGCTCGGCCCCGCAGACATCCGCGAGCTGGCCGCAGCCTTGGGGGTACGCCCCACCAAGCAGCGCGGCCAGAACTTCGTGATCGACGCCAACACCGTCCGGCGCATCGTCCGGACCGCCGAGGTGCGGCCCGACGACGTCGTCGTCGAGGTCGGCCCCGGACTCGGGTCCCTGACCCTCGCCCTGCTGGAGGCCGCCGACCGGGTCACCGCCGTCGAGATCGACGACGTCCTCGCCGCCGCCCTCCCCGCGACCATCGCCGCTCGGCTGCCCGCCCGTGCCGACCACTTCGCACTCGTGCACAGCGACGCCATGCACGTCACCGAACTCCCCGGGCCCGCGCCCACGGCCCTCGTCGCCAACCTGCCGTACAACGTCGCCGTGCCCGTCCTGCTCCACATGCTCGCCCAGTTCCCCACCATCGAGCGCACCCTCGTCATGGTCCAGGCCGAGGTCGCCGACCGCCTCGCCGCGGCCCCCGGCTCCAAGGTCTACGGCGTGCCGTCCGTGAAGGCCGCCTGGTACGCCCATGTGAAGCGGGCCGGGTCCATCGGGCGCAATGTCTTCTGGCCGGCGCCCAATGTCGACTCCGGGCTTGTGTCCTTGGTGCGGCGCGAGAAGCCGATCGAGACGACGGCGAGCCGGGCCGAGGTCTTCGCGGTGGTGGACGCGGCGTTCGCGCAGCGGCGCAAGACGCTGCGGGCGGCTCTGTCCGGTTGGGCGGGGTCCGCGGCGGCGGCGGAGGCGGCGTTGGTCGCGGCCGGGGTCTCGCCGCAGGCGCGGGGGGAGTCGTTGACGGTGGATGAGTTCGTGGCGATTGCTGAGCACAAGGTGTAGCGGTTTTTGTCTGCGGGTGCGTTGCTGGTTGCGGTTCGGGTGGCCTCAATCGCCGGCCGGGCTTTGGTTGTGGTGGGGTTCGCCGTTGTCCGGTGCGGGTCCGCTCCCGCCGCAGGCGGCGAACCGGCCCGCAGCCGGGGGCCTGGGGCGCGAGCCCCAGTCAGGAACCCGTCGATAACATCGACTCCCACACCGACCCGAGGAGCCAGCCGAAGTGACCGCCGTCACCGTCCGCGTACCCGCCAAGGTCAACGTCCAGCTCGCAGTGGGCGGCGCCCGCCCGGACGGATTCCACGGCCTGGCCAACGTCTTCCTCGCCGTCGGCCTCCACGACGAGATCACCGTCGAGGAAGCCGACACCCTGAAGATCACCTGCGCGGGACCGGACGCGGCGCAGGTCCCCCTGGACGCCACCAACCTCGCGGCGCGCGCGGCGCTCGCACTCGGCGCGCGATATGGACGCGAGCCCCGGGTCCACATCCACATCGCCAAGGACATCCCCGTCGCGGGCGGCATGGCCGGCGGCAGTGCCGACGGCGCGGGCGCGCTGCTCGCCTGCGACGCGCTGTGGGGTACGGGCGCCTCCCGCGAGGAGCTGCTCGACATCTGCGCCGAGCTCGGCAGCGACGTCCCCTTCAGCCTCGTCGGCGGGGCCGCGCTCGGGCGTGGCCGGGGCGAGATCCTCACGCCGCTGCCCGTCGGCGGCACGTTCCACTGGGTCTTCGCCGTCGCCGACGGCGGGCTCTCCACGCCCGCCGTCTACGCCGAGTGCGACCGGCTGCGCGTCGCCTCCGGTACGGGCGCCACCTCCGCCGACGTACCCGAACCCGAGCCCACGCCCGCCCTCCTCGAAGCCCTCCGCACCGGCGATCCGCTCGCCCTCGCCGCCTCGGTCTCCAACGACCTCCAGGCCGCCGCCCTCTCCCTCCGCCCCTCCCTCTCCGCCACCCTCGCGGCCGGTACGGACGCGGGCGCCCTGGCCGCCATGGTCTCCGGCTCCGGCCCCACCACCGCGTTCCTGGTACAGGACGCCGAATCCGCCGAGAAGGTCGCCGACGCCCTCCGCGCCTCCGGTACGTGCCGCGCCGTACGCGTGACCTCCGGCCCGGTCCCGGGTGCGACCGTGCTGTAGCCCGTTCACCCGTGCGGGCAGAATTCCTTCGAATTGGTCCTGTATGCGGCTTGCCCGTGCCTAGCCTCCGTTGGTACCGACGAGGTACGAAGGGCAAGGGTGCTGGCATGGGTGATCACTCGCAGCCGCCGATGGCATGGCGGCTGTCCGGAAACCAGGTCAAGCTGTGGCGGGTCGAAGCGAACATCTCCCGTGAGGAGTTGGCGGAAGAATCCGGCTACGGCGCCGAAACCATCAAGTCCATGGAGCAGGGGAGGCGGCGGCCTACCCAGCATCTCCTGGAGATCGCCGACGAGTTGTGCCGCGCGAAGGGGAAGCTGGCGGCTGTTCACCCGTATCTGGAGCCGGAGCAATTCGTCAGCCGTGTACGTGAGTACATGGAGATCGAGGCCGAGGCGATCGCCTTCCACTGGTACGAGGTGCTGCTGATCCCCGGTCTTTTGCAGACCGAGGAGTACGCGCGGGCGCTCATGGCCGGTCACTGCCCTCCTGTGGATGACGAGACGGTGGAAGCGCGAGTGGTGGCTCGTATGCAGCGCCAGGAACTGCTGAAGAGGGCGACCACCCTGTTCGGTTTCGTGATCCACGAGGCCGCCCTGCGGGGGCTGGTGGGTGGGCCCGGGGTGATGAAGCGACAGCTCGAACATCTGCTGGTGGTGGCGGAGTTGCGCAACGTATCCATCCAGGTGCTGCCCCTCGGTCAAGATACCGGCCCGGGGATCGGTGGTTCGTTCACAGTGATGGAGACCCCGGGGCACAAGATCTACGGCTATCAAGAGGCGCAGGGAGCCAGCACTCTGCACGCAGACCCGGCAAGGACGAGCGATCTCATGAAGCGTCATGTCCTGATCCGCATGCAGGCTCTGAGTACCGAGGATTCGGTGCAGTTCATCGGAAGGGTGGCAGCGGAGCTGTGAGCGCATGGTTCAAGTCCAGCTACAGCGACGAAGAAGGCGCGCAATGCGTCGAAGTCGCCGCCCTCCCCGACACCATCCACATACGGGACTCCAAGCGCAAAGAAGGCCCCAGAATCACCATAGGCACCCACGCCTGGGCAACCTTCGTCACCTACGCCGCCACGAGTGAGCGGTAGGGCTAACCCCACCCCCACTCACCCGCTGTTCCCATGGGCCGGAACCCCGCCGCTCCCTAGCGTGGATCCGTAACCAGGACAGTGAGCAAAAAGGGGCGTGGCCGTCGATGATGGGGAAGCTCGCAGCGAGATCGCTGCGGTATCGAATAGGCGGATTCACCGCCACCTTCCTCGCTCTCTTCATCGGCGCCACGCTCGTCATGGCCTGCGGCGGGCTGATGGAGACCGGTCTCCGGAACAACGTCCCGCCGCAGCGCCTCGCGGGCGCGGACCTGCTCGTCACCGGTGACCGTACGCACGAGGTGCGGACGAGCAAGAAGCACACGAAGAAGACGACGCTTCCCGAACGGGTCGAGATCCCGGCCGAGTTGGCCGAAAGGGTACGGGCTGTGCCCGGGGTCCGTACGGCGGTCGGGGAGCGGACCTTCGACACGGCGGTGCTCGGCAAGGAGGCCCCCGCGAAAGCGGAGGCGCACGGGTGGGAGTCGGCGGCGCTCACCCCGTACGCGCTGACCTCCGGCAGCGCGCCGGCCGAGAACGAGGTCGTCCTCGACGCGGCGCTCGCGCGGCGGGCGGGGGCCGGAGTGGGGGACCGGGTACGGATCGCGGCGCACGGCGGCTCCGCCGCGTACCGCGTGAGCGGTGTGGCCGCCGCGCGGGACGTGCCCCGGGCCACGCTGTTCTTCTCCGCGTCCGACGCGGTGACGCTCTCCGGGCGGCCGGACACGGTCGCCGACATCGCGGTGACCCTCGCGCCGGGCGCGGACCGGGGCGCCGTGCGCAAGGGCGTCGCCGAGGCCCTCGCGGGGCAGGGCGTCAGCCTGTTCACCGGCGACGACCGCGGCGCGGTCGAGCACCCTGAGGTGCTCCAGGGCGGCGAGGACCTGGTCGCGCTCTCGGGGCCGGTCGGCGGGCTGGTCGTGCTGGTGGCGATGTTCGTCGTGGCCGGTACGGTCTCGCTCTCCGCGCAGCAGCGCGGCCGCGAACTCGCCCTGCTGCGGGCGATCGGCACGACCCCGCGCCAGCTGCGGCGCATGCTGCTGGGCGAGACCCTGATGGTCATGCTGCTCGCCGCGGCGGCGGCCTGGCCCGCGGGGCCGGTGGTGGGGCGGTGGCTCTACGGGGCGCTGGTCGACAGCGGCATGATCGCGGACACGGTCGAGTTCAGCCAGGGCTGGATCCCGGCGATGCCGGCGTACGGGGCGCTGCTGCTGACGGCCGTGGCCGGCAGCCTGCTCGGCAGCGCGCGGGCGGTCAAGGCCAGGCCCGTGGAGGCGCTGGGCGAGGCGGCCGCGCCGAAGGACCGGCTGCATCCCGTACGCATCGCCGCGGGGCTGCTGTTCCTCGCCGGTACGGTCGCGCTGGTACTGGTCACCGCGCTCGTCCTGCGCGGCCCGATGGCCGCGAGCACGGCGGGCCCGACGGTGATGTGCTGCGCGATCGGGCTGGCGCTGCTGGGACCGTGGTTCACCAAGGCGGTCACCGTCCTGCTCCACTGGCCCGTACGCCTCCTCGCCGGCGCCTCCGGCAGGCTGGCCGTCCTCAACTGCCGCGCCCGCGCGGCCAGGACGGCGGCGATCGCGACCCCGGTCATGCTGGCCAGCGGCATCGCGACCGGCATGCTCTACCTCCAGACGACCACGGCGGCCGCGACGGACAAGGCGTTCACCGAGAACCTGCGGGCCGACGCGGTGATCACGACCGCGGCGGGCGGCGTGGACCCGGGGCTCCTCGCCCGCGTACGCGCCCTGCCGGGCGTCACGGCCGCCGGGGCGTACGTCACGAGCACCGGCTACACCGGCGGCGACCCCAAGGGCCTGCCCTTGCAGGGCGTCAGCGCGGACGCCGTCACCCGGACCCTCGCGACCGAGGCGACGGCGGGCAGCCTGCGCGACCTGCGCGGCGCGGCGGTCGCGCTCCCCGAGAGCGTCGCGCGCCACCTCCACCGCGCGGTGGGCGACAGCATGCGGCTGCGACTCGGCGACGGCTCCGTGGCGGACGTGCGCGTCGCCGCCCTCTTCAAGCCCCGCGAGGGCTTCGAGACGCTCCTCACCAGCGCGGAACTCCTCGCTCCGCATACGACGGCGGGCCTGCCCTCCCAGATCCTGGTCCGCACCGCTCCGGGCACGGACCTCTCCGCTGTCGCGGGCCCCGGTGTGAAGATCAGCGGCCGCGACGCCGTACTGGCCGCGCACGCGCGCGGCGGCCGGACGCAGGCGTCGGTCAACTACCTGGTCATCGCGATGCTCGTCGGCTACACGGCGCTGTCCGTGGTGAACACCAACGCTGTCTCCGTGGGCAACCGACGGGGTGAGCTGGCGCTCCAGCGGCTTGTGGGGGCCACGAGGTTCCAGGTGCTTCGGGTGATGGCGGTGGAGGCGTTGTTCGTGGCGGGGGTGGGGCTGGTGCTGGGGGGTGTCGCGGCGGCGACGGCGCTTCTTCCCTTCGGGGCGGCGGTCTCCTGTGGGGTGGCCGGGCCGGCGGCGATCTGGCTCGCGGTGGTGGGCGGGGGGTTCGGGGTGACCCTGCTTTCCGTTCTCGGGCCGACGGTGTGGGTGCTGCGGTCCCGGCCGGTGGAGGCGGTGGGGTAAGGGGAGGGGGCTTGGGTGCGGGTCCGTTGCCGCCTGCGGCGGGAGCACCACAGACCACTCCGACTACCCTGGAAAGCCGATCACCCAAAGGAGCGGAATGGCCACCAACCTCGTCAATCTGGAAGCCGTCGAAAAGGTGTACGGCACACGTGCCCTCCTCGACGGCGTCTCCCTCGGAGTCAACGAGGGTGACCGGATCGGCGTCGTCGGCCGTAACGGCGACGGCAAGACCACGCTCATCCGCATCCTCGCCAAGCTGGAGACGGCCGACAAGGGCCGGGTCACCCACGCCGGCCACCTGCGCCTCGGCGTGCTCACGCAGCACGACTCGCTCGACCCTAAGGCCACGGTCCGGCACGAGGTCATCGGCGACATGGCCGATCACGAGTGGGCGGGCGACGCCAAGATCCGGGACGTGCTGACGGGCCTGTTCGGCGGCCTGGACCTGCCCGGGTTCGAGGGCGGTCTGGACACGGTCATCGGCCCGCTGTCGGGCGGTGAGCGGCGCCGCATCGCGCTCGCGAAGCTGCTGATCGCGGAGCAGGACATGATCGTCCTGGACGAGCCCACCAACCACCTCGACGTGGAGGGCATCTCCTGGCTGGCGGCCCACCTGCGGGCGCGCCGCTCGGCGCTGGTGTGCGTGACGCACGACCGCTGGTTCCTGGACCAGGTCTGCACCCGCATGTGGGACGTGCAGCGCGGCGACGTGCACGACTACGAGGGCGGCTACAGCGACTACGTCTTCGCCCGGGCCGAGCGGGAGCGGATCGCCGCGACCGAGGAGGCCAAGCGGCAGAACCTGATGCGCAAGGAGCTCGCCTGGCTGCGGCGCGGCGCCCCGGCGCGTACGAGCAAGCCGCGGTTCCGCATCGAGGCGGCCAACGAGCTGATCGCGGACGTGCCGCCGCCGCGCGACACCGCGGAGCTGATGAAGTTCGCGAACAGCCGGCTCGGCAAGACGGTCTTCGAGCTGGAGAACGTCTCCGTGCAGGCCGGCCCCAAGGAACTGATCAAGCACCTGACCTGGCAGCTCGGTCCGGGCGACCGCATCGGTCTGGTCGGCGTGAACGGCGCGGGCAAGACATCACTGCTGCGCGCGCTCGCCGAGGCGGCCCGTACGCAGGGCGAGAAGCAGCCGGCGGCCGGGAAGATCGTCGTCGGCAAGACGGTCAAGCTCGCGTACCTCTCGCAGGAGGTCGGCGAACTCGACCCCACGAAGCGGGTCCTGGAGGCCGTCCAGCAGGTGCGGGACCGGGTCGACCTCGGCAAGGGCCGGGAGATGACCGCCGGGCAGCTCTGCGAGAAGTTCGGCTTCACCAAGGAGAAGCAGTGGACGCCCGTCGGTGACCTCTCCGGCGGTGAGCGCCGCAGGCTCCAGATCCTGCGCCTGCTGATGGACGAGCCCAACGTCCTCTTCCTCGACGAGCCGACCAACGACCTCGACATCGAGACCCTGACCCAGCTGGAGGACCTCCTCGACGGCTGGCCCGGCTCCATGATCGTCATCAGCCACGACCGCTACTTCATCGAGCGCACCACCGACCGCGTCTACGCCCTCCTCGGCGACAAGGCCCTGCGGATGCTGCCGCGTGGCCTCGACGAATACCTCGAGCGGCGGCAGCGGGTCATCGAGGCTGCCGTACCCGCTGCCGCTCCGGCCGCTGCGGCTCCCGCGAAGTCCGTGAAGTCCGCGGGGGATGCGCGGGCGGCGAAGAAGGAGCTTCAGAAGATCGAGCGGCGGCTCGACCGGATCTCGGACCAGGAGACGAAGCTGCACGCTTCGATCGCGGAGCGGGCCACTGATTTCGCTGCTGTGGCGAAGCTTGACGCGGAGCTGCGGGAGTTGGCGGGGGAGCGGGAGGAATTGGAGCTGCGCTGGCTGGAGTTGGCGGAGGACGCGTAGCGTTGCTTGTTCCTGGGGTGGGCGTGGCCTGCGGGTGCGTTGCCGCCTGCGGCGGGGGCGCCGTTGTCTGGTGCGGGTTTCGTTGCCGCCTGCGGCGGGAGCGCCGTTGCCTTGTGCGGGTTCGTTGCCGCCTGCGGGTCCGTTGCGCCTGCGGCGGGCGGCCTCAAGCGCCGGCCGGGCTGGGTTGTGGGGTTCGCCGTTGTTTGGTGCGGGGGCACGCCCTGCGGGCGTGGCCTCAATCGCCGGCCGGGCTTGGGTGTGTGGTGGGTGCCGGGGGTGGGTCTTCCGGGCTGAGGACCTGGAACGCGGTGCGCTGCGGGTCTCCCGCACTGAGTGCCCCGAATTCGCACCGCGTTCCAGAACCCCACCCTCCAGCCCCACCCCCTCCCACCGGAGGGCACGTGCGGGACGTGTCCGCTTCGGGGTTCGTATTCAGCCCGTCCGGGGTGCTCATTCCGGCCCGGATACGCCGGTCTTTTTCTTTTCAGCCCGTCCGGCGTTTGAGGACGCGGCCGCAGGCCGCTCCCGCCGCAGGCGGCAATGGATCTGCACACGGGGGTCTGGGGCACGCGCCCCAGTTTCGGGAAGGGGCGGGGCTGGGGAACAAGCCCGCCGCAGGCGACAGCAGGCCCGCACCCAGAAGCGGGGAGCCCGCCGCACGGCGCCTGGCCGGAAACCGCCCCGGCGGAAAACCTCGCAACGGTCTCGTCACGGCAAGCCCCCCAACCCCAGTAACCGCACCTGACACCCCGGAATCGGGTGATACAAAAGACATCCGCTCGCCTGCCGCCCGACTGGCGGGATGCGCGCCCGATTCGCTCCTTCCCGGTGGAATTTCGGTCGTTTTCGGCCATGGTCACCGGGAGCGCGGGGGAGAACGGACGGGTGCCGCACCCGCGTAAAGAGGAAGCTGATGTCACAGCCGCCCCAGCCGCCCAACCAGCCGCCAGGGGTCCCCCCGGCGCAGCCAGGCGGAGGCTTCGGAGCGCCGAACCCCTCGTACGGCTACCCGCCGGCGCCGCCGCAGGGCGGGCCGGGCTACGGCTACCCGCCCCCGGCCGCCCCACAGGGCCCGCCGCAGACACCTCCGCCCCCGGCACTCCAGAAGCCCCAGACACCTCCGCCCCCGCCGCCGAGCGCCCCGCAGGGACCGCCGCCGGCCGGCTACGGCTACCCCGGCCAGCCCGGACCGCCGCCCGGTGCGCCGCAGGGATTCGGCGCTCCCCAGCCGCCGCAGGGATTCGGCCAACCGGGCACGGGGCAGGGCTTCGGCGCGTACCCTCCCGGCCCTCCCAGCCCCGGCAACGGCAATGGCGACGGCAACGGCCGCGGAAAGCAGCGCCTGGCGGTCATCGTCTCCGCCGCCGTCGCGCTGGCACTCGTCGTCGGCGGTGGCATCTGGTACGCCGCTTCCGGCAGTGGCGGCAAGGACGATCAGGCCAAGAAGAGCAGCGACAGCTCCCACCCGGGCGGTGACGACAGCAGCGGGTCCAAGCCCAAGGCCGTCGACGGGAAGCTGCTGTTCAGCGTGCCGTCGCAGGACGTCAAGGACATGGTCCACGCCCAGGGCATGTGGGCCACCGACCAGGTCGTCGCCAAGGCGGACGTCTACAAGGTCACCGGCTACGGCCTGTCGGGCGGCAAGAAGTGGGAGATCCCGGTCGACGGCGCGATCTGCTGGGCCAATCCGCAGGCCACGGCCGACGGCAAGGCCGTCATCCTGGTCAGCGACGGCAAGCAGACCGATGACAAGCCCTACGGCGGGCCCTGCACGCAGGTCGTCGCCCTCGACCTGAACAAGGGCACCAAGCTCTGGCAGAAGACCGCCAAGACCGGCGACAAGGACATGACCTTCAGCGAGGTCACCATCGGCGGTGGCACCGTCGCCGCGGGCGGTCCCACCGGTGGCGCCGCCTGGACGCTGGACGGGGGCAAGGAGCTGTGGAAGCCCAAGGACGGTGACGACTGCAAGGACGCCGGCTACGGCGGCGGCGACAAGCTCGTGGCCGTACGCCGCTGCGGCGACTACCAGCGGCCGCAGCTGAGCATCCAGACCCTCGACCCCAAGTCGGGCGGGGTCAAGTCCGAGTTCAAGATGCCGATGGGCCTGAACTACCCGCACATCGCGTCCACCGACCCGCTGGTCGTGGCCGTCTCCGCGGGTGACTCCACCGGCAACGGCGCCTCGGACTTCATGGCGATCGACGACAGCGCCAAGGAAGGCAAGCTGAAGTCGAAGATCTCCACGGGCAACGGCGAATACGAGCCCAAGTGCCCGGCCACGGAGGTGGAGGGCTGCACGAAGATCTCCGTCGTCAAGGACACGCTCTACCTCCCGACCAAGCAGCACTCCTCGGGCGACTCCGACCAGCCCGGCCAGGTCAACGAGATCATCGCCTTCGACCTGAACTCCGGCCAGACCAAGGGCAAGACCGAGGGCGTCCCCGGTGCCCAGCTGATGCCGCTCGGTGTCGACAAGGACGGCTACGCGATCGCCTATCAGAACGCGACCTACAAGGGTGGCGGGCAGGTGCTGCGCATCGACCCCAAGACGTACAAGGCCGATGTGCTGCTGAAGAACGGCGACGATTCGGCCAAGGTCGAGCAGGACCTCTCCCCGCAGTTCAAGCAGGGGATCTGGGCGCAGGGCCGGCTCTTCCTCGGCTCGGACTTCGTCCACAAGCCGACCCCCGGCCTGGACCGCGAGAACCTGATGGCGGTCTTCGGCGGAAGCTGATCCCACCGGGCGGAACGGCCGGTACCGGAAGTTGACGCCGGGGCCGGCCGTACCTCCTGGCGTAGCGCCCGTGCCGTAGTCGTTTCCGATCGCTTGACGCACGATGAAGCACGCTGAAAGTCGTATCCCTGCCCGTCACGCCTCCGTGCCTGAACGATCCGTTTCAGTCTCGAAGTACACGTGATTGGCAGGGATTTCGGCATTCCGGGGGACTTCTCACCGGTAAGGGGCGCGGAACGTCGAACAAGCGTGTAGCTTCCGGGGGACAAGAGGGCCGACGAGAGACGTACGCGGGCGACAGGGGGCAAGCGCATGGGCGTGCGGCTCATGGTGGTCGACGACCACCGACTGCTGGCCGAGGCGCTCGCCTCGGCCCTGAAGCTGCGCGGACACCGGGTGCTGGCCGCGGCGGCACCGAGCGCGGGCGCGGCCGACCTGGTGGTCAGCCGCGCGCCTGAGGTATGCCTGCTGGGCACCGCAGCGCCCGCCGAGCCGGGGGCCTTCGACCCGGTCGTGCGGATCAAGCGCGAGCGGCCGCAGGTGGCCGTCGTGGTGCTCGGCCCGGTGCCGAGCCCGCTGGGCATCGCCGCCGCCTTCGCCGCGGGCGCCTCCGGCTACGTCCGGCACAACGAGCGCATCGAGGGCGTCGAGCGGGCCATGATGAAGGCCCGCGCGGGCGAGGCCGCGGTCGACCCGCAGCTGCTCCAGGGCGCCTTCGCCGAGCTCCTCAACCCCGCCGCCCAGCCCGACGACGAGGGCGCCCGGCTGCTCCAGCTGCTCACCCCGCGCGAGGTCGAGGTGCTCGTGCGGGTCGCCGAGGGCGAGGACACCCGGCTGATCGCGGCGGGCATGGGAATAGCTCCCAGCACCGCGCGCACGCATGTGCAGCGCGTCCTGATGAAGCTGGGCGTGGGCTCCCGGCTGGAGGCGGCGGCCCTCGCGGCCCGTACGGGTCTCCTGGACCGCGCGGCGGGCGCCACCGCCACCGCCGCTGCCGCCCCCGGGGTCACGGGCCGCGTCATCGCTCCGCGTCCTCCGGCGGGGCCGCAGGGCGGAGCCTGAACCACACCAGGAAGAAGACCCCGAGCGCCAGCATGCCCAGGCCCGCCCAGAGGTTGATGTTGATGCCCTGGGCCTTGTCCAGGTCCGCGTCCGAGGCGGCGAGCCCGGCGCCGGTGACGATCACGCCGTACACCGCGAACAGGGCCCCGATGATCAGCCGCAGGTCGAACAGCCGTTGTTTGCGCTTCACGACAACTCCTCGGGCGGGTCAGAAGGAGAACGGGACGTAGCAGGCGGCGGCGAGGACGACGGCGCCCCAGCCGAGCAGGGCGGGCCTGCGGTACCACGCGTCGTCGCCCTCGGCGGGCGGCTCGGGCACGCCGGGCGCGGTCGTGCCGTAGACGAACCCCGCGAGTGACGCGAGGGGCGCGGGCTTCGTGGCGTACGAGACGGCCACCGTCACCACCGCGCCGACCGCGAACGCGACGATCGCGGAGACGAAGTTGGCGCCCTGGTCGGAGGGGATCGGGACGACGCCCCGCTTGTACAGCCAGAAGTAGTTGACCATCGCGGCGACCGTGCCGGACAGCAGCCCCCAGAAGCCCGCCGCGGCGGTGGCCCGCTTCCAGAACATGCCGATGATGAAGACGCAGAACAGCGGCACGTTGAAGAACGAGAAGAGGGTCTGGAGGTAGTTCATGATGTTGCTGAACGACGAGGCGATGAACGCCGTCCCCATGCCCGCCAGCACCCCGATCGCGGTCACCCACCGGCCGGTCGCCAGATAGTGCGCGTCGGGGCGGTCCTTGCGGAGGTAGGCGGCCCAGATGTCGTTGGTGAAGACGGTGTTGAAGGACGAGACGTTGGCCGCCATGCCCGCCATGAAGGCCGCGAGCAGCCCGGTGACCGCGAGCCCCAGCACGCCGTTCGGCAGCAGGTCGCGCATCAGCACGGGGATCGCGTCGTTGTAGCTCAGGTCGCCGCCGGGGCGGCCCAGGGCCGGCTCCATGGCCGCGGCTATCAGGCCCGGCAGCACCACGGCGAGCGGGATGAGGAGCTTGGGGAAGGCGGCGATGAGCGGGGTGCGCCGGGCGGCGCCGAGGTTCTTCGCGGACAGCGCGCGCTGCACCTCGGCGAAGTTGGTCGTCCAGTAGCCGAAGCTGAGCACGAAGCCCAGACCCAGCACGATGGTCAGCCAGTTGGCGCCCAGCGGATTGGAATGGCCGATTCCCGTACCGCCCCAGGCGCTCAGATAGTCGTCGCCGTGGCCGGCCTCGAGCGTGTGGGACAACCCGTGCCAGCCGCCGACCCGGCGCAGGCCCACGACCGTGAGCGGGATCAGCGCGGCGAGGATGACGAAGAACTGGAGCACCTCGTTGTAGATCGCCGAGGAGAGCCCGCCCAGCGTGATGTACGCCAGCACGAACAGGCCCGCGACCACGATCGCCACCCACTGCGGCCAGCCCAGCAGCGCCTGGAGCACCAGCGCCAGCGCGTAGAGGTTGACCCCGGCGATCAGCACCGACGACACCGCGAAGATCACGGACGACAGCAGGTGCGAGGACGGCCCGAAGCGGTGCAGCAGGAACTCCGGTACGGAGCGCACCTTCGAGCCGTAATAGAAGGGCATCATCACCAGGCCCAGGAAAACCATGGCCGGTATCGCGCCGATCCAGTACCAGTGGACCGTGTACGCGCCGTACTGTGCGCCGTTGGCGGCCATGCCCAGGATCTCCGTAGCGCCGAGGTTGGCGGCGACGAAGGCCAGGCCGGTCACCCAGGCGGGCAGCGAGCGGCCCGAGAGGAAGAAGTCCAGGCTGGTGCGGACCGAGCGGCGGGCCGCGAAGCCGATGCCCAGGACCACGGCGAAGTACAGGGCGAGGATCGTGTAGTCGAGTCCGTTGACGGAAAGGCGCAGCCCTTCGGCCAGTTCGCGCATGGGTCACCTCAATCGCTCGCTGTTGACGGCGTTGTTGGGTCATGCTTCCTTGTGTTGAGTTGTGTGTGAAGGTGTTCGGACTGTTCGGTGAGAGAGGTTCCGGATGAAGCGGACGGCCACCCGGCTCGCGGACGGGCGCGAGCTCTTCTACTACGACCTCCGCGACGACACCGTGCGCGACGCCCCCGACCGGCGCCGCCTCGACCCCGTCGCCACCGCCTCCGAGGTCCGCCGCGACCCGCTCCTCGGCGACAGCGTCGTCATCGCCTCCCACCGTCAGGGCCGCACCCACCACCCGCCGCCCGACGCCTGCCCGCTGTGCCCCTCGCGCGAGGGCCGCGACACCGAGATCCCCGCCGCCGACTACGACGTCGTCGTCTTCGAGAACCGCTTCCCCTCCCTCGCCGGGGACTCCGGCCGCTGCGAGGTCGTCTGCTTCACCCCCGACCATCACGCCTCCTTCGCCGGCCTCGACGACGAACGGGCCGCGCTCGTCCTCGCCGCCTGGACCGACCGCACCGCCGACCTCGCCGAACTCCCCTCCGTCGCCCAGGTCTTCTGCTTCGAGAACCGCGGCCGCGAGATCGGCGTGACCCTCGGCCACCCGCACGGCCAGATCTACGGCTATCCCTTCACCACCCCGCGCACCGAGCGCGTGCTCGCCTCCGTGGCCCGGCACCACGAGGAGACCGGCGGGCAGAACCTCTTCGACGCCACCCTGGCCGCCGAGCGCGCCGACGGCCGCCGGATCGTCCTGGACACCGAGCACTGGACGGCCTACGTGCCGTACGCCGCCCACTGGCCGTACGAGGTCCACCTCCACCCCCGCCGCCGCGTCCCCGACCTGCGCTTCCTCGACGACGGGGCGCGCACAGAGTTCCCACAGGTCTATCTGGAACTGTTGCGGCGCTTCGACCGGATCTTCGCCGGGCGGGAAGGCGGGGAGAGCACGGCGCAGGAGCCCACGCCGTACATCTCCGCCTGGCACCAGGCGCCGTTCCGCCATCCCCACCGGAGTGAATTCGCGCTGCATCTGGAGCTCTTCACCGTCCGCCGGGCTCCCGGCAAGCTGAAATTCCTCGCCGGTTCCGAATCCGGCATGAGTGTGTTCATCAACGACGTGCCGCCCGAGGCCGCGGCCGAGCGACTGCGAGAGGTAGCGAGCACATGAGCACATACCTGGTCACGGGCGGCGCCGGATACGTCGGCAGCGTGGTCACCGCCCACCTGCTGGCCGCCGGCCACGGCGTGACCGTCCTCGACGACCTCTCCACCGGCCACCGCGCGAGCGTCCCCGACGGCGCCCGCTTCATCGAGGGCCGCGTGCAGGACGCCGGGCAGTGGCTGGACAGCTCCTACGAGGCGGTGCTGCACTTCGCCGCGTACTCCCAGGTCGGCCAGTCCGTCGCCGACCCCGAGCCGTACTGGCGCAACAACGTCGGCGGCACCGCCGACCTCCTCGCCGCCATGCGCGACGCGGGCGTGCGCACCCTCGTCTTCTCCTCCACCGCCGCGGCCTACGGCGAGCCCGCGGCCGTCCCGATCACCGAGGACGCCCCCACCGCCCCCACCAACCCCTACGGCGCCACCAAGCTCGCCGTCGACCACATGATCAGCGGCGAGTGCGCGGCCCACGGTCTGGCCGCCGTCTCCCTGCGCTACTTCAACGTCGCGGGCGCCCACGGCCACCACGGCGAGCGGCACACGCCCGAGACCCACCTCATCCCGATCGTCCTCCAGGTCGCCCTCGGCGAGCGCGAGTCCGTGGCCGTCTACGGCGACGACTACCCCACCCCCGACGGCACCTGCGTCCGCGACTACATCCACGTGGCCGACCTCGCCGAGGCCCACCTCCTCGCCCTCTCCGCCGCCCGCGACGGCGAGCACCTGATCTGCAACCTCGGCAACGGCAGCGGCTTCTCCGTCCACGAGGTCATCGAGACCGCCCGCAAGGTCACCGGCCACCCCGTCCCGCAGACCGCCGCCGCGCGCCGCCCCGGCGACCCCGCCGTCCTCGTCGCCTCCGCCGAACGGGCCGCCGAGACCCTCGGCTGGCGCCCACGCCGCACGGAACTGGCCGAAATCATCAAGGACGCCTGGGAGTTCGCCCGGCGGGCGGCCGCCGAATGAGCGCCCACGCCACGGCCGCGGCCTTCGAGCGGGCCTTCACCCACCCGCCCGCCGGGATCTGGGCCGCCCCCGGCCGGGTCAACCTCATCGGTGAATACACCGACATCAACGAGGGGTTCGTGCTCCCGCTCGCCCTCCCGCACACCGTACGGGCCGCCGCCTCCCCCCGCGCCGACGGCCGGCTGCGCCTCCACCGGGGCGACGACCCCCGCGCCGGCTGGGCCGAACTCGCCCTCGATGAGCTGGAACCGGGCCGCACCACCGGCTGGGCCGCCTACCCCGCCGGGGTGCTGTGGGCGCTGCGCGAGGCCGGACACGAACTCGGCGGCGCCGACGTCCAGATCGACGGCGACGTCCCGCAGGGCGCCGGCCTCTCCTCCTCGGCGGCCCTGGAGTGCGCCGCCGCGCTCGCCCTCGCGGGGACGGCCGGGATCACCCTCACCCGGCAGGAGACCGCCCGGATCTGCCAGCGGGCGGAGAACGCCTTCGTCGGCGTCCCCTGCGGGATCATGGACCAGACCGCGTCCGTGAGCTGCGTCGCCGGGCACGCCCTCCACCTGGACACCCGCGACCTCACCCACCGCCAGGTGCCCCTCGACCCGGAGGCCGCCGGACTGCGGCTGCTCGTCGTCGACACCCGGGTGAAGCACGCGTTGGCCGACGGCGCGTACGCGAAGCGGCGCGCCGGTTGTGAGGCGGGGGCCCGCGCGCTGGGCGTACGCGCGTTGCGCGATGTGCCCCACGACCGTCTGAAGGACGCCCTGGACCGGCTGCCGGACCCGGGGATACGGGCGCTGGTGCGCCACGTCGTCACCGAGAACGAGCGTGTCCGGCAGGTCGTCGCGCACCTCGACGCGGGCGACGTCCGGGCCGTCGGACCGCTCCTCGACGCCGGGCACGCCTCGCTGCGCGACGACTTCCGGGTCTCGTGCCCGGAGCTGGACCTGGCGGTCGCGGTTGCGAATTCCGCGGGCGCGCTTGGCGCGCGGATGACCGGCGCGGGGTTCGGCGGATCGGTGGTGGCGCTGGCGCCGGCGGAGCGCGCGGCGGATGTGGAACGCGCCGTTCTGGATGCCTTCGCGCGGGCGGACCACGCCCGGCCGCGGGTGTTTGCGGTGGTCGCGGGGGCGGGCGCCCGCCGCCTGGCGTAGGCCGGAGTGCGAAAACCGGCGGGTACATGGACAACATCGAGTCGTTCCATGTCGTTCGCTGTCCCAATACTGAACAGAAAGCTCACCATAAACACGCGGGTCAGGCAGTTTTGCCAATCGGCTTCCGTCGCCGGACCCCCGCCGTACGCTGATGCACAGCGCCGGTGGGGGCCGACGCTGATCAGGGGGCGAGACAGTCAGGTACGACGCCCGGGGGCGGGGTAGTAGCCATGGCACGGCGGCGGCCGTGCGCGCGTGGCGACCCCGGCACCGGGCGCCGTACCCGCACTGCCCGCCTACCCGGGACATGGGGGTGGCTGTGGCACGAATTCGGGTTCTGGTGGTCGACGACCACCGCATCTTCGCCGAGTCGCTGGCCGCTGCCCTCGCGGCCGAGCAGGATGTGGACGTCTCGGCGGCCGGCAGCGGTCCGGCGGCGATGCGCGCCCTGGAGCGCGCGGCGGGCGAGGGGCGTCGCTTCGACGTGCTCCTGATCGACGCCGATCTGGGCACGGTGGCGGCGGACGGCGTGCCGGGGCAGCGCGTGCCCGGCCAGGAGGGCACGCCCACGGAAGGCGCCGTCGACGGGATCTCCCTGGTGGCGGGCGTCCGCAGCGGCCAGCCCGCCGTGCGGACGGTGGTGCTCGCCGAGCGGGACGACCCCAGACGGGCCGCCGCCGCGCTCCAGGCGGGCGCGGGCGGCTGGGTGGCCAAGGACTGCTCGCTGTCCCGGCTGCTGGCCGTCATCAGGGGCGTCCTGCGCGACGAGACGCACCTGCCGCCGGCCCTGCTCACCGGGGTGCTGCGGGAGCTCACGGCCGCGCGCAAGCACCGCACCGAGAGCGAGCGGCTCGTGGAGTCGCTGACCCCGCGCGAGCGCGAGGTGCTGCGCTGCATGGTCGCGGGGCTGGGCCGCAAGGCCGTGGCCGAGCGGCTCTATCTCTCCCCGCACACGGTGCGCACGCACATGCAGAACGTGCTGGGGAAGCTGGGCGTGCACTCCACGCTCGCGGCGGTGGCGCTGGCCCGGCGGGCCGGGGTAGGCCCGGTCGACCTAGCCGGGCACATTGTCGAACGGGGCGGTCAACTGACGTAGCAGATCGGCCAGTTCGCGGCGCTGCCCGCCGGGCAGCCGGGCGAGGATGGCGCGCTCCTGGGCGAGCAGCCCGGCGAGCGCCTCGTCGGCGCGGTCGCGCCCCTCGGCGGTGAGCCGCACCAGCACGCCCCGGCGGTCGTTGGGATCGGGCAGCCGCTCGACGAGGCCGCGCTTGGCGAGCCGGTCGATGCGGTTGGTCATGGTGCCGGAGGTGACCAGCGTCTGGGTGAGCAGCTGGCCGGGGGAGAGCTGATAGGGGTCGCCCGCGCGGCGCAGGGAGGTGAGCACGTCGAACTCCCACGGCTCGAGCTGGTGCTCCGCGAAGACCAGTCGCCGGGCCCGGTCGAGGTGACGGGCGAGCCTGCTGACGCGGCTGAGCACCTCGAGCGGTTCCACGTCGAGGTCCGGGCGCTCGCGGCGCCACGCTGACACAAGTCGATCGACCTCGTCCTCCATGACGATCAGTGTAGTTGGTCTGTCGACATGAAGTCTCTTGACATCAAGAGATCTCGGGGCGGATGCTGGATTCATCGGCGTACGGAACCCGTACGTACGAGGCGCCTCGCGCCCCCTGCCCCGTACGCGCGCCCCGCTCCGGAGGCTTCACCCATGACCAGCGCACCCACCTGGGACCCGCGGCAGTACCTCCGCCACGCGGGTCACCGCACCCGCCCCGTCCATGACCTCCTCGCCCGCGTCCCCGAGCTGCCCGGCGACCCCGCCCGCATCGTGGACCTCGGCTGCGGCCCCGGCACCGTCACCGCCCTGCTCGCGGAACGCTGGCCCGGCGCCCGGATCACCGGGCTCGACAGCTCCGCGGAGATGCTCGCCGAGGCGGAGCGCGTCGCCGGCGGCGGCCGCGTCGGCTTCGCCCGCGTGGATCTCGCCGACTGGGCCCCTTCCGGGCCCTACGACCTGATCTTCTCCAGCGCGACCCTCCAGTGGCTCCCGGGCCACGCGGACCTCTTCCCCGCCTGGGCAGGCGCCCTCGCTCCCGGCGGCACTTTCGCCTTCACCGTCCCCGGCAACTTCACGGCCCCCAGCCACGTCCTGCTCCACGAACTCTGCGAAAGCCCACGCTGGCGCGACCGGTTGGGCGGCCTCCACCGCGCGGGCCACATCCTGGAACCGGGCGCATACCTGGACCGCCTCGCGGGCCTCGGCCTGTCCGTGGACGCGTGGGAGACGACATACGTCCAGCTCCTGTCCGGCCCGGACCCCGTCCTCGACTGGACGAAGGGCACGGCGCTGCGGCCGGTCCTGACGGCGCTGGGCGACGACGCGGAGGCGGTGGAGGAATTCCTCACCTCGTACGGCGCGCTGCTGCGCGAGGCGTATCCGGCGGGGGAGCGGGGCACGGTCTTCCCGTTCCGGCGCGTCTTCGTGGTGGGGCGGCGGGAGGGCTGAGGCGCGGGCCCTGGCTGCGGGTGGGCGGCGCCTGCGGCGGGCTTTTTCCCCTACCCGCCCCTTCCCGGAACTGAGGGTGATCCCCCAGGCCCCCTGCCACACGGCTTCGCCGCGTTGTCCTCAATCGCCGGACGGGCTGGATATGGCTGAGCTCAGCCATATCCAGCCCGTTGGGGGCACCTCCCAGCGGTAGCTGGGGGAGATTGAGGACGCTCCCCCAGACTTCGTCCGGGGGGACCCCCAAGGGCGCTCCCGCCGCAGGCGGCAACGCGCCCGCAGGCGAAAGCCGAGCTACGCCCGACGATGCCCCACAAGCCGAGGCTTGGGCTCCAGCCCGTCCAAGCCGTGCCACGCCAGATTCACCAGATGCGCCGCCACCTCCGCCTTCTTCGGCTTGCGCACGTCCAGCCACCACTGACCCGTGAGGGCGACCATGCCCACCAGAGCCTGGGCATAGAGCGGCGCCAGCTTCGCATCGAAGCCGCGGGCCTTGAACTCCAGGCCGAGGATGTCCTCGACCTGGGTGGCGATGTCGCTGATCAGGGAGGCGAAGGTGCCCGTGGACTGCGCGACGGGCGAGTCGCGGACGAGGATGCGGAAGCCGTCCGTATAGGTCTCGATGTAGTCCAGCAGGGCGAAGGCCGCCTGCTCCAGCAGCTCCCGCGGGTGCCCGGCCGTCAGCGCGCCCGTCACCATGTCGAGCAGCTGCCGCATCTCGCGGTCCACCACCACCGCGTACAGCCCCTCCTTGCCGCCGAAGTGCTCGTAGACCACCGGCTTGGAGACCCCGGCCTTCGCCGCGATCTCCTCCACCGAGGTGCCCTCGAACCCCCGCTCGGCGAAGAGTGCGCGACCGATGTCCAGCAGCTGCTCACGGCGCTCCGCGCCGGTCATCCGCACCCGGCGGGTGCGCCGGGCCCCCGGAGCAGGGGTCCGGGTCTTGCCACTGGTGGAATTGCTGGAATCGCTGTCGGTCGCCACGCTGTCAATCATGCCGCGTGAACGGCGCTTTCCTTCCGCCGGGAGTCGATGCGGTCCGCGTCGGGCCAGCGCACGTCGTACGCCCAGCCCGCCTTCTCCAGCCAGCGGATGATGCGGGCGCTCGAATCCAGCTGGCCCTTCAGCACGCCGTGGCGGGCCGAGGTCGGGTCGGCGTGGTGCAGGTTGTGCCAGGACTCACCGCAGGAGAGCACCGCCAGCCACCACACATTGCCCGACCGGTCACGCGACTTGAAGGGGCGCTTGCCCACCGCGTGACAGATGGAGTTGATCGACCACGTCACATGGTGCAACAGCGCCACCCGCACCAGTGAACCCCAGAAGAACGCCGTCAGCGCGCCCTGCCATGACCACGTCACCAACCCGCCGACCAGCGGCGGGATCAGCAGCGACACCGCCGTCCACAGCACGAACTGCCGCGACACCCGCCGGATCGCCGGATCCTTGATCAGATCCGGCGCGTACTTCTGCTGCGGTGTCTGCTCCTCGTCGAACATCCAGCCGACATGCGCCCACCACAGACCCTTCAGCAGCGCCGGCACGCTCTCACCGAACCGCCACGGCGAATGCGGATCGCCCTCGGCATCCGAGAAACGGTGATGTCTGCGGTGATCCGCCACCCAGCGCACCACCGGACCCTCCACCGCCATCGACCCCATGATCGCCAGGGCGATCTTCAGCGGCCGCCTCGCCTTGAACGCCCCGTGCGTGAAATGCCGGTGAAAACCGATCGTGATGCCATGGCACCCGATGTAATACATCACCACCATCAGCCCGAGATCGAGCCAGCTCACCCCCCAGCCCCATGCCAGCGGGACGGCGGCCACCAGGGCCACGAACGGAACGGTGATGAACAGCAACAGCGCGATCTGCTCCACCGAGCGCTTGCTGTCACTGCCGAGAGTGGCGGACGGGAGCGGCGTTTCCTGGGCCTTCGGCGCGTTTTCGATCACGTCGGGGCTTGCGGTCATCAGATCCCTTAAGGGGGCTCGGGGCAAGGCTACGGGTCCGTAACCTACGGCTACGTAAGTATCGCAGGGCAGGGCCCTGGAGCAAGAGGGCTGTGGACAACCGCGCGTCGGGCGGCGACCTATGCTGGTCACCGTCGGACAGCGCGGTCCGCAAACCCTCCAGACGTGCCAGAAACTCTGCAAGGAGCCGCACCTGTGAGCAGTGCCGACCCCACCAGCCTCGCCGCTGAGGAAACCCCGCGGAACGACGCCGAAGCACAGCGCAGCGCCGCCCTGCGCGCCGACATCCGGCGCCTCGGCGACCTCCTCGGCGAAACCCTGGTCCGCCAGGAGGGCGAAGACCTCCTCGACCTCGTCGAGCGCGTCAGGGCCCTCACCCGCACCGACGGCGAAGCCGCCGCCCGGCTCCTCGGCGACACCGATCTGGAGACCGCGGCCAAGCTGGTCCGCGCCTTCTCCACCTACTTCCACCTCGCCAACGTCACCGAGCAGGTGCACCGCGGCCGCGAGCTCCAGGCCAAGCGCGACGCCGAGGGCTCGATACTCGCCCGCACCGCCGACCAGCTCAAGGACGCCGACCCCGAGCACCTCCGGCAGACCGTCGACCACCTCGGCGTACGCCCCGTCTTCACCGCCCACCCCACCGAGGCCGCCCGCCGCAGCGTCCTCAACAAGCTCCGCCGCATCGCCGAACTGCTCGACACCCCCGCCGGCGCCACCGGCGACAAGCGCCGCACCGACCTGCGCCTCGCCGAGAACATCGACCTGCTCTGGCAGACCGACGAACTCCGCGTCGCCCGCCCGGAGCCCACCGACGAGGCCCGCAACGCCATCTACTACCTCGACGAGCTCCACGCGGGCGCCGTCGGCGACGTCCTGGAGGACCTCGCCGCCGAGCTCGACCGCGTCGGCCTCGCCCTGCCCGCCACCACCCGCCCCCTCACCTTCGGCACCTGGATCGGCGGCGACCGCGACGGCAACCCCAACGTCACCCCCCAGGTCACCTGGGACGTCCTGATCCTCCAGCACGAGCACGGCATCACCGACGCCCTCGAACTCGTCGACCTCCTCCGCAGCGCCCTCTCCAACTCCATCCGCAACAGCGGCGCCACCGAGGAACTCCTCTCCTCCCTCCAGCGCGACCTCGAACTCCTCCCCGAGATCAGCCCCCGCTACAAGCGCCTCAACGCCGAGGAGCCCTACCGCCTCAAGGCCACCTGCGTCCGCCAGAAGCTCATCAACACCCGCGAACGCCTCGCCCGCGACACCCCCCACCAGGAAGGCCGCGACTACCTCGGCACCGGCGAACTCCTCGCCGACCTCCAGCTCATCCAGGACTCCCTGCGCGCCCACCGCGGCGGCCTCATCGCCGACGGCCGCCTCGAACGCGCCCTGCGCACCCTCGCCGCCTTCGGCCTGCACCTGGCCACCATGGACGTCCGCGAACACGCCGACGCCCACCACCACGCCCTCGGCCAGCTCTTCGACCGGCTCGGCGAGGAGTCCTGGCGCTACGCCGACATGCCCCGCGACTACCGCCGCAAGCTCCTCGCCAAGGAACTCCGCTCGCGCCGCCCGCTCGCCCCCACACCCGCACCCCTGGACGCCGGCGGCCAGAAGACCCTCGACGTCTTCCGCACGATCAAGAAGGCCCTGGAAGGCTTCGGCCCCGAGGTCGTCGAGTCCTACATCATCTCCATGTGCCAGGGCGCCGACGACGTCTTCGCCGCCGCCGTCCTCGCCCGCGAGGCCGGACTCCTCGACCTCCACGCCGGCTGGGCCAAGATCGGCATCGTCCCGCTCCTGGAGACCACCGACGAGCTCAAGGAAGCCGACCGCATCCTCGACGAGATGCTCGCCGACCCCTCCTACCGGCGCCTCGTCGCCCTGCGCGGCGACGTCCAGGAGGTCATGCTCGGCTACTCCGACTCCTCCAAGTTCGGCGGCATCACCACCTCCCAGTGGGAGATCCACCGCGCCCAGCGCCGCCTCCGCGACGTCGCCCACCGCTACGGCGTACGGCTGCGCCTCTTCCACGGCCGCGGCGGCACCGTCGGCCGCGGCGGCGGCCCCACCCACGACGCGATCCTCGCCCAGCCCTGGGGCACCCTCGAAGGCGAGATCAAGGTCACCGAGCAGGGCGAGGTCATCTCCGACAAGTACCTCATCCCCGCCCTCGCCCGCGAGAACCTGGAACTGACCGTCGCGGCCACCCTCCAGGCATCCGCCCTGCACACCTCACCGCGCCAGTCCGACGAGGCACTCGCCCGCTGGGACGCCGCCATGGACACCGTCTCCGACGCCGCCCACGGCGCCTACCGCCGCCTGGTCGAGGACCCCGACCTGCCGGCCTACTTCTTCGCCTCCACACCCGTCGACCAGCTCGCCGAGCTCCACCTCGGCTCCCGGCCCTCCCGCCGCCCCGACTCCGGCGCCGGCCTCGACGGCCTGCGCGCCATCCCCTGGGTCTTCGGCTGGACCCAGTCCCGCCAGATCGTCCCCGGCTGGTTCGGCGTCGGCTCCGGCCTCAAGGCCGCCCGCGAGGCCGGACTCGACAACGTCCTGGAAGAAATGCACGAACACTGGCACTTCTTCCAGAACTTCCTCTCCAACGTCGAGATGACCCTCGCCAAGACCGACCTGCGCATCGCCCAGCACTACGTCGACACGCTCGTCCCCGACGAGCTCAAGCACGTCTTCGACACGATCCGCGCGGAGCACGAGCTGACGGTGCAGGAAGTCCTGCGCATCACCGGGGAACGGGAACTGCTCGACTCCAGCCCGGTGTTGAGGCAGACCTTCCACATCCGCGACGCGTATCTCGACCCGATCTCCTACCTTCAGGTCACGCTGCTGCACCGGCAGCGGCTCGCCGCGGAACGGGGGGAACCGGCGGATCCGACGCTGGCGCGGGCGCTGCTTCTCACTGTGAACGGGGTGGCGGCGGGGCTGCGCAACACGGGCTGAGGGGGCGGGGGTTTCCCCCGGCCGCGGGTTCCGTTGCCGCCTGCGGTGGGAGCGCCCTGCGGCCGAGGGGGGGGGGGGGGGGGGGGGGGGGGGGGGGGGGGGGGAGGGGGGGGGAGGGGGGGGGGGGGGGGGGGGGGGGGGGGGGGGGAGGGGGGATGGGAGGCCGACAAAAACGGGGGGGGGGGGGGGGGTTTCCCCCCCCCCCAGGCTTCCTGTGGCCCCCTGCGACCAGCCCGCCCGGCGTCTGAGGACAACGCGGCGAAGCCGTGTCGCGGGGGGCGCGACCCCAGGCAAAAGAGCCCCGCTACGAGTTGTACGTCCCCTGCGCCCGCTCCAGACCGTCGACGATCAGCGTCTCTACCGCATCCGCCGCCCGATCCACCTCGAACGCCAACTCCTTGCGCTCAGGCGACGAGAAATCCTTCAGCACGAAATCCGCCACCTGCATACGACCCGGCGGCCGCCCGATGCCGAACCGGACCCGGCAGTAATCAGGGCCCATCGCCTTCGTGATCGACTTCAGGCCGTTGTGGCCGTTGTCGCCACCACCCAGCTTCAGCCGCAGCTGGCCGAAATCGATGTCCAGCTCGTCGTGGACCGCGACGATCCGCTCCACCGGCACCTTGTAGAAGTCCCGCAGCGCCGCCGTCGGCCCGCCCGACAGATTCATGAACGACATCGGCTTCGCGATGACCACCCGGCGGCTCGACGGCCCCGGCGCACCGAGCCGGCCCTCGAGCACCTGCGCCCGCGACTTGTGCGCCTTGAACTTCGCCCCCAGCCGCTCCGCCAGCAGGTCGGCCACCATGAAGCCGACGTTGTGGCGGTTCGCCGCGTACTCGGGGCCCGGGTTGCCCAGCCCCACGATCAGCCAAGGGCTCGTGTCGTCCGTCATCCGAACATTCTCCTCCACAGCCGACCGCCGCCCCACTCGGCAGGAGTGGGACGGCGGCGGGAAAACGGGGGAAGGGCCTGGATCAGGCCTCGTCGCCCGCAGCCTCGGCCGGGGCCTCGGTCTGGGCGGCCAGCACCTGGAGGACGACGGTGTCGCCGTCGACGGCCAGGGAGGTACCGGCCGGCAGGACGACGTCCTTCGCCAGCACGGAGGCACCGGCCTCGAGGCCCGCGATGTTCGCGACGACGGCCTCGGGGAGGTGGGTGGCCTCGGCCTCGACGGGCAGGGTGTTCAGGACGTGCTCGAGCAGGTTGCCGCCCGGGGCCAGCTCGCCCTCGGTGTGGACCGGAACCTCGACCGTGACCTTCTCGCCCTTGGCGACGACCAGCAGGTCGACGTGGACCAGGAAGCCCTTGAGCGCGTCACGCTGGACGGCCTTGGGGATGACCAGCTCGGTGCGGCCCTCGATGTCCAGGGAGAGCAGGACGTTCGGGGTCTTGAGCGCCATCATCATGTCGTGGCCCGGCAGGGTCACGTGAACCGGCTCGCCACCGTGACCGTAGACAACAGCCGGAACCTGACCGGCGACACGGGCGCGGCGGGCGAAGCCCTTGCCGAACTCGCGGCGGATCTGTGCGGGGATCTTGACCTCGGACATGCGCACTCCTCGTAGAAAAGTAAAAGGATCTGACGGCCGTTACCCGGCCCACGACAGACCTGCTACGAAGAGCGCGTCGATAACGGACCGCCGCACCCAGAAAAAGTGCGGCCTCCCTCGCCGAGCAACTTGTGCAGTGTACCCGGCGGGGAGGCCGCCCAGAAATCGATCAGTCAGCGCGTGACTTACGCCTGCTCCTCGAAGAGGCTCGTCACCGAACCGTCCTCGAAGACCTCACGCACCGCGCGCGCGATCGTCGGCGCGATCGACAGCACCGTGATCTTGTCCAGCTCCAGCTCACCCGGCGTCGGCAGGGTGTTGGTGAAGACGAACTCGCTCACCTTGGAGTTCTTCAGACGGTCCGCGGCCGGACCCGACAGCACACCGTGCGTCGCGGTCACGATGACATCCTCCGCACCGTTCGCGAACAGCGCGTCCGCGGCGGCGCAGATCGTGCCACCCGTGTCGATCATGTCGTCGACCAGGACACACACCCGGCCCTTCACATCACCGACGACCTCGTGCACCGTGACCTGATTGGCGACATCCTTGTCACGGCGCTTGTGCACGATCGCCAGCGGCGCGCCCAGCCGGTCGCACCAGCGGTCCGCCACGCGCACCCGGCCGGCGTCCGGGGAGACGACCGTCAGCTTGTCGCGGTCGACCTTGGCGCCCACGTAGTCCGCGAGGATCGGCAGCGCGAACAGGTGGTCCACCGGGCCGTCGAAGAAGCCCTGGATCTGATCCGTGTGCAGGTCGACCGTCAGGATCCGGTCCGCACCCGCCGTCTTGAACAGATCGGCCACCAGACGCGCCGAGATCGGCTCACGGCCGCGGTGCTTCTTGTCCTGACGCGCGTAACCGTAGAACGGCACGACCACGGTGATGCTCCGGGCCGAGGCCCGCTTCAGAGCGTCGATCATGATCAGCTGTTCCATGATCCACTTGTTGATGGGAGCCGTGTGGCTCTGCATCAGGAAGCAGTCGGCGCCACGCGCCGACTCCTGGAAGCGGACGTAGATCTCGCCGTTGGCGAAGTCGAATGCCTTGGTCGGGACCAGGCCGACGCCCAGCTGGTGCGCGACCTCCTCGGCAAGCTCGGGGTGGGCGCGGCCGGAGAAGAGCATCAGCTTCTTCTCGCCGGTCGTCTTGATCCCGGTCACAGCACAGTCTCCTTGGATGTCGCTTTGTGTGCGCTTATCACGGTACGCCCCGCACGACGCGCCCGTGTCACGGTCACTGTTCGGCGTCGGTCTCCCGACCGTCCTGCTGAGCGGCGGAAGCGGCCTGTGCGGCTGCGCTTCCCGGGCGCTTACGAGCCACCCAGCCCTCGATATTCCGCTGCTGTCCACGTGCGACAGCCAGCGAACCCGGGGGCACATCCTTGGTGATGACCGAGCCGGCCGCGGTGTACGCGCCGTCCCCGATCGTGACCGGAGCCACAAACATATTGTCCGAGCCGGTCCGGCAGTGCGAGCCGATCGTCGTGTGGTGCTTGTTCACACCGTCGTAGTTCACGAAGACGCTCGCCGCGCCGATGTTGGTGAACTCACCGATCGTGGCGTCCCCGACGTAGGAGAGGTGCGGCACCTTGGTGCCCTCGCCGATCACGGCGTTCTTCATCTCCACGTACGCCCCCGCCTTGGACTTCGTCCCCAGCCGGGTGCCCGGACGCAAGTACGCGTACGGGCCGACGCTCGCGCCCTCGCCGATCTCCGCGCCGTCCGCCACCGTGTTGTCCACGACCGCGCCCGCACCCACCGCGGTGTCCTTCAGCCGGGAGTTCGGGCCGACCTCCGCACCCGTGGCGACATGCGTCGCGCCCAGCAGCTGGGTGCCCGGGTGCACGACCGCGTCACGCTCGAAGGTCACCGTCACGTCGACCAGCGTCGACGCCGGATCCACGACCGTCACGCCGTCCATCATCGCCACGTGCAGCAGCCGCTCGTTGAGCAGCTTGCGCGCCTCGGCGAGCTGGACGCGGTTGTTGATCCCCAGGATCTCCCGGTGGTCACCCGCCACGGCCGCGCCCACCCGGTGCCCGGCCTCGCGCAGGATGCCCAGGACGTCCGTCAGATACTCCTCGCCCTGGCTGTTGTCCGTACGGACCTTGCCCAGGGCGTCCGTCAGGAGCTGCGCGTCGAACGCGAACACACCGGAGTTGATCTCCCGGATCGCGCGCTGCTCCTCGGTGGCGTCCTTGTGCTCGACGATCGCGGTCACGGCGCCGGTGGCGGCGTCGCGCACGATGCGGCCGTAGCCGGTGGAGTCCGGGACCTCGGCGGTCAGCACGGTGACGGCGTTGCCGTCGGCGGCGTGGGTGCCGGAGAGGCGCCGCAGGGTCTCACCGGTCAGCAGCGGGGTGTCGCCGCAGACGACCACGACGGTGCCGTCGAGGGCGATGCCGCTGTTCGACAGCTCCTCCAGGCCCATGCGCACGGCGTGGCCGGTGCCGTTCTGCTCGTGCTGCACGGCGGTGCGTACGGCGGGGTCGATCTCGGCCAGGTGCGCCGACACCTTCTCGCGCTCGTGCCCCACGATCACCACGAGGTGCTCGGGGTCCAGCTCGCGGGAGGCGGCGACGACGTGCCCGACGAGGGAGCGGCCGCAGATGGCATGGAGGACCTTGGGGGTCGCCGACTTCATGCGGGTGCCCTCACCCGCTGCGAGGACGACGACGGCTGCCGGGCGGTTGGCGCTCACGGGTGTGCCCTTCGGCTTCGGGTGGTGGACATCCGAAGGATACCGGTGTGTTTGAAGGCCGAAACGCGGGCGGGTCCTGACCTGGGGGTCAGGACCCGATGTCGTCCAACTTGTGAGCTCCCGGGGAAGGAATCGAACCCTCATTCAATGGACCAAAACCATTTGTCCTGCCATTAGACGACCCGGGATGGTTCGTCCGTTATGTCCGATCCTCTGGATCGGGCACACGCGCAGCCACCACTATGCCGTACCACCAGCCTTCGATGCGACGGTATAGGTCAGCACTTCCCAGCACGCGGACCGCGAGGCATCCCCGGTAGTCCTCCCCGACGTTCTTGCGGACGGTCTTCGGGTTGTGCTTTTTGAGGGTCGTTTTGCCGAAGGTTCCGACGCCGTTGCCGACGCGCTCGGCCCAGAAGTGCTCCGTGCCTGTGATGTCGGCCGACTCGTGGACCATCACGTGGAACCGGAGGCGGTCGTCGTCGACGCCGAGCAGGCGAAGCCAGGCCAGGTAGAGGTCGATCATGTCGGGGTCGCTGTTGACGAAGGTGACGCGCTCGCTCGGTGGGTCTTTCGCTTGGAGCCCTCGGCCCAGTAGAGGCCGACGCCGATCAGGAAGAGCTCGCGATCCGAGAGTCTGCCTATCTCGCCCCTCGCGGCGTTCTGGGTCCCTTGGCGTTCCAGGTCCCGGGCCTGGCGGATCGGCCCCCACCGTACTTCGGCCATCGCGCGGCAGTGCTCCTGCACTCGCCGCGTCGGCTTCGGCAGATCCCTCACCCAGAGCGACACCGAGCTCTTCGCCACCCCCAGCTCCGCGACGATCTCGTCGTACGTCCGGCCCGCCAGGCGTAGCTCGCGGGCGCGGGCCTGCAGTTCCTTCTTCGGTTGCGTCATGCACCCAGCGTCATCGTCCATACGCGCACATAGAGCGAAAATGCGTCCCATTCAGCAGTTCGAGGGAAACCTGTGCCTTTCGCCTTCGATCGCGCGCCCCCCGTGCTCCCGCGCGGGCAGGAAAACCGGTGGCGGGCGCCCGTAGTCTGGGTGGTATGACCACAACGGGGGCAATCGCGGAGGCGGGCGCGCGGGGCGCGCCCAGGGGGCCGTGGTGGTGGGAGCGGCGTCGGGGTTTTGTGCTGGACGTGACGCTCGCGCTGTTGTCGGCGCTGGAGTGCGCGCTGGAAGGGATCGTCTTCGCGAACGACGCGGGGCTGCCCGCGCTGGCCGGCTTCGTCGTCGGTGCGCCGACCGGGGCGGTGCTGCTGCTGCGGCGCCGGTGGCCGATAGCCGTGGTGCTGGTGTCGATCGCGATCACACCGGCCGAGATGGGTTTCCTGCTGAGCATCGTGGGGCTCTACACCCTGGCGGCGTCCGACGTGGCGCGGCGGCTGACGGTGGTGCTGGCCGGGGCGTCGGTGGTGGGCACGTTCGCGGTGACGTTCGTGCGGTTCGACCAGGACATGTCGCAGGACGGCTACCACCCGGGCATGTGGCTGACGGTGTTCTTCTCGGCGCTGATGGCGCTGGGGCTGTCCGCGCCGCCCGTGCTGCTGGGGCTGTACGTGGGGGCGCGCCGCCGGCTGGTCGAGAGTCTGCGGGAGCGGGCCGACGGTCTGGAGCGGGAGCTGGCGCTGCTGGCGGACCGGGCGGAGGAGCGGGCGGTGTGGGCCCGTAACGAGGAGCGCACGCGGATCGCGCGGGAGATGCACGACGTGGTGGCGCACCGGGTGTCGCTGATGGTGGTGCACGCGGCGGCGTTGCAGGCGGTGGCGCTGAAGGATCCGGAGAAGGCGTCGAAGAACGCGGGTCTGGTCGGTGACATGGGCCGGCAGGCGCTGACGGAGCTGCGGGAGATGCTGGGGGTCTTGCGGACGTCGTCGGACGGTTCGGTGGTCGCGCAGTCGGCGGCGGCGGATTCGCAGCGGTTGGCGGAGGTCGCCGCGGTGGCTTCGGCGCGGGTGTCGGAGAGTGTGGCGGTCGCCGGGGCGGTGGAGGAGGCCGTGGCCGGTGACGGTCCGTGTCTGGACGGGCTCGAGGATCTGGTGGGTCTGTCGAGGGCTGCGGGCATGGTGGTGGAGCTGTGTGTGGAGGGTGAGGAGCGTTCGCACGGCGCGCGGGTGGAGAGCACGGCCTATCGCGTGGTGCAGGAGGCGCTGACGAATGTGCACAAGCACGCGCCGGGGGCGAAGGCGGTCGTGCGGCTCGCGCACCGGGAGGGTGAGGTGGCGCTCCAGGTGGAGAACGGGCCTTCGGACGGTGGCGCGGATGTGGGTCTGCCGAGTGGTGGCAATGGCCTGGTGGGGATGCGCGAGAGGGTGTCGGCGCTTGGTGGGGTCTTTGTGGCTGGTGTGACGGATGTGGGTGGTTTCCGGGTCTCGGCGGTGATCCCGTCGGGGGAGGGCCGGATGGCGGCCTGAATTAGGCCGGATACCGCCCTGCTTTTGGCTGGTTCTCGACCGTGACGGGGGCGGTGTGCCGGGTGCTACGCGCGCGGTCCCGCCGACAGGCGGGAGGGGCGGGCGCCGGTGACGAGGGTGCCGATGGCGCGGTCGATGTCCGGGCCGAGGTACCAGTCGCCGCTGTGGTCGAGGCTGTAGACCCGCCCGTGGGTGTCGATGGCGAGCAGCGCCTGCCCGTCCGCCTCCTGGCCGAGGGGGCACACCTCGGCACCCAGCGCGCGGCCGAGGTCGGCGACGGTGCGGGCGAGGTGGAGGCCGTGCAGGGGGTCGATGTGGAAGGGCGTCGGCGCGATGTGGCGGCCGGGTCCGGGGGCGGTGATGTGCAGCCCGCCGAATTCGGCCCACGCCTCGACGGCCGCGGGGAAGACAGTGTGCCGGTGGCCGGCCGGGGAGGTGTGGGCGCGCAGCGCGTCGGCCCAGTTCTCGGCGGCCTTGATGTCCCAGCGGCCGGGCTGCCAGCCGGCCTCGCGGAGGGCGGCGTCGACGGCGACGGGGAAGCGGGTGGCGGCGGTGCGTTCGAAGGCGCGCATGGGGTCAGCCCTTGCCGTTGGTCGGGGCGGCGGGGTCCACACTCCGTACGCCGAAGTGGGCGAGGAGGGCCGTGCAGGAGCGGCAGGGGGCGGCGTAGCCGCCGTGCCGGGGGTCGCCGTCCTCGCGGATGTGGCGGGCGGTGAGCTTGGCGTGTTTCAGGGCGCGTTTCGCCTCGCTGTGGGTGAGCGGTTTGCGGGCGGCACGTTTGCTCCGGCCCGCTTCGAAGACGCCGAGGTAGCGGGTGAGGAGCACGGCCTCGGGGCAGCGGCCGGTGAAGCGTTCACGGCGGTCGCTGGTGAGCGTGTCGAGGAAGTCCTGGACGAGCGGGTGGAGCGTCGGCGGCTGGTCGGCCTTGCCCGCGGTGCAGGTCAGGGTCTCGCCGCGGACGGAGAGCGCGGCGGCGACGGCGGGCAGGATGCCGTCCCGGCGGTGGAGCAGCGCCGGCGGTCTGTCCGCGTCGTCGGTGGCGCTCCAGCTGAGCCGGGGGTCTCCGGGTGCGGAGGCGCGTTCGTCCACGGGCTGGCGGTCCTGAGTCGTGTGCATGGTGGTTCTTCCCTCCCGTGCAATCCCCCTGTTGCGGGGATCAGCCTGCCAAATGGGATGGCGGGTGTGGAAGTCAGGTCGGGGTTGGGTGCGTGCCGTGTGGTGTTCATGTGTCGTGTGATCACTATGGGATGCGGTGCCGGGGGACGGCCGCCGGGGCGGGGGCGGCGTGGCGCGGTGCGTGCGGTCGCTGCGCGGTGCCCGCCTTGCCGCAGCGCATAGGCTGTGCCGAACGGGGTGTTCTCGGCCATGGGGACACCGACCGGCCGGGCCGCCCCGTGGCGCGGCCGGTGGCCCGGTGGCCCGCGGTGTCCGCCGCACGTGTCCTGGGCGTCAGGTGACAGAGTCAGCAGGGGGCATCCGCCATGACGACAGGTCGGCTCGGGCAGCACGCCGCGCCACCGAACACGGCCTATGCCGGGCAGGTCGTGCACTTCCCGGATCCGGTCCGTGCCGCGCGCTATCCCAAGGGCGTGCGGGTGGACGAGGACGGTTTCCCGGATTTCTCGCCGTACGCGCGTGCGGCCGCGGAGATCGCGGAGCCGCCGGAGGGCTTCGGCGTCGACGAACTGCGGCTGACGGACTATGTGTCGGCGAACGCCGCGCAGCACGCGGCCGGGCACGAGTTGTGGGCGAGTCTGCCGAGCGTGGCGACGCCGCACGGCTGGACGTGGCACCACGTGGCGGGCACGCGGCGGCTGGAGCTTGTTCCGGTCGAGGTGAAGGCGCTGTTGCGGCATCACGCGGGGCTGGCGACGGCGGCGGTGGACCAGGACAAGCGGGGCACGCGGCCGTTGCAGGAGACGCGTCCGGTGCACTTCGCGCTGCCGCAGCGGGATCTGGCGGTGACGGAGGAGCAGGTCCAGGGTGTCGAGGAGGATCTCGGTTACCGGCTGCCGGGGGCGTACCGCGCCTTTTTGAAGGCGGCGGGCGGCTGTGCGCCGGTGGGTGCCGCGCTGGACGCGGAGCTGGGGCTCCTGATCGACCAGCCGTTCTTCACGGTGCGCGACGACGCGGCCGTCAATGACCTGGTCTATGTGAACAAGTGTCTGCGTGACCACTTCACCAAGGACTATCTGGGCGTCGCCTTCGTGCAGGGCGGTGTCCTCGCGGTGAAGGTGAAGGGCGAGTCGCTCGGCACGGTGTGGTTCTGTCCGTTCGACGATGCCCGTGACCGGGACGGCTGGACGGTGCGGGAGCGGGTGGAGCGGTTGCTGCTGCCTTGTGGTGAGGACTTCGACGCGTTTCTCTCCCGGCTGGCCGGTGGCCCGCCGGAGCTGGAGACGGTGGCGAACCTGATGGTCGACGGTGGCTTCGCGTACGCCGTCCCGGTGGAGGGGTGAGCGCGGGATGGTGACGTTCGCGCAAGCACAGGAGCGCGCGGAGCGCTGGGTCAACGGCGATGTGCCGGCGTATCAGCACCGTGAGGTGCGGGTGCGGGAGTTCGATCTGGGCTTCGTGGTGTGGGCGGAGGACCGCGAGGACGGCCCGACGTCGGACGGCGGCCGGGCCCGTCTGGTCATAGCCCGGGACAGCGGCGAGACGACGCTGTGGCCGGGGCTGCCGGTGGGTGAGGTGATCCGCCGGTACGAGGAGGAGTACGGGGCCGTGGACGAACAACTGCCGCCGCCGGACGGGGCGCCGCCGAAGCGGCTGGACCTGGAGGCGACGTCCTTCCTGCTGAGCCCGCCGCAGTGGCTCCAGGACGCGGCGGACGCGATCGGCATCCCGGACCGGCGGTCGTCGGGTTCGGGTTCGGGTTCGGCGTCCGGTACGCGGGGCGACCGGCCGGCCTCCGCCTGGTCGGACGCGACGTCGGCGCCGGGGACGGATTCGTCCGAGGGCAGGGGAGTGCCGTCGGGGGCCGCGGGTGCGCCTGCGGGTGCGCCTGCGGCGGGCCAGGGTGGTGCTGCTGTGGCGCCGGGTTCGCCGGATGGGGTCGCGCCTGCTGCGGCTGCGACGGATGAGCCCGGTGCTTCGGGCGCGGGTGCGAACGGCGCTGCTGCGATGGCGGGTTCCGGTGGGTCGGCTTGGCCGGATGCTTCTGCCGAGTCAAGGGCGGGTGCGCCTGCGGCGGGTACGGCCGGCACGTCGGGCACGGGCGGTGGCGCCGCGGGTGCGGCTGCCGGGCCGGGTGCCGGTGCGGCAGCGGTGGCCGCCGCGGGTGCGGACGGTGCCGGCAGGGCCGGTGGGTCGGCTTGGCCGGATGCTTCTGCCGAGTCAAGGGCGGGTGCGCCTGCGGTAGGTACGGCCGGCACGTCGGGCACGGGCGGTGGTGCCGCGGGCGCGGACGGTGCCGGCAGGGCCGGTGCGTCCGCCTGGCCGGATGCTCCCTCCGCGCCGGGTGCGGCTGCTTCGGGTCCGGAGCGTGGGGCTACGGGCAGCGCGTCCGCTTGGCCCGACGCTCCCTCCGCGTCGGAGACGGATTCCGCTTCTGTCTGGCCGGACGCGGGCGCGTCCTCGGCCACGAGCGGGGCCGCCGACGCCTCGGCGACTCCCTGGGCCGACGCGAACGCGGACGAGGACG
This sequence comes from Streptomyces sp. NPDC025618, assembly GCF_055558795.1. Lineage (NCBI taxonomy): Bacteria > Bacillati > Actinomycetota > Actinomycetes > Kitasatosporales > Streptomycetaceae > Streptomyces > Streptomyces sp. NPDC025618. The sequence continues at coordinate 68,571 of NZ_JBVHLW010000012.1, read as the reverse complement.
ACGGGGACCGTTCCGTCGGGCTGCCCGCCACGGTGCTCGCCCCCGCCCTGTCGGGTGCGGACGAGGACGACTTCCCGGCCCCCGCGGTCGGGCCCGAGGCCAAGACGGCGCTGATGCCGGCGGGCAGCGCGCTGCCGCGTACGGCGATCGCCCCGGCGCTCGAGGACCCGGCGGGTCCGGGGGCGTCGGCCGCGCATGGGCCGGCTCCGGCCGCCCCGCCGGTTCCGGACGCGGGTCCGCGGCCTCCGGGCGCGCCCGGCGTGCCCGGCCAGCCGCCGAACGCCCCGGGTGCGCCGGGTGCTCCGGGCGCCGGTGGGCCCGTACCGCCCGGTCCTCCTGGTGTGCCCAACGCCCCGGGTACGCCGGGTGCTCCGGGCACCAGTGGATCCGTACCGCCCGGACCTCCCGGTGCGCCCGGTGCCGGAGCGGCGCACGCGGCGGCCACGATGCTGGCCGAGCCTGGTGTGCCCGGTGCTCCGGGGGTGCCTGGTGCTCCCGCTGCTCCGGGTGTTCCGGCAGCCCCTGGTGCCCCTGGTGCCCCTGGTGCCCCTGGTGCTTCGGGGCGGTCGGGTGCGCGTGGGGCGCATGTGCCGCACGCTCCTGGCGCTCCCGGTGTTCCGGGGCAGCCTCCTGGGCCGCCTCGGGCTCCCGGTGCCCCGGGTTCCGCTCAGGGCCCGGCCGCCCCGCAGCCTCCGGGTGCCCCCGGAGCTCCCCAGCCCCCGGGCGCCCCGCAGGGCCCCGGCGCCGCGTACGCCGCGACGATGCTGGCCGGTCCGGGCACTCCCGGCATGCCCGCCGCCCCGGGTGCTCCCGGTGTTCCGGCGGCGCCCGGCGCCCCGCAGGCGCCCGGCGCGCCCCAGCCTCCCGGCGCCCCGCAGGGGCCGCCGCAGGGGCCCGGTGGGGTGCACCACGCGGCCACGATGCTCGCCGGGCCCGGTACGCCGGGCGTCGGCGTACCGCACGCTCCCGGCGCCCCGGGCGTTCCCGGGCAGCCGCCCGGTGCGCCCGGCGCGCCGGTGCACCACGCGGCGACGATGCTCGCGAGCCCCGGCACTCCCGGTGCCCCGCAGGGTTACGGCTATCCGCCGCAGCCCGCCGGGGCGCCCACCGTGGGGCCCGGCTATATGGCCGTACTGCGCTACCGCGCCGCCGACGGTTCGGAGCAGCAGCTGATCCGGCGCAGCGCGCCGGGGACGCCGCACCCCGAGTGGCAGATCCTGCACGAGCTGCGGGCGATGAACGTACCGCCGCAGCAGGTGCTGGAGCTGCACACGGAGCTGGAGTCCTGTGATCTGCCGGGCGGTTACTGCGCGCGCATGGTGCGGGAGACCTGGCCGCAGGTGCGGATCAGCCACACCGCCGCGTACGGCCGGGACCTGCCGACGCGGCAGCAGGGCATGCGGCATCTGATTGAGCATCAGGGCGAGCTGCACCAGGTGGCCGACGGCCCGGCGCGGCCGGCGCCGAACCGGGTGCCGCTGTCGGGCTCGGCCCAACTGCCGCCGGTCGGGCCGGATGTCATCGCCCGGGAGCTGGCGGAGTCGTTCGGTCCGCAGGGTGTGTTCCGGTTCGAGCAGCGCGCGGTGTCGCGGCAGGGCGTGCCGGACGTCGTGGCGCAGACGCTCGTGTGGGCGGGTCTGCCGGTGGACCTCGGACCGTTCTTCTGGGGCCAGGCCCAGCCCGGCCGGCCGGTGCCGACGCTGGCGGAGCTGGCGGCGGAGCGCGGGGTGCGCCCGGCGCCGGACGCGGGCTCGTATCTGGTGATGGGCAGTGACTACGGCCGTCAGCTGTGTGTGCAGTACGGCACGGCGCACATCGTGGCCGTGCCGATGGAGGCGGGGGCGGACGGCGGTTCCGTGGCGCCGCAGTTCGTCAACACGAGCCTCCCTCAGTTCGTTCGCTCTTTGGCGCTGCTCGGCAAGATGTGGCGCTGGCGCTACGGTCTGACGCCGGAACAGGCCGGCCGCTGGACCGTGGACTTCCAGGAGCAGTTGGCGGCGCTCGACCCGGCCGCCCTGGCGGCGCCGGAGAATTGGTGGGCGGTGCTGGTGGAGCAGATGTGGGACGGTCTCTTCTAGGGGCCGGCCGATGTGTCGACGACGCGGGGCGTTCGACCCTTGGACGAAGGGGCGGGCGCCCCGCGCCGTCGGTCGGCACAACCTTGCGGGAGGAAGCGGGCGGAGTGTCGGGTTCTGGGCACTCGCGCCGTACGGGAATGATGTGCGCCGGACCGCGTCATTCGGTTGTCCGGGATATGAGGGGCTTCGAGGATGAGTTCATCGGTATCTCCTGACGGTTTCACCGTGGTACGGGGCCGTGGTTACCGCCCTGAACAGGTGGACCGTGCCCTCGTCGAGTGCGAGCGGCGCCGTGACGAGGCGTGGGAGCGCGCGGCGCGGCTGACGGTGCTCGCGCGCGAGATGGAGGACGAGGTCGCGCGGCTGCGGCAGTTGGTGCAGCAGTTGCCGCCGCAGACGTACGAGTCGCTGGGCCACCGCGCGCAGGGCCTGCTGTTCACGGCGCAGGCCGAGGCGGCGGGGCTGCGCGAGCGGGCGGAGGCGGAGGCGACGTCCCTGATGGACGCCGCCGACGCGCACGGGCGGGCGGTGCGGGACGCCGCGCACGCCTACGCGACCGAGGTCCGCGCGGAGGCGGAGGACTGGGCGCGGCAGGCCGGGCTGGCCGCGCTGTCCGTCGCCGACGACGTGCGCGCCGTCGCCCAGCGCGAGGCGAAGGCGCGCCGTGTCGAGGCGGTGACCTCGCTGAAGGAGATGCGCGAGCGCACCGCCGACGCTCTCGCCGAGCAGGAGAAGGACCACGCGGAGCGCTGGGACGCGGCGGGCCACGAGATCGCCGAGCACGAGGCCGCGCTCGACGTCCGCGTCGCCGCCATGGAGGAGTACGGCCGCAACGCCCTCGCCGAGGCCCAGCGCCGCTACGCGGAGGCGGAGGAGGCGGCCCGCCATGGGCAGGAGGACGCGGACGCCCAGGCCGCCGCTCTGATCGCGCAGGCCCGTGTCCGCGAGGAGCGGATCGTCCGTGACACGGAGCGGGTGCTGCGTGAGCATGAGGAACGGCGGGAGGAGTTGCGATCGCACATGGCGCATGTGCGGCATTCTTTGGCGGCGCTCACGGGGAAGCCGGTGGCTGACCCGGCGGATTGAGTTTGGGTGCGGGTTGTTTGTGGCGGGGTGGCTTTCGGGCTCGCCGTTGCCGGGTGCGGGTTGCGTTGCCGCCTGCGGCGGGAGCGCCGCCTTCGGGTTCGCCGTTGTCTGGTGCGGGTTTCGTTGCCGCCTGCGGCGGGAGCGCCCTGCGGGCGCGGCCTCAATCGCCGGCCGGGCTTGGGTTGTGGTGGGTGCCGGGGGTGGGTCTTCCGGGCTGAGGACCTGGAACGCGGTGCGGTGCGGGTCATGCGCATTGGGTGCCCTGAAATCGCACCGCGTTCCAGAACCCCACCCTCCAGCCCCACCCCCTCCCGCCGGAGGGCACGTGCGGGACGTGTCTGCTTCAGGTTCGCCTTCAGCCCGTTGGGGGCACCTCTGGGGGCACCCCCGGACGGAGTCTGGGGGAGGTAGCTGGGGGAGTTTGAGGACAACGCGCGAAGCGTGTTGCGGGGTCTGGGGCGCAGCCCCAGTTTCGGAGCGCGCAACGTTGTGGGGGGCTGGGGGCTCGCCCCCAGTTTCGGGAAGGGGCGGGTAGGGGAAAAGGCCCGCCGCAGGCGCCGACCCACCCGCGCCCGGGGCCTGGGGCACGCCCCCCACGCGGCGGAGCCGCAGATCAGACGCAGCCGGGAAGGGGCGGGTAGGGGAAAAGGCCCGCCGCAGGCGCCGACGCAGCCGGGAAGGGGCGGGGCTGGGAAAAAGCCCGCCGCAGGCGCCGGTCCGGCCGCCGTCGGGGGACCTGGGGCGCGTGCCCCAGGTCGAGGCGGCGGGTGGGAGGCACCCGCCGCCGAGCAGCGACCGGCACCGCCTACGGCTTCGGCACCTCCACCCGCACATCGAGCAGCAGCACCTGCCCGTCCGCCGTCGCGATCTTCAGCCGGTAGGACCCGACCTTCGCGTCCGCGAACATGTCCGGCACGGACGCGATTCCCTTCTCGTCCGTCGGGGCGAGAGCGATCGTCCGTACCTCCTTGCCGTCCTTCTTGAAGTGCGGCCCGCCGGCCGGAGGCGTCGCGTCGTCGGCCGACAGAACCGTGGCCGTCATGCCACCGACACCCGCCAGCGGCTTCCCGTCCTTGCCCAGCGTCTGGACCTGGATCGGGCCGAAGGCGCCGGAAGGCGCGGCCACGACCCGCTCGTTGCCCACGCGCACCACCGACCCCACAGGCGCCGGCTTGACCGTGGCCGCGAAGTCGACCGGTGTGATGTCCCGGCCCTCGACCGTCGCGCGCACCGTGAACGGGCCGGCCTTGTCCTTGGCGAGGACCGCCGGTGCGGTGGCGGTGCCGTCCTTGCCCGCGGTGGTGGTGAAGACCGTGCCGGTTCCGGGGAAGCGGGCCTTGGTGTCGCCGAGGATCTCGAAGCGCACGCGCGTCCCCGCCACCGGCTTTCCGCCGTCGGTGAGAGCCCGTACGCTCGCCTGCTCCTTGAACGTCTCGCCCACCGTCGCCGACCACTGCGCGTCCCCGACCCGCTCCAGCCGGGCGGTCGTGGGCGCCGGAGGCGTCGGCTTCGACGGCTCGGAGGGCTCCGTCGGCTTCGACGGCTTGCTCGGCTCGGACGGCTTCGGCTTGCTCGGGGTGCTGGGAGTGCTCGGCTTCTGGCTGTGCTGCGGCGAGGGCCGCGACGTGCCAGGAGTGCTGGGCGCGCTCGGCGAACTCGGCGTGCCGGGAGCGTTGCCTGTCGGGATCCGCGGAGCGGACGGGCTGCCGGAGCCGTCCGGCAGTGCCGCGACATCGCCGTTCTGGTACGCGCGCATCCACGCGACGACGCTCTTGACGTACGCGCGTGACGGGTTGTAGCTGAGGATCGCCTTGTCGAGATCCCCCGGCTTGTTCAAGTCCCGGCCGCCCGCGCACAGATAGCGGGCGGTGCCGAGGGCGGCGTCGTAGATGTTGTTGGGGTTCTTGTAGCCGCCGTTGCCGTCCGCGCCGATGTGCTTCCAGGTGGACGGTATGAACTGCATGGGGCCGACGGCGTGGTCGTACTGCGTGTCGCCGTCCCAGAAGCCGCCGTCGGTGTCCCGGACCAGGGCGAATTCGCGACCCGTGAGCGCGGGGCCGAGGATCGGCTTGTCGGTGGTGCCGTCGGGGAGGAGGTGGGTGCCGTAGATGGTGCCGTGCTCGGACTCGACCTTGCCGATGCCGGCGATGAGCTGCCAGGGGATGTGGCAGTCGGGCAGCTCGGTGCGGGCCTGGGCCTCGGCCTTCTTGTAGGCGTCGAGGGCGGTCGCGGGGATGCCGGTGGTGCCGTCGGGTTTGTCGCCGCCCGCGCCGGGCGTGCCGGGGAGGCCGCCGGGGGAGTGGGGTCTGAGGTCGGGCAGCGTGAGGTTGGGGGTGCCGTGGGGCAGCGACTGGGGGTTGTCGGGGCCCGGGGTCGGCTCGTCGGCGTCGGCGGTGTGGTGCGGGGGGCTGACGCCGACCGCGGCGGTCAGGCTGGCGACGAGCAGGGCCGTGCACAGGCCCTGCCGGGAGACGCTCGCGGCGCGCGTGGGAAGAATCTTCACGGGCTGCTTCCTTCGAAAGACCGGCGGCCGGTTCGAAGGGGTGGCACGTCGCCCCCCTCGACCATCAAAGCCGAACACTAATTCCCTCTGACCGCAATTGTCTTGCCGCGGGCCAGGCTTCACGCATTCTCCGCGCTTCGTTTCCCCTCGGTGATCTCCCGATGAGCGAAACTGCCCGCATTCCGTACGCTTCGTCCGCTTATATGCAGTTGTCGACCCTGAGGGCGGGGGCGGGCGCAATGGCCCGACCCCTAGGGGATGTTCCCGCACGCCTCCTCCTCGCCCCCGCCCCTCGGTCGTACCGCAGCAGGAGGAACGTCTCCAGATCGCTCCCTAGCCTTTTTCATGACGGCCGGAGCGCGACGGTGGGGCAGGCCCCACCGCGAAGACACCTACAGCCACCAAGGTGGCCGTGGCCGGATTCCAGCAGGCTGAGTACGTACCTCAGTGACGCGCGCACCAGGGCGCAGCGGACACCGCAGACATAGGAGATCCACCGTGACAACCGCCGTATCGATTCCCAGGACCGGGGGCAGTGGAGGGCATGCGGCCGTCGCGGCGAGGGCCCGTCAGGTCGTCAAGGCGTACGGCGCGGGGGAGACCCGGGTCGTGGCGCTGGACCATGTCGACGTGGACATCGCCCGTGGGCAGTTCACCGCGATCATGGGCCCGTCCGGCTCGGGCAAGTCGACCCTGATGCACTGCCTGGCCGGTCTCGACACCGTCACTTCCGGCGAGATCTTCCTCGACGAGACCCAGATAGTGGGGCTCAAGGACAAGAAGCTCACGCAACTGCGCCGGGACCGGATCGGCTTCATCTTCCAGGCGTTCAACCTGCTGCCGACCCTGACGGCGCTGGAGAACATCACGCTGCCCATGGACATCGCGGGCCGCAAGCCGGACCGCGCGTGGCTGGACCGGGTCGTCGAGACCGTGGGTCTGGCGGGGCGTCTGAAGCACCGGCCCAACCAGCTCTCCGGCGGTCAGCAGCAGCGCGTGGCCGTGGCGCGTGCCCTCGCGGCCCGCCCGGAGATCATCTTCGGTGACGAGCCGACCGGGAACCTCGACTCGCGGGCCGGTGCCGAGGTGCTCGGCTTCCTGCGTCAGTCGGTGGACGAGCTCGGCCAGACCATCGTCATGGTCACCCACGACCCGGTCGCCGCCTCCTACGCGGACCGGGTGCTGTATCTGGCCGACGGCCGGATCGTCGACGAGATGTACAGCCCGACCGCCGACGCGGTCCTGGAGCGCATGAAGCACTTCGACGCCCGCGGACGGGTGTCGTGACCATCTTCAAGACCTCCGTGCGCAACTTCCTCGCGCACAAGGGACGCATGGCGCTGTCCGCCGTCGCCGTCCTGCTGTCGGTGGCGTTCGTGTGCGGCACGCTCGTCTTCACCGACACCATGAACGCCACGTTCGACAAGCTCTTCGCCTCGACCGCCTCGGACGTCTCGGTCAGCCCCGAGAAGAACGACGACGCGCAGCAGACCGGCAAGCCGCAGACCCTGCCGGCCTCGCTCCTGGGGAAGCTCTCCAGGGTCGACGGTGTGGCCGGGGTCGAGCCGCACGTCACCAGTCAGCAGATCACCGTCGCGGACCGCGACAACGAGAGCCTGAGCCCCAGCTCCGGCGCCCCCACCGTGGGCACCAACTGGGACGAGGGCCAGAAGAAGTCCGTCGAGATCACCAGCGGCCATGAGCCGCGCGGCGCGGGCGAGGCCGTCCTCGACTCCGACACCGCCGACAAGCACAAGGTCAGCACCGGTGACACGCTCCGAGTGATCGCCGCCCCGGGCGACTTCACGGTCAAGGTCGTCGGCATCGCCACGTACAGGTCGACCAACCCCGGTGCCGCGGTCCTCTACTTCGACACCGCGTCCGCCCAGGCCCGGCTGCTGGGCAGCACCACCGCGTACAGCGGCTACGGCCTGACCGCCGCCTCCGGCGTCAGCGACGAGCAGCTCAAGGAGCGCGTCACGGCGGCCATCGGCACGGGCTACACCGTGCACACCGCCGCGGAGACCAAGGAGGAGAACAAGAAGGACATCGGGTCCGTCCTCGACGTGCTGAAGTACGCGCTGCTCGGCTTCGCCGGCATCGCCGTCCTCGTCGGCGTCTTCTTGATCGTCAACACCTTCTCCATGCTGGTCGCCCAGCGCACCCGGGAGATCGGCCTGATGCGGGCCATCGGCTCCGGCCGCGGGCAGGTCCTGCGGTCCGTGCTGGCCGAGGCGCTGCTGCTCGGTGTCGTCGGTTCCGTCCTGGGCATCGGCGGTGGCATCGCGCTGGCCGTCGGGCTGATGGAGCTCATGGGTTCCCTGGGCATGAAGCTCGACATGGGCGAGCTGACCGTCAAGGCCACGACGCCGGTGGTGGGCCTCGCGCTCGGTGTGATCGTGACCGTGCTGGCCGCCTTCCTGCCCGCCCGCCGGGCCGGGAAGATCTCCCCGATGTCCGCCCTGCGTGACGCGGGCACCCCGGCCGACGGCAAGGCGGGCAAGGTGCGGGCCGCCATCGGCCTGGCCCTGACCGGCCTCGGGGCGCTCGCGCTCGTCGCCGCGGCGAACGCGGACAAGGCGACCGCCGGCGGCGGCCTCATCGCCCTCGGCATCCCGCTCACCCTGATCGGCTTCGTGGTCGTGGCCCCGCTGCTGGCCGGGCTGGTCGTCCGCGTGATCAGCGCGGTCGTGCTGCGGGTCTTCGGCCCCGTCGGCCGGCTCGCCGAGCGCAACGCGCTGCGCAACCCGCGCCGTACGGGCGCCACCGCCTCCGCCCTGATGATCGGCCTCGCGCTGGTCGCCGCCCTGTCGGTCGTCGGCTCCTCGATGGTCGCCTCGGCCACGGACCAGCTCGACAAGTCGGTCGGCGCGGACTTCATCATCCAGGACCAGGGCGGCAACCCGATCACCCCGGCGACGGAGAAGGCCGTCACCTCGGCCGGTCACGTCGACCACTTCACCCGCTACGTCGGTGTGGTCGCCAAGATCACCACGCCCGACGGGAAGACCGGCACCGAGCGGCTCAACGCGACCGACCCGACCTATCCGGACGACCTCCGCTCGGAGATCGTCCAGGGCAGGCTGAAGGACGCGTACGCCAAGGACGCCATGTCCGTGCCCGAGGGCTACGCCAAGGACCACGGCATCAAGCTCGGCGACCGGCTGACCGTCGTCATGACCGGCGGCCGGCCCGCCGAGCTGAAGGTCCGCGCGATCACCTCGGACGACACCAGCATCGACAAGGGCGCGATGTACCTCGACATCGCCACCGCGAAGAGCTACCTGCCCGCCGACAGGATGCCGCTGACCGGCATGATCCTCGCCAAGGCCGCCGACGGGCAGACGAAGGAGGCCGCCGCCTCCCTCAAGGCCGCGGTCGAGGGCTACCCGCAGATCAAGGTCCGCGACCAGTCCGACTACAAGAAGCTCATCAAGGACCAGATCGGCCAGCTGCTCAACATGATCTACGGGCTCCTCGCCCTCGCGATCATCGTGGCCGTCCTGGGCGTCGTGAACACCCTCGCCCTGTCGGTCGTCGAGCGGACCCGGGAGATCGGCCTGATGCGCGCCATCGGCCTCTCCCGCCGCCAGATGCGCCGCATGATCCGCCTGGAGTCGGTGGTCATCGCCCTCTTCGGCGCCCTCCTCGGGCTCGGCCTGGGCATGGCCTGGGGCACCGTCGCCCAGAAGCTCCTGGCCCTGGAGGGCCTCGGGGTGCTGGACATCCCCTGGCCCACGATCATCACCGTCTTCGTCGGCTCCGCGGTGGTGGGCCTGCTGGCCGCGCTCGTCCCGGCGTTCCGGGCGGGCCGGATGAACGTCCTGAACGCGATCGCGACGGACTGACCGACGGGCAGAGCACTGCCCCTTCCACCGGGCCCGGCCCGGACGCGCCACGGGGGTGCGCGTCCGGGCCGGGCCCACCTTTTTCGAGCTTTTTCGAGGGGGGACAAGCTCACAAGTACCCGCCCCAGCAGGGCGATTCGCGCTCAGAAGGGTCAATCGGCGGCGCGGGAGCCGCTAGGGACGTCGACAAGCGCACCGCGGTGCGCTCCCCTCCACGAGGAGTCCCCTTTGAGTCTCGGGCTTCTCGTCCAGGGGGCCCGATCCGGGTCTCCTCCGGAGCGGCCACCGGCAACGGCCGCACCTGTAGGAGGGGAGCGTCCATGGGACGCCACCGCAAGAAGCCTCTGTACGAGCGGATCACCGCGATGATCCGGGAACTGTGGAGGTGGATGCGGGGCCGGTGACCGTCTGGATCAGCCCGCCCCCAGATGTACTAGGGGCGGACTGACGGTTCCCGACTCGGTCCTCGTCCGCGGACTTGCCCTCCGTGGGCGGGGATCACTCCACAGTAGCGCTCCGCGCTCCTCCGCGTCAGCCCACCGGCCCGGGTGGGAACCACGCGTCCCCTAGGGAAGACCTCGTCCCGCGGGCCGAGGCCCCGGCTGTGCTGTCGCGTCGACAATGGGCTTCTTCACCTGATCGTGTCTCAGTAGAAGTCCCAGCAGAAGGAGCCCCCAACCGCCATGGCCCGCCGCCTCGTTCCCCTCGTCGTCCTCTCCTGCGCGGCAGCGGCCGCGCTGACCGCCGGCTGCTCGGTGATCGACGGGCCGACGAAGAGGGCCGAGCGGACGTACACGCTCGACGGCGAGGTCAAGGTCGTCGACGCCGCGACCAACGGCGGGAACATCACCGTCGTCCCCATGGAGGGGAACGGGCCGGCGCGGGTGACGGAGAAGTACGAGTACAGCAGCCGGAAGCCCGACCCCCGGCACAGCCTGAAGGACGGCCGGTTCACGCTGGAGCGCGACGACTGCGGCGGGTCGAACCACCGGTGCACCGTGCACGTCGAGGTGCTCGTGCCCCGCACGGTCGCCGTCGACCTGCGCACCAGCGGCGGGAACATCACCGTGCGCGGCACGTCCGGCGAGATCGCCGCGCACACCAGCGGCGGTGACGTGACCATCGAGGACTCCGCGGCGCGGAAGGCGACGGCGCGGACGAGCGGGGGGAACGTCACGGCGGCCTTCACCCGCGTGCCGGACTCCGTGGACGGCCGCACGCAGGGCGGCGACGTCACGATCCACGTGCCCAGGGACTCCTACGCGGTGGAAGCCTCGACGCAGGGCGGCACGCGCAAGGTCACGGTCCCCACGGACGACCGCTCCGCGCACGGGATCAAGGCGCACACGCAGGGCGGGGACATCACGGTCTCGCCGTCGTGAAAGGAGCCCCGCCGCTCGGAACCGGAAGATCGACTTGAGGTCGGTCCCCACATGCCACCTCCCGCACAGTCGCCGTGATCCGGCCTGGCGGCGAGGCGTCCCGGCAGAATCGTTCAGACGGTGGCTGTCAGCCCCCCGTCGTACGCTGGGAGCCAGCCCCGGCCCGTCATCCACGCGTCGGGCCGTTCGCGTTGCCCACCCCCGGGACGGAAGCCCTTCATGAGTCTGCACGGTCTGCTCGACGCCGTCGTCAATGATCCGGCGCTCGCCGAAGCGGTGAAGGCCGCCTCCGACGGCCACCGGCCGCACGTCGATCTGGTCGGTCCGCCCGCCGCGCGGGTCTTCGCCATCGCCGCGCTCGCGCGGGAGGCCCAGCGGCCCGTGCTGGCGGTGACCGCCACCGGGCGGGAGGCGGAGGATCTGGCGGCGGCCCTGCGCTCGCTGCTGCCGCCGGACGGCATCGCGGAGTATCCGGCCTGGGAGACGCTGCCGCACGAGCGGCTCTCGCCCCGTTCGGACACGGTCGGCCGGCGGCTCGCCGTGCTGCGCCGGCTGGCGCACCCGAGCGCGGACGACCCGGCGGCCGGCCCGGTCAGCGTGGTCGTGGCACCCGTGCGCTCCGTGCTCCAGCCGCAGGTCAAGGGGCTCGGCGACCTGGTGCCCGTCGCGCTGCGCACCGGGCAGAGCGCCGACCTCGGCGAGGTGACCGAGGCGCTGGCCGCCGCCGCGTACGCCCGGGTCGAACTGGTCGAGAAGCGCGGCGAGTTCGCGGTCCGCGGCGGCATCCTGGATGTCTTCCCGCCGACGGAGGAGCACCCGCTGCGGGTGGAGTTCTGGGGCGACGACGTCGAGGAGATCCGCTATTTCAAGGTCGCGGACCAGCGGTCCCTGGAGGCCGCCGAGCACGGCCTGTGGGCGCCGCCCTGCCGTGAGCTGCTGCTGACCGACAGCGTGCGCGAGCGGGCAGCCGCGCTCGCGGAGGAGCACCCGGAGCTGGGCGAGCTCCTCGGCAAGATCGCCGAGGGCATCGCCGTGGAGGGCATGGAGTCCCTCGCCCCCGTCCTGGTGGACGACATGGAGCTGCTGCTGGACGTCCTCCCGGCGGGCAGCATGGCCGTCGTCTGCGACCCGGAGCGCGTACGCACCCGGGCGGCCGACCTCGTGGCCACCAGCCAGGAGTTCCTCCAGGCGTCCTGGGCGGCGACGGCGGGCGGCGGCGAGGCGCCGATCGATGTGGACGCGGCCTCCCTGTGGGGCATCGCCGACGTCCGCGACCGCGCCCGCGAGCTCGGCATGATGTGGTGGTCGGTCAGCCCCTTCGCGGCCGACGAGGAGGGCGACGGCGACACGCTCAAGCTGGGCATGCACGCTCCCGAGAGCTATCGCGGCGACACCGCCCGGGCCCTCGCGGACACCAAGGGCTGGCTGGCCGACGGCTGGCGCACGGTCTTCGTCACGGAGGGCCACGGCCCGGCCGCCCGTACGGTCGAGGTGCTGGGCGGCGAGGGCATCGCGGCCCGGCTCGACGCCGACGTCGACGGCCTCTCGCCGTCCGTCGTGCACGTCTCCTGCGGCAGCCTCGACAACGGCTTCGTCGACCCCGGCCTGAAGATCGCCGTGCTCACCGAGACGGACCTCTCCGGCCAGAAGTCCGTGAGCAAGGACCTGGGCCGGATGCCGGTCCGCCGCCGGAAGACCATCGACCCGCTGACGCTCCAGGCCGGTGACTACATCGTCCACGAGTCGCACGGCGTCGGCCGCTACGTCGAGATGGTGCAGCGCACGGTCCAGGGCGCCACCCGTGAGTATCTGCTGGTGGAGTACGCCCCGGCCAAGCGCGGCCAGCCCGGTGACCGGCTCTACATCCCCACCGACCAGCTGGAGCAGGTCACGAAGTACGTCGGCGGGGAGGCGCCCACCCTGCACCGCCTCGGCGGCGCGGACTGGACGAAGACGAAGGCGCGCGCGAAGAAGGCGGTCAAGGAGATCGCCGCCGACCTGATCAAGCTGTATTCGGCGCGCATGGCCGCCCCCGGCCACACCTTCGCCCCGGACACCCCCTGGCAGCGCGAGCTGGAGGACGCCTTCCCGTACGCGGAGACGCCCGACCAGCTCACGACGATCGCCGAGGTCAAGGAGGACATGGAGAAGTCCGTCCCCATGGACCGCCTGATCTGCGGCGACGTCGGCTACGGCAAGACGGAGATCGCGGTCCGCGCGGCCTTCAAGGCGGTGCAGGACGGCAAGCAGGTGGCGGTGCTGGTGCCCACCACGCTGCTGGTGCAGCAGCACTTCGGGACGTTCTCCGAGCGCTATGCCCAGTTCCCGGTCAACGTCCGCGCCCTGTCCCGCTTCCAGACGGACACCGAGGCGAAGGCGGTGCTGGAGGGCCTTCGGGACGGCTCGGTCGACGTCGTCATCGGCACGCACCGGCTGTTCTCCTCGGAGACGAAGTTCAAGGACCTGGGCCTGGTCATCGTCGACGAGGAGCAGCGCTTCGGCGTCGAGCACAAGGAGCAGCTGAAGAAGCTGCGCGCCAACGTGGATGTGCTGACGATGTCGGCGACGCCCATTCCCCGCACGCTGGAGATGGCCGTCACCGGCATCCGGGAGATGTCGACGATCACGACGCCGCCGGAGGAGCGGCACCCGGTGCTGACCTTCGTCGGGCCGTACGACCAGAAGCAGATCGGCGCGGCCATCCGGCGCGAGCTGCTGCGCGAGGGCCAGGTCTTCTACATCCACAATCGTGTGGAGTCCATCGACCGGGCGGCCGCGCGGCTGCGGGAGATCGTGCCGGAGGCCCGGATCCAGACGGCGCACGGGCAGATGGGGGAGAGCGCGCTGGAGCAGGTGGTGGTCGACTTCTGGGAGAAGAAGTTCGACGTGCTGGTCTCCACGACGATCGTGGAGTCGGGCATCGACATCTCCAACGCCAACACCCTGATCGTGGAGCGCGGTGACAACTTCGGCCTGTCGCAGCTGCACCAGCTGCGCGGGCGGGTGGGCCGCAGCCGTGAGCGGGGTTACGCCTATTTCCTGTATCCGCCGGAGAAGCCGCTCACCGAGACCGCGCACGAGCGGCTGGCCACCATCGCCCAGCACACGGAGATGGGCGCGGGCATGTATGTGGCGATGAAGGACCTGGAGATCCGCGGCGCGGGCAATCTGCTGGGCGGTGAGCAGTCGGGTCACATCGCGGGCGTGGGCTTCGACCTCTACATCCGCATGGTCGGCGAGGCGGTGGCGGATTACCGCGCGTCGCTGGAGGGCGGCGTGGAGGAGGAGGCGCCGCTGGAGGTGAAGATCGAGCTGCCGGTCGACGCGCACGTCCCGCACGACTACGCGCCGGGTGAGCGGCTGCGCCTCCAGGCGTACCGGGCGATCGCCTCGGCCAACAGCGAGGAGGACATCCGCGCGGTTCGCGAGGAGCTCACCGACCGCTACGGCAAGCTGCCGGAGCCGGTGGAGAATCTGCTGCTGGTCGCGGGCCTGCGGATGCTGGCGCGCGCGTGCGGCGTCGCGGACATCACCCTCCAGGGCGCGAACGTGCGCTTCGGCCCGGTGGAGCTGCGGGAGTCGCAGGAGCTGCGGCTGAAGCGGCTCTATCCGCGTACGGTCATGAAGCCGGCGACGCAGCAAATCCTGGTGCCGCGCCCGGCGACCCGCCCGATCGGCGGCAAGCCGCTGGTGGGCCGGGAACTGCTGGCGTGGACGGGCGAGTTCCTGACGACGATCCTCGGGTCGTGACCCGGGCCGCGAGCGGCGCGGGCGGCTACACGCGCTGGAGCACGGCGTAGCCGCCGTCGCTGCCGAGGAGGGCGTAGCGGGCGCCGGGGTGCAGTTTCTCGGCGTCGGCCACGAGGTCGGCGGGCGGTCTGCCGTCGAGGACGTGCTGGGCGACGTAGTCGGGGGTGATGCCGCGGGTGTCGCCGATCCAGAAGACGCGGCAGCGGCCCGCGAGCCGGCTTATGGGGCCGACGTCGGACTCGACGGTGGCATCGTCGGGTATGCGGGCGAGGAGCTTCTCGGCGGCGTGCACGCTCTCGGGCACGCGGTAGGTCTCGCCCTGGGTGAGGGAGTAGAGGGGCAGCGAGGCGGTGAGCGCGAGGGCCGCGGCGAGGACGGCGCCGGGCAGGTGGTGCGCGTAGGAGCGCAGCCAGGGCCGCCGGTCGCGGTGCGCGCCGGTGAGCGCGTCGGTGAGGGCGATGAAGACGACGGGCATGAGGACGGCGCTGTAGTGCCAGTCGGTGTTCCAGTAGTGATCGTCGTGGGAGACGAACCGCCAGCCCAGGGTGGGCAGGGCGACGATCAGCACGGGTGAGCGCAGGGCGAGCAGCCCGGTGGTGGGCAGCAGGGTCCACAGCAGGGTGCGGACCGCGGAGTCGAGGGGAATGACGGGGGCGGGGCCGCCGTCGCCCTTGAGTTTGTTCCAGTAGTCGTACGCGCCGCCGCTGTTGAAGGCCGGGATGATCACGCCGAGGGTGAGGGCGGTGGCGGCGAGCCCGAAGGCGAGCAGGCCCGCGGCGAGGGCGGTCGCGCGGGTGTCGCGGGCGTTGCCGGTGCGCTTGCGGTCGCCGCGCAGCCGGATGAGGACGAGGGCGCCGATGGCGGCGGCGGTGATGCCGAGGTCCTCCTTGACGAGGACGAGCGGCGCGGCCCACCACACCGCGGCCCGCCAGCGCTTGCGGACGACGGCTTCGAGGGAGAACGCCAGCAGCGGCATGGCGAACGCGATCTCGTGGAAGTCGAAGTCGACGGCCCGCTGGACGCCCCAGGAGAGTCCGTACGCGATGCCGATGGCCAGCCCCCGCTTGCGGCCGAGCAGCCCGGCGGCGAGCCGGGTGACGGGTATCGCGGAGAGGGCGAACAGCGCGGCCTGGACGACGAGCAGGGTGACGGGGGAGGGGAAGAGCCGGTAGAAGGGGGCCAC
Source organism: Streptomyces sp. NPDC025618 (assembly GCF_055558795.1). Lineage (NCBI taxonomy): Bacteria > Bacillati > Actinomycetota > Actinomycetes > Kitasatosporales > Streptomycetaceae > Streptomyces > Streptomyces sp. NPDC025618. The sequence goes on along the minus strand of NZ_JBVHLW010000012.1, from coordinate 52,741 downwards.
GAGCGCGGTGACCGGGCTGAAGTGGTCGCCGAGGATGTTGGTGCCGGGGCCCTTGAGGTCGGCTATGGGCGCCTGGAGGTGGGCGTAGCCGCGTATGGCCTGTTCGAAGATGCCCAGGTCCCAGGACATGGTGAGCATCCTGCGGTGCCGGCACACGGACAGCGCGGTGAAGAGGACGAAGAGGGTGCCGGCCAGCCAGTACGGGTCGAGCCGGGGTGTGCGCAGGCCGGTGGCGCGGGGCCGGGCGGCGGGTGCTTCCTCGGCCGCGCGCCGGGCGGGTGCCGGTCCGGTGGCGGCTGCGGCCGGGTCCATGCGCGTTCCCTCTTCTTCTCCGGTGGTTTCCTCCCCGGACGTCCCGGGGCCTCAGTGAAGTGTCCAGGATGCCGCGCGCGCCTGTGGCGGCTGCCGGAAATCTCCGTGCGGGGACCGCCGGGGGCGGGCCGTCCTCCTGGGAAGGACGAGGGGCCGCCGCGTGCGGTTCGGCCCGATCCGGCCGGTCTCGGTGCGGCCTCGCCCGCCGTCAGGCGGTCTTCTTCCAGTCGGCGCAGCCGCTGGTCTTGAAGTACGCGTCCTGGGGGGTGATCGTCACGATGCCGCTGCCGGTGACGTTCTCGTTGGCCTCGATGGAGTCCGTGCCGTGCAGGGCGTCCTTGTCGCGCTCCCAGTAGCAGCCGGACTTGTTGCCGTCGGCCTTGTAGGTGCCGGGGGCGATGTCGACGCCGACGCGGTACATGCCGTTGCCGGGGACCTCGCTCTTCGGAGTGCCGGTCTTCTCGTCGGTGACGAGGTTCCAGCCCTTGCAGCCGCGGGTCTTGAAGACCTTGTCGTCGGCGCCGAGGGTCACATAGCTGGAGCCCACGACGTTGTCGTTGGCGAGGATCGAGTCCAGTTCGCCCTTGGAGTCCCTGGCCCGCTCCCAGTAGCAGCCGAGCTTGTTGCCGGTGGAGCGGTAGGTGCCGGGCTTGACGTCCTTGCCGACCTGGTAGGTGCCGCTGCCGGACATGTCGGCCTTCTTCTTCGCCTTGTCGCCGCCCTTGTCCGCGGTCTTGTCCGTGGCCGTCCCGGTGGCGGCGGTCTTGTCGTCCCCGTCGCTCCCTCCGGCCGCCGCGCTGCCGATCGCGACGACGGCGACGATCGCGCCCGCGGCGGTGAGCACCTTGTGCCGGGCGAACCAGTTGCGCTGCTTCTGAGGGTGGGCGTGGTGAGCCATGACTGACACCTTTCGGCGTGGAGAAGTTCGTGAACCGATGGGTCAATGACAACAGAAGCTGTGAACCGAGTCAACAAGATTCACATTGATGGGTCGGTTCACGACTGTGAAGGGGGTCCGTCCGGGGTCGCGGGTATGCTCGACGCCACAGCGAATGGCTCGCAGACGATGGGGAGGAGCCCGGTGCCGGACAGCGCAGCCGAGGTGACCGCGGCCGGAATCGCCCGGCTGGCCGGAGTGGGCCGGGCGGCGGTCAGCAACTGGCGGCGCCGCCACGCCGACTTCCCGCAGCCCGTCGGCGGCACCGAGACCAGCCCCGCCTTCGCCCTCGCCGAGGTCGAGAACTGGCTGCGCCGCCAGGGCAAGCTCGCCGAGGTCTCCCCGGACGAGCGGACCTGGCAGCAGCTCACCGGCCACCCCGCCGGAGCGGCCACCGCCCTCCGGCACGCGGGCGCCGTCCTCCTCCTCGTCCGCGACCGGCCCACCACCTGGCTCGGACTGGCCGCTCTCGGTGACGCCGCGCTGGCCGAGGAACTGCCCGCCGCGCTGGACGCCGTGCTCACCGCCCGGCTGGGCGAGGACCACCCCGTCGCCCTGCCCACCGCCGCCGAACTGGCCGTCTCCACCGCCCTCGTACGCGGCGCCGCCGAACTCGCCGCGCAGCGCGGCGCCGGCGGCGTCTACGAGTTCCTGCTCGGCCGTCACCTCGACGCCAACCCCCGGCAGTACACCCTCACCCCGCAGGGCCCGGCCGAGCTGATGGCCGCCCTCGCTCTGGGCGCCGGCCACCAGGGGCGGAGCGGCACCGTCCTCGACCCGGCCTGCGGCACCGGCGGCCTGCTGCACGCGGCGGCCGACGCCTTCGGGGCCACGGCCGTCCACGGCCAGGAGCTCGACCCCGACCTCGCCGCGCTCACCGCGCTCCGCCTCGCCCTGCACACCGACGCTCCCGTGCGCGTCCACGCCGGCGACAGCCTGCGCGCCGACGCCTTCACCGGGACCGCCGCCGACGCCGTCCTGTGCCACCCGCCCTTCAACGAGCGCAACTGGGGCCACGAGGAACTGGCCTACGACCCCCGCTGGGAGTACGGCTTCCCCGCCCGCACCGAGTCCGAGCTCGCCTGGGTCCAGCACGCCCTCGCCCGGCTGCGCGACGGCGGCACCGCCGTCCTGCTGATGCCCCCGGCCGCCGCCTCCCGCCGCTCCGGCCGCCGCATCCGCGCCGACCTGCTGCGCCGCGGCGCCCTCCGCGCCGTCGTCGCCCTGCCCGCGGGTGCCGCCCCGCCCTACGGCATCCCCCTGCACCTGTGGGTGCTGCGCCGCCCCGACGCCCGGCAGTCGCCCGCCCCGCACGTCCTGCTCGTCGACACCGCGGGCGCCGCGCCCGCGCCCGCCGCCGCAGCGGGCCGCGACAAACTGCCCTGGCAGGCGGTGCGGAGCGCCGTGCTCGACGCCTGGGCGGACTTCGACCGCGACGGCACCCTCCCCGAACAGCCCGGCCGCTGCCGCTCCCTGCCCGTCATCGACCTCCTCGACGACGACGTGGACCTCGCCCCCGCCCGCCACCTCCCGCCGCCCGCGCCCGGCGGCGGCACCGCCGAACTCGCCGACGTCCACGACCGGCTCACCCTCGCCCTGCGCCGCACCGCCGAACTCGCCCCCGGCCGGCCCGCCGACCCCGCCGGCCCGGCCCGCTGGCCCACCACCACCGTCGGCGAACTCGCCCGCGCCGGAGCCCTGGTGCTGCGCGCGGGCGGCCCCGGCACCGCGCCCGGCCCCGGCGAGGCGGCCCCGCCCGTCCTCACCGACCACGACGTGAAATACGGAGGCGCACCCTCCGGCACGCTCCCCGAGGGCCCGGCCGAGGAGCCCGTCCTCCTCCGGCGCGACGACGTCGTCGTGCCCGTACTCGGCGACGTCACCGCCGCCCGCGTCGTCGACGAGGCCACCGCCGGGGCCGCCCTCGGGCGCGGGCTGTTCCTACTGCGCCCCGACCCGGCCGCCCTCGACCCCTGGTTCCTCGCCGGATTCCTGCGCGGCACCGCGGGCCGCCGCCAGGCCAGCAGCTACGCCTCCACCGCCACCCGCCTCGACGTCCGCCGCCTCCAGGTGCCCCGCATGCCCCCGGCGGACCAGGTCCGCTACGGCGAGCGCTTCCGCGCGGTCGCCGCCTTCGAAGAGGCCCTGCGCCAGGCCGAACGGCTCGGCGAGCACCTCGTCCAGGGGCTCTACGACGGGCTGGCGGACGGCACCGTCCGGCCGGAGTGATCTGTTACACCGTCCGATCCGTACAACTGGGGTGCCCTCGCCGGAGTCGTAGATAGGCTCAGGTACAACCAGGACCCCAGGAGCAGAGCAATGAACGGCCCAGGCCCCACGCCGCCTCGGCGCCCCAGCAGGGCGACAGCGATCACCATCCGGGTGGTCGTCGTCGTGCTCACCGTGTGCACCGTGGGAGTCCTGTGCTGGGTCCCGGTGCTCCGGCTGGCCATCATGCGCCGACGGGCCCAGGACTGGGCGCTGTTCTGGGCCGTGCTGGCAGCGTCCGTCGGGCTGTTCTCGCTGATGCGCAAGTCGCTGTCCGGCACCGGCTGGGACAGCGTCGGGCTGGCCGGGCTGATGCTCCTCGCCGCCGCCACGCTCACCCTCTACATCCGCGCCGACGTCAGGATCCAGCGGGAAGCGGGCGCCGGGCCGGTCGGCCACGGGCACTCCCAGCAGCCCTACGCCCCCTACGTCCACCAGCAGCTGACGCGGCCTCAGTACGTGATGCCTCCTCAGCCGGTGGCCGCCCCGCGGAACATGGACGAACCGCGCTACGCCGCTCCCCAGCCCCCGCCCCCGCCCCGCCCCCGGCACGCGCGCCCGCGGCCCACGCCCGAGTCGGCGCAGGCCGCGACCGTGGACCAGGCGCCCCCGGTGCCCCGGCGGCCCGGCCCGCCGCAGCCCCCGCCGCGGCCGTACCGGCCCCAGCGCATCGACCAGGTGCGCGCCGAGCTGGACGAACTCAGCGATCTGCTCCGCAGGGAGCCCCGGGACCGCAGGGAGCGCGAGCGGTGAACGGCCGGGTCATCGCCGGACGCTACGAACTGTCCACCGTCATCGGCCAGGGCGGCATGGGCCAGGTCTGGACCGCCTACGACCGCCGCCTCGACCGCCGCGTCGCCGTGAAGCTGCTGCGCCCCGACCGGATGGCCGGGACCGAGGGCGCCGACGAGATGCGCCGCCGCTTCGTCCGCGAGTGCCGCGTCACCGCGCAGGTCGACCACCGCGGTCTCGTCACCGTCCACGACGCGGGCAGCGACGGCGAGGAGCTCTATCTCGTCATGCAGTACGCCCCGGGCGCCGACCTCGCCGACCACCTCGCCGAGCACGACCCCTATCCCTGGCAGTGGGCCGTCTCGGTGGCCGCGCAGCTGTGCTCGGTGCTCTCCGCCGTGCACGCCGTGCCCATCGTCCACCGCGACCTCAAGCCCCGGAACGTCATGGTCCGCCCGGACGGCTCCGTGCTCGTCCTCGACCTCGGCGTCGCGGCCGTGCTGGACACCGACACCACCCGCCTGACCCGCACCGGCTCACCCATCGGCAGCCCCGCCTACATGGCCCCCGAACAGGCCATGGGCGGCGCGGTCGGCCCGTACACCGACCTCTACGCGCTGGGCGTGCTGCTGCACGAACTCCTCAGCGGGGAGGTGCCGTTCGCCGGGTCCACCGCCCTCGGCGTGCTGCACCGCCACCTCTACGAACCGCCCGTACCCGTGCGCAGGCTCCGCCCCGAGGTGCCGCAGGCGCTCGAAGACCTCGTCCTGCGGCTGCTCGCGAAGGACCCGCTGCACCGGCTCGCCGACGCCCAGGAGGTCTACCGCGCCCTCGCCCCGCTGCTGCCCGTGCCGGGCGCGGCCGTCGGCCCGCCGTCCGGGCCGATGGACCCCACCCGCCCCTTCCTCCTGCCGCACGCGCCCTGGCCCGAGCGGGCCCCCGCCGCCTTCGCCCCCGCGCGGCCCGCCGCGACCGCGCTCGCCGGCCCGCCGCCCCCGGCCGCCGGCGGGCCCGACGTCGCCGAGGCCGTGGAAGAGGTCAAGCGCCTGCTCGACCAGGGCGGCATCACCCAGGCCGTCGACCTCCTCGGCGCGATCCTCCCGGCCGCCGCGGCGGAGCACGGCGAGCGCTCCACGGTCGTGCGGACCCTGCGCAAGCAGTACGCGGCCACCTTGATGGACGACGGTCAGTACCGCCGCGCCCTGCCCGAACTGCGGCTGCTCGCCCAGGAGTACGCCCAGGACAGCGGCCCGCAGGCAGACCGGCAGGTGCTGCGCTTCCAGTACGAGGCCGCCCAGTGCCTGGAACAACTCGGCGAGGCCGTCGCCGCCCTGACGGAGTACCGCGCGCTGCTCCCGCTCTTCGAGAACCACCCCGACGACCCCGCCACCCCGCTGGAGATCCGCCGCCGGACAGGCCATCTGCTGCTGTCCCTCGGCGACCGGCAGGCCGCGCACGACACGCTCGCCGCCCTCCTCCACGACGCGGAACGGCTGCACGGACCGCACCACCCGCTGCCCGCCGAGATCCGGCACACCCTCCGGTGGCTGGGCCAGGTGAGGGCCTGAAGCGGCGGCCGAACACCTCAACCACCCGCGAATCGTTGGTCGTACGGGTGGCCCGGATCACAGGGACTCCTTACCATCGATCACCACCAGGTCCAGGTACCGAACGATCTCTGCCGGGAGGCTCCATGATCCGCCGAAGGACCGCGCTCTCCGTCTCCGTCGTCGCCCTCCTCGCCGCGGCCCCCGCCCTCACCGCCTGCGGCTCCGCCCCGCACCCGGGCGCCGCGGCCGTCGTCGGCAAGGACCGGATCACCGTCACCCAGCTCCAGAGCCAGGTCTCGGACGTACGCGACGCGCAGCGGTCCTCCCCGCAGGGGCAGCAGCTCACGGCCAACAGCGCCCGGCTCGGCCAGGACACCCTCATCCGGCTCATCCAGTACCGCATCGTCGCGCGCGCCGGCGCCGACAACGGCATCGACGTGAGCCGCCGCGAGCTCCAGGAACAGCGCGCGGCCGTCGAGCGCGCGAACGGCGGTGCCGACGCGGTACGCAGCCGCTTCCTGACCCTCGGCATCGCCCCCGACCAGATCGACCAGGCCCTGACGATGGACCTCACGCGCGCGAAACTCGACGCGAAGTTCGGGACGGCGCGCACGAACGACATCCTCATGCGGACGTCCGACGCGATGCGGGTCGATGTCAACCCGCGCTACGGCGTCTGGGACGCGAAGCGGGGGACGGCGCAGCCGCTGCAGGAACCGTGGCTGAAGCCGCAGCCGCAGGCTGTTCCTCCGGCGTAGTTCTCCGCGGGTTGTGTGTGGTTTCGGTTCGGGTGGCCTCAATCGCCGGCCGGGCTTGGGTGTGTGGTGGGTGCCGGGGGTGGGTCTTCCGGGCTGAGGACCTGGAACGCGGTGCGCTGCGGGTCTCCCGCATTGAGTGCCCCGGATTCGCACCGCGTTCCAGAACCCCACCCTCCAGCCCCACCCCCTCCCACAGGAGGGCACCTGCGGGTTTCGGGGCGCGCCTGTCTTTTCTTTTCAGCCCGTCCGGCGCTTGAGGACGCGGCCGCAGGCCGCTCCCGCCGCAGGCGGCAACGGACCGGCAGCCGGGGGTCTGGGGCACGTGCGCCCCAGTTTCGGGAAGGGGCGGGGTGGGGAAAAAGCGCTGCAGGCCAACCGACCCGCAGCCGGGGGCCTGGGGCAGCGCCCCCCCACGCGGCGGAGCCGCACATCAGATGCAGCCGGGAAGGGGCGGGGCTGGGGGAAGAAGCCCGCCGCAGGCGGCAACGGCGCCCCGGCCCCGAAGAACCGCACCCAGCGGAAAGCGTACGCTCGACCCGTGAACGACTCCGGCCGCATCATCCTGCTCACGACCAGCCACCGCGTAGCCCCCGGCCTCCTCTCCTGGCCCGCCTGGGAAGCCCTGCGCCAAGCCGGTCGCGTGCTCTGCGCCGACCCCGCCCACCCCCAGCTCCCGTACCTCAGGGAGGCCGGCGTCGACGTGGAGCACGCCACCGCCACCGCCCGCGAGCTCGTGGACCACTGCGTGGCGGGCGGCGGCCGGGACGTCGTCGTCCTCACCACCGCCGAGGGCGACTCCGCGCTCACCGACGGCCTGGCCCGGCTCGCCGGCTCGGGGCGCGAGGACATGCCGGCGCTGGAGCTGCTGCCCGGCGCGTACGACCTGCCCGGCGCCCGCCTCCTCGACCTCGTGCAGGTCATGGACCGGATCCGCGCGGCCTGCCCGTGGACCGGCATCCGCACCCACGAGGACCTCGCGAAGTACGGGCTGGAGGAGATGTACGAGCTCCTGGAGGCCATCGAGACCGGCGACCGGGAAGCGCTGCGCGAGGAGCTCGGCGACGTACTGCTCCAGGTCGTCTTCCACGCCCGGATCGCCCAGGACGACCCCGACGAGCCGTTCTCCGTCGACGACGTGGCGGGCACGATCGTCGACAAGCTCATCCACCGCCACCCGCACGTCTTCGGCGAGGAGAGCGCTGAGACCCCGGAGGACGTCAAGGCGCACTGGCTGCGGACGAAGGCGGACGAGAAGCGCCGCGACTCGGTCACCGAGGGCGTCCCGCTGGGGCAGCCCGCCCTCGCCCTCGCCGCGAAGCTGGCCTCCCGGGTCCGTACGGAGGGCATCGACGTCGCCCTCCCGGCCGGCGAAGGCGTCGGCTACGAACTGCTGGCCCTGGCGGCCCGGGCCGAAGCGGACGGTGTGGACCCGGAGACGGCGCTGCGCGCGGCGGCCCGCACCTACCGCGACGCGATCCGCGCGGCGGAGCGCGCGGGGTAGCGCCGGGCCCGGCGGTGTGAAACACCCGTTCGGCCTAGATGTCGACTTGTCCTGGGGGTCGGGGGGTACCCGAGTTCCATGCGTATCGAGTACACCGACCTCGCCGCCCCCGACTGGCTCGGGGGCATCGTCCAGTTCATCGTCGGCATCTGCGTCGTCGCGCTGCTGATCCTGGCGGTCGTCTACGGCTTCCGGAAGCGCGACAAGGAGCCGCCCCCGCCGTCCCAGCCCCAGCGGCGCCAGGGTGCCTGGCAGACCCGCCAGGAATACGACACGGGCCCGGAGTCGCCCGATCACGGTCCGGGGCACAACGACGAGAACGGTGTGATCGGGTACGTCACCGAGCACCGTGAATCCGACGAGCTCCACCCCGAGGCGGAGGGGGAGCGCGTCCTCCCGCACGAGGTCAGGAACCCCGGCAGCCACCCGGAGGAACTCACCGAGGAGCGCAAGAAGTGGAACCCGGGCGGCAGCGGTGGCTTCGGCAGCGGCGGGGGCGGCCACACGTAGGCCCCGCCGGGCGGGCCGGGACCGGTGGGCCGAGCCTGGCCCCGGGCCCGTCCTTCCGGCCTCCCGGCCGCTGCCGGGAGGGTGACCCGGGCGGGCTTCGATGCCCGTCGGCGTCGGCCGGATCCAGCGCGCCCGGTGGGTGAGGACACCGCCGCGCGGCGGTGGCGCACGCGATGCCACCCGCGCACCGGCCGCCCCGGCCCCAGGTAGCGTCAGTGGACGTGCACGACATCACCCCCGCCACCGTCCCCCCGCTCTTCACCTGGGAATTCGCCGCCGACCCGTACCCCACGTACGCCTGGCTCCGCGAGAACGCCCCCGTCCACCGCACCGCGCTCCCCAGCGGCGTGGACGCCTGGCTGGTGACCCGCTACGCCGACGCCCGGCAGGCGCTCGCCGACCAGCGGCTGTCGAAGAACCCCGTGCACCACAGCGAGTCCGCGCACGGCAAGGGGAAGGTCGGCATCCCGGGCGAGCGCAGCGCCAATCTGATGACGCACCTGCTCAACATCGACCCGCCGGACCACACCCGGCTGCGCAGGCTCGTGTCCAAGGCGTTCACGCCGGGGCGCGTCGCCGAGTTCGCGCCGCGCGTCCAGGAGCTGACCGACGGGCTCATCGACGACTTCTGCGCGCGGGGGAGCGCCGACCTCATCCACGAGTTCGCCTTCCCCCTCCCCATCTATGCCATCTGCGACCTGCTCGGCGTGCCGGCCGAGGACCAGGACGACTTCCGCGACTGGGCGGGCATGATGATCCGCCACGGCGGCGGCCCGCGCGGCGGCGTCGCCCGCGCGGTGAAGAAGATGCGCACCTATCTCGCGGAACTGATCCACCGAAAGCGGGAGAACCCCGGCGAGGATCTGATTTCCGGTCTTATCCGGGCAAGCGACCACGGCGAGCACCTCACCGAGAACGAGGCCGCGGCGATGGCCTTCATCTTGCTTTTCGCCGGTTTCGAAACAACTGTGAACCTGATCGGTAACGGTCTGCACGCCCTCCTGCGCAATCCCGGGCAGCGCGAGCGGCTCCAACTGGCGCTCGCCGAAGGGGACGAGAGCCTGCTCGCGACGGGCGTGGAGGAACTGCTGCGGTACGACGGCCCGGTGGAGCTCGCCACCTGGCGGTTCGCCAAGCAGGAGCTGGTGATCGGCGGTCAGCGCATCGCCGAGGGGGACCCCGTGCTCGTGGTCCTCGCGGCCGCCGACCGGGACCCGGAGCGCTTCACGGAGCCCGACACCCTCGACCTCTCCCGGGCCGACAACCAGCACCTCGGATACGGGCACGGCATCCACTACTGCCTGGGGGCCCCGCTGGCCCGGCTGGAGGGCAGGACCGCGCTCGCGACGCTGCTGCGCCGCCTCCCTGACCTGCGGCTTTCTGTCGATCCGGAGGAATTGCGGTGGCGCGGCGGGCTCATCATGCGCGGACTGCGCACCCTGCCGGTCGAGTTCGGGGCGCACGCCGGATGACCCTGCGTCAACTGACGTGACCACCGCGTGACCTGCGCTACACCGGCTTGTGACTGATGGGGCCGGTGGCTATGTTCGACCACCATATTCGCCGTCACACGAGAGGCCATCACATGCGCTCCGGGAACGGTCGACATCGTCGCCCCCGTCAGGTACCCGCCGTCGTGGTCGCAGCGGGGGTGACGGGGTCGGCCCTCGCCATGCCGCTGCTCGCGGCCACCGGCGCCAGTGCCGCCGACGCCCCCACGTGGGACCGCGTCGCCCAGTGCGAGAGCGGCGGGACGTGGAGCACCAACTCCGGCAACGGCTCCTACGGCGGGCTGCAGATGACCCAGGAGCTGTGGGAGCGGTACGGCGGCCGCGCGTACGCCCCGCGCCCCGACCTCGCCAGCCGTCAGCAGCAGATCGCCGTCGCCGAGGAGGTGCTGAACGCCGGCGCGAGCACCTGGCAGGCGTGCGGCTCCGCCGCCGGCCTCACCAAGGACGGCAAGGCCCCCGAAGTGACGCCCGGCAGCACCAAGGCGCCGACGAACGACGCACCCGCGCCTCGTGCACCGGAGCGCACTCCCTCCGCACCCGCGACGGGCGGCTCCGCGCCGTCGGACTCCACCGCTTCCCCGGCTGCCCCGGCCTCACCGTCCGCAAACCCGGACGCGAAGCCTTCCTCCGGGACCCCTTCGCCCTCCGCGAGCGACAAGGGCGGCAAGCCCGAGAGCGGCAAGCACCGCAAGGACCCGGGCAGCCCGACGACGGGACCGACGGCCGGGCCCACGGGCGACCCCACCGAAATCCCCACGTCGGGCGCGCCGTCCACGCCGAAGCCGGCCGACCCGTCCACCGGCACGCCGGGATCCGCGGACTCCGCGTCCCCGCACGCGCCGTCCACCGGCGGCCCGGCGGAAGGCTCCGGTCCGGACTCCGGTCCGGCTTCCGGTTCGGGCCCGGGCAAGCACCGTGCCGAGCCGCCGCGTTCGGACGACGAGGGCCGCGCCTCGCGCGGCGGGGACGACGCCCGTACGGACAGGCCGGCCGCCGGGGATTACACGGTGCGGCCGGGTGACAACCTGTCAGTCATCGCGGAGGCCCACTCCGTTCACGGTGGATGGCAAACGCTGTACCAGCGGAACGAGAAAGTTGTCGGTTCCGATCCCGATTTGATACTTCCTGGTCAGCGGCTTGAGGTCGGCAAATAGACCGATAGTTCGGGGGGAATGTCCGTTCCAGTCGAAAGTGAGACATGGGTCTCGTTGAACTTCCGCGGAACGGCCCCCTCCAAAACTTGACACACCCGCTCCCACCTGCGGAAATGTCAGGTTTCTATGGGTAACAAGAGGCAACTGTGGCTGGAAAGAGGGGTTTGAACCCGTCGGCCCGGAGTGCTTACCGTCATGACCGCTCGCCAAAGCGAGCACCACGGTCGCCACGCCGAATCCTGCCGGCGACCGGCGGAGTCGTCGCGCAAGCGCCGTAGGCAGGAGCGGGGGAACCAAGGTAGGCGCCGGAACGAATCCACCGGTCGGTGACCGGAGGGTCCGGGACGGCTTGGGGTGAAGCCGAGTGTGCTCGCACACGAGGCCGGGCGAACTCACAGCCCGAACCCGACAGCTCACCTCGTAGGCGTCGGTGAGGAAACGACTCATGTCCAAGGGCAAGCACCGTCGTCCGTCCAAGGCCGTCCGCATCGTCACGCTCGCCGGTGTCACCGGCGCCGCGGTCGCGGCCCCGCTGATGATCGCGACCTCCGCGAACGCCGCCTCCGTCTCCACCTGGGACAAGGTCGCCCAGTGCGAGTCCGGCGGTAACTGGTCCATCAACACCGGCAACGGCTACTACGGCGGCCTGCAGTTCTCGCAGTCCTCCTGGAACGCCGCCGGCGGCCAGAGCTACGCCGACCGAGCCGACCACGCCAGCAAGTCCCAGCAGATCGCCGTCGCCGAGAAGCTCCTCGCCATGCAGGGCCCGGGCGCCTGGGGCTGCGCCGTGTCCGGCATGACCCCCGGTGGCTCGGGTGCCGGCGCGGACACCTCCGGCTCGGAGAAGGCCGACCGCGGCACCTCCACGAAGTCGCACGCCGACCGCAGCGAGCGCCAGGCCGCGCCGAAGAAGACCACCCCGAAGCACGCCGCTCCGCAGGCGCAGAGCTCCGACGAGGACGAGTCCGAGGCCGCCCCGGCCCCGAAGCAGACCGCGCCGAAGCACGCCGCCCCGAAGCCCGTGCAGAAGGGTGACGGCGAGTACGAGGTCAAGGAAGGCGACACCCTCGGCAAGATCGCCGACGCCAACAAGGTCAAGGGCGGCTGGGAGAAGCTCTACGACCTGAACAAGGACGTCGTCGCCAACGCCGATCTGATCTTCCCGGGCCAGCAGCTGCATCTCAGCTGATCCGGTGGGTGCGGCGGTTCTCACCGCCGCACCCGATCGCTCACCGCGACACCGCCCCGCTCCGCCGCGAACCCCGAGCCGCGTTGGAGCGGGGCTTCGCCGTTCGCTCCCGGGGCTGGGGGCAAGCCCCCAGCCCCCTGCAACACGGCTTCGCCGCGTTGTCCTCAAGCGCCGGACGGGCCGAATGGCGCACTCAGATCAGCCAGAACCAGCCCGTCCGGCGCTTGAGGACGCGGCCGCAGGCCGCTCCCGCCGCAGGCGGCAACGGACCGCACCCAGAAGACCAGAAGCGAGCCGCAGGCTTCACCGTTCAGCGAAACATTGCCGCCATTCGCCCCGCGATCACCGCGTTTGTGCCATTTTTCGGCGCATGAGGCGTCCCGACGGCAGAGCGACCCCCCGCCGCCCGTTAGGCTCGTGCTCGCAGAACTCCAGACACACACGAAGGAGACCCTCGTGCCGTCCATCGACGTCGTCGTAGCTCGCGAGATCCTCGACTCGCGAGGCAACCCCACGGTCGAGGTCGAGGTCGGCCTCGACGACGGCTCCACGGGCCGTGCCGCCGTGCCGTCCGGTGCCTCGACCGGTGCCTTCGAGGCCATCGAGCTCCGTGACGGTGACAAGAACCGTTACCTCGGCAAGGGCGTCGAGAAGGCCGTGCTGGCCGTCATCGAGCAGATCGGCCCGGAGCTCGTCGGCTATGACGCCACCGAGCAGCGCCTGATCGACCAGGCGATGTTCGACCTGGACGCCACCGACAACAAGGGCTCGCTCGGCGCCAACGCCATCCTCGGCGTCTCCCTCGCCGTCGCGCACGCCGCGTCCGAGGCATCCGACCTGCCGCTCTTCCGCTACCTGGGCGGCCCGAACGCGCACCTGCTGCCCGTTCCGATGATGAACATCCTCAACGGTGGGTCGCACGCCGACTCCAACGTGGACATCCAGGAGTTCATGATCGCCCCGATCGGCGCGGAGTCCTTCTCCGAGGCCCTGCGCTGGGGCGCCGAGGTCTACCACACCCTCAAGGCCGTGCTGAAGGCCAAGGGCCTGTCCACCGGCCTCGGCGACGAGGGCGGCTTCGCCCCGAACCTGGGCTCCAACCGCGAGGCCCTCGACCTCATCCTCGAGGCCGTCAAGCAGGCCGGTTACACCCCCGGCCAGGACATCGCGCTCGCGCTGGACGTCGCCGCCTCCGAGTTCTACAAGGACGGCTCGTACCACTTCGAGGGCAAGTCCCGCTCGGCCTCCGAGATGACGGACTACTACGCCGAGCTCGTCGCCGCGTACCCGCTGGTCTCCATCGAGGACCCGCTGTTCGAGGACGACTGGGACGGCTGGAAGACCCTCACCGAGCGCCTCGGCGACAAGGTGCAGATCGTCGGCGACGACCTGTTCGTCACCAACCCCGAGCGCCTCGGCCGCGGCATCGAGGAGGGCGCCGCCAACGCCCTGCTGGTCAAGGTCAACCAGATCGGTTCGCTGACCGAGACCCTCGACGCCGTCGAGCTGGCCCAGCGCAACGGCTTCAAGTGCATGATGTCGCACCGCTCCGGCGAGACCGAGGACGTCACCATCGCCGACCTCGCCGTCGCCACCAACTGCGGCCAGATCAAGACCGGCGCCCCGGCCCGCTCCGAGCGCGTCGCGAAGTACAACCAGCTGCTGCGCATCGAGGAGATCCTCGACGACGCCGCGGTCTACGCCGGCCGCAGCGCCTTCCCGCGCTTCAAGGGCTGACACCCGCCGGGGGACGGAAACGAAACCCCCGGGCGATATCCACAGCCTCACCACGTCCCCGGCCACGGTCCCGTACCGTGGCCGGGGACGTACGTTCGCAGGCGAGGCTGTCGAGGGACCACGGGGAGGCGAAGTGGCGGGCGACCGGTTCTCGACCGCGGCCAGACTCAAGGCGCTGGTGCGGGGCCCGCGGGCCCGGGTCTACCGCGCGCGGACCCGCCGCCGGGGCAGGCTCACCGGGCGCGCGGCGCTGCTGGCGCTCGTCGTCTGCTCCCTGGTCGTCGCCCTCGCCTACCCCATGCGCCAATGGGTCACCCAGCGCTCGGACATCGCCGGTCAGCGGCAGCGCACCGAGCAGGCCCGCAAGCAGGTGCAGCGGCTGCTGGACGAGAAGGCCCGCCTGGAGGACCCGGCGTATGTCGAGCAGCAGGCCCGCGAGCACCTGCACTACCTCCGCCCCGGCGAGACCGGCTACAGCGTGGTCGACGGCAGCGGCGCCGCCCGCCGCCCAAAGGACCAAGGCGCCGCCGACCGCCCCTGGTACAGCAATCTCTGGGACGGCGTGGACCAGGCCGACGCCTCGGACGCCCCGGGCGCCGGCCGCTGACCGTACCCCCGGCCCCCCGGGCACCCCCCCCGCACCGAGCTTCACCGAGACCTCCGTCGAGACCGAGTACGAGCGAGCACATGGACACCCCTCCTCCGAAGACCGAGCCCACCGAGCCCACCGACGCGGACATCGCGGCGTTCAAGGAGCAGCTGGGCCGCCCGCCGCGCGGGCTGCGCGCCATCGCCCACCGCTGCCCGTGCGGCAACCCCGACGTCGTCGAGACCCAGCCGCGGCTGGAGGACGGCACGCCCTTCCCGACGCTCTTCTATCTGACCTGCCCGCGCGCGGCCTCCGCGATCGGCACGCTGGAGGCGGACGGCGTCATGAAGGAGATGACGGAGCGTCTGAAGACCGACCCGGAGCTCGCCGCGGCCTATGAGAAGGCGCACGAGGACTACCTCACGCGCCGTGACGCGATCGAGGTCCTGGAGGGCTTCCCCAGCGCGGGCGGCATGCCGGACCGCGTCAAGTGCCTGCACGTGCTCGTGGGCCACTCGCTGGCCGCCGGCCCGGGCGTCAACCCGCTGGGCGACGAGGCGATCGCCATGCTGCCCGAGTGGTGGGCCAAGGGCCCGTGCGTCAACCCGTGCGGAGGCGAGGAGAAGTGACCCGCGTAGCCGCTGTCGACTGCGGCACGAACTCCATCCGGCTGCTCGTCGCCGACCTCGACCCGGCGACCGGTGAGCTCACCGAGCTGGACCGGCGGATGCGGATCGTCCGGCTCGGCCAGGGCGTGGACCGCACGGGCCGGCTGGCGGACGAGGCGCTGGAGCGCACGTTCGCCGCGTGCCGGGAGTACGCGGAGGTGATCCGCGATCTGAAGGCCGAGCGGACCCGCTTCGTGGCGACCTCCGCGTCCCGTGACGCGGAGAACCGCGAGGAGTTCGTGCGCGGGATCGTGGCGATCCTGGGCGTGGAGCCCGAGGTGATCAGCGGTGACCAGGAGGCGGAGTTCTCCTTCACCGGCGCGACCAGGGAGCTCACCGGCCGCGACGACCTGGACAAGCCGTTCCTGGTCGTGGACATCGGCGGCGGCTCCACGGAGTTCGTCGTCGGCGACGGCCACGTCCGGGCGGCGCGCAGCGTGGACGTCGGCTGCGTCCGGATGACCGAGCGTCACCTCGCGGCGGACGGCGTGGTCGTCGACCCCCCGTCGGCCGCCGGGCTCGCCGCGATGCGGGCCGACATCGACGCGGCGCTGGACCTCGCGGAGGAGTCGGTGCCGCTGCGCGAGGCGCGCACCCTCGTCGGCCTGGCCGGCTCGGTCACCACGGTCGCGGCCATCGCGCTGGGGCTGACGGAGTACGACTCGGCGGCGATCCACCACGCGCGGATCCCCCTGGAGAAGGTCCGGGAGATCACGGACATGCTGCTGGCGTCGACGCACGAGCGGCGCGCGGCGATCCCGGTGATCCACCCGGGCCGCGTCGACGTGATCGCGGCGGGCGCGCTGGTGCTCCGCAGCGTGATGGAGCGGGCGGGCGCCGAGGAGGTCGTGGTGAGCGAGCACGACATCCTGGACGGCATTGCCTGGAGCATCGCCTAGAGAGGTCGCCGAAGGGTCGCGCAGGGGCTCCTGAGGGCCCCTGCGGGGCCTTTCGAAGCCTCCGCGGAAGCCCCTCCGGAGGAAAGTTCGTGAAATCCTTCACATGAAAAAACGGGGCGTCGGGCAAGCCGGAGCGCCGTTGTGCCCCGTTTGGGTCGTTCCAAACGTTCGGCAGCCGGATACCGGGCGGTATCTGTCGAGTTAAAGAGACGCTTATGCGAGCCGCCGTACGGCAGTGGTCTACCCCTCGACAGAGCCGCAAGGCCAGTTCAGCGGGGGTCTTCAACGCGCGTGTCCACACCGTGGTTCCCTCTGGGCGCTATGGCATGGGTCACGGGGGCGGCGGAGTGTAGCAGACCCCTCCCCACTCCTTGTGAAGGGGCTCACGAGCACCCCCGTCCGGAGTGCTGGATACTCGAAACATGAGCACCACGGAGCGTCCACGGATCCTCGTAGTAGGCGGTGGGTACGTCGGCCTGTACGCGGCGCGCCGCATCCTTAAGAAGATGCGGTACGGCGAGGCGACCGTCACGGTCGTCGACCCGCGCTCGTACATGACGTACCAGCCCTTCCTCCCCGAAGCAGCTGCCGGCAGTATCTCCCCCCGCCACGTCGTGGTGCCGCTGCGACGCGTGCTCCCCAAGGCGGAGGTCCTCACCGGCCGCGTCACGACCATCGACCAGGACCGCAAGGTAGCCACGATCGCGCCGCTCGTCGGCGAGGCGTACGAGCTGCCCTTCGACTACCTGGTCGTCGCGCTCGGCGCCGTCTCCCGTACCTTCCCGATCCCCGGCCTCGCCGAGAACGGCATCGGCATGAAGGGCATCGAGGAGGCCATCGGCCTGCGCAACCACGTCCTCGAGCAGCTCGACAAGGCCGACTCGACCACCGACGAGGAGATCCGCCGCAAGGCGCTCACCTTCGTCTTCATCGGCGGCGGCTTCGCCGGCGCGGAGACGGTCGGCGAGGTCGAGGACATGGCCCGCGACGCCGCGAAGTACTACCCGAACGTCAAGCGCGAGGACATGCGCTTCGTTCTGGTCGACGCCGCCGACAAGATCCTCCCCGAGGTCGGCCCGAAGCTCGGCGCCTACGGCAAGCAGCACCTCGAGAGCCGCGGCGTGGAGATCCACCTCTCCACCTCGATGGACTCCTGCGTCGACGGCCACGTCGTGCTGAAGAACGGCCTCGAGGTCGACTCCAACACGATCGTGTGGACCGCGGGCGTCAAGCCCAACCCGGCGCTGGCCCGCTTCGGCCTGCCGCTCGGTCCGCGCGGCCACGTCGACACCTCCGAGACCCTCCAGGTCCAGGGCACCGACTACATCTGGGCCGCGGGCGACAACGCCCAGGTCCCGGACATGGTCGGCCGCAAGGCGGGCAACGAGAACGCCTGGTGCCCGCCGAACGCCCAGCACGCGCTGCGCCAGGCCAAGGTCCTCGGCGACAACGTGGTCTCGGGCATGCGGGGCTTCCCGCAGAAGACGTACGAGCACGCCAACAAGGGTGCGGTGGCGGGTCTCGGCCTCCACAAGGGCGTCGCGATGATCGTCATGGGCAAGATGAAGATCAAGCTCAAGGGTCGTCTCGCCTGGTACATGCACCGTGGTTACCACGGCATGGCCATGCCGACCTTCAACCGCAAGATCCGCGTCTTCGCGGACTGGACCCTGGGCATGTTCCTCAAGCGCGAGGTCGTCTCGCTCGGTGCCATGGAGAACCCCCGCGAGGAGTTCTACGAGGCCGCCAAGCCCGCCCCGCAGCTCAAGAAGGACGCTCCGGCCGACAGCACGAAGGCCAAGGCTTCCTGACCTCGGGTCACCGCCGCGCGCGCCGCGGTCAATACGCCGAAGGGCGTCCACCAATCCGTGGGGTGGACGCCCTTCGGCGTATCCGGTGACACAGTGCCGTTCTAATCTGACGGAACGGGACTACCGGCCCTGCTCTTGATGTTTAGGTGTCAGTTGAACGTTTCTCCTGACCTTGCATCATGGAGGTGTGCGACATGGCCGACGCCGCTCGACGGCTCACCACGCTCGTGGAAGACGTACTGGGAGCACCGCTCCCCGTCCGGATCCGCGCCTGGGACCGCAGCGAGTACGGCCCGCCGGGCACCCCCGCCCTTGTCATCCGCCACCGCCGCGCCCTGCGCCGACTGCTCTGGAAGCCCGGCGAGCTGGGCCTGGCCCGCGCCTGGGTCGCGGGTGAGATCGACGTCGAGGGCGATCTCTACGAGGCGCTCGACCTGCTCGCCGGCACGCTCTGGGAGCGCGGCGAGGACTCCGGCCGCAAGAGCGGCCCGGCCGCCCTGCTGACCGCCGTGCGCGACCCGCGCCTGCGGGCCGCGGCCGCCACGCTGGCCAAGCTCGGCGGCCCCGGCCTCCCGCCCCGCCCGCCGCGCGAGGAGGCCCCGAGGACCGGCGGCCGCCTGCACACCCCGCGCCGCGACAAAGAGGCCATCAGTCACCACTACGACGTGGGCAACGCCTTCTACGAGAAGGTCCTCGGCCCCTCCATGGTCTACTCCTGCGCCTACTGGGAGAGCCCGGAGGGCACTCTCGAGGACGCCCAGCGGGCCAAGCTCGACCTGGTCTGCCGCAAGCTCGATCTCCAGCCCGGACAGCGGCTGCTGGACGTCGGCTGCGGCTGGGGCTCGATGGTGCTGCACGCGGCCCGGGAGTACGGCGTCAGCGCGGTCGGCATCACCCTCTCCGAGGAGCAGGCCGCGTACGGCCGCAAGCGCGTCGCCGAGGCCGGGCTCGCGGACCGCGTCGAGATCCGGGTGCAGGACTACCGCGAGATCGCCGACGGCCCCTTCGACGCCATCTCCTCCATCGGCATGGCCGAGCACGTCGGCTCCGTGCGCTACGCGGAGTACGCCGCCGACGTCCACGCCCTCATCAAGCCGGGCGGCCGGCTGCTCAACCACCAGATCGCGCGCCGCCCGCTGAGGGACGAAGAGGGCTACGAGACGGACGAGTTCATAGACCGCTATGTCTTCCCCGACGGCGAGCTGGCCCCGGTGGGCCGGACCGTCGCGCAGCTGGAGGAGGCCGGCTTCGAGGTGCGCGACGTGGAGGCGATCCGCGAGCACTACGCGCTGACGCTGCGTCAGTGGGTGCGGAACCTGGAGGCCCACTGGGACGAGGCGGTGCGCCTGACCTCGCCGGGCCGGGCGCGGGTCTGGCGTCTCTACATGGCGGCCTCCGCCCTCTCCTTCGAGCGCAACCGCATCGGGGTGAACCAGGTCCTGGCCGTCCGCACGCCGGAGTCGGGAGCGTCCGGCATGCCGCTGCGCGCGCGGGACTGGCGTCGGTAGGCCCGTAACCGGTAGGCCCGTGACCGGTCTCCTGGAAACGCCCGACGGGCCGGGTTTTGGGTTGGTGTGGCCGCGGAGAAGGCCCTCGGGGGGTTTTTTTGGGGGGGCGGAAACACCCCCCCCTTCGCGCCAACAAAAGAGTCCGCCCCCCCCCCCCCCCCCCCCCCCCCCCCCCCCCCCCCCCCTCCTCTCCCCCCCCCCCCCCCCCCCCCCCCCCCCCCCGTCGGGGTCTTTCGGGGGCCGCCCGGAACTACTCCGCCTTGATGGCCGAGAGCATGTTCAGCCGCGCCGCCCGCCGCGCGGGCCAGAGCGCCGCCAGGACGCCGACCAGCGCCGCCATCAGCAGGAAGACGGTCATCCGGCCCCAGGGCAGGACCATCTCGTAGGTGCCGAGGCTCTTGCCGATCAGCTCACCGGCCGCCCAGCCGAAGAACACGCCGAGGCCGATGCCGAGCACGCCGCCGAAGAGCGAGATGACCAGCGACTCCAGCCGGACCATGCGCTTGATGCCCTTGCGGTCCAGGCCGATGGCGCGCAGCATGCCGATCTCCTGCGACCGCTCGAAGACGGACATCGCGAGGGTGTTGACGACGCCGAGGACGGCGACGATCACGGCCATGGCGAGCAGCCCGTAGAGCATGTTGAGCAGCAGGCTTATGGCCTTGGCGATCTCGTTGGAGATGTCCTTCTTGTCCTGGATCTGGATGGCCGGGTTGTCGCCGAGGGCCGTGCGCAGGGAGTCCTTGGCCGACTCGCTCGCGCCGGCCTTCGTCTTGACCATGACCTGCTGGTCGTTGACGACGCTCTGGTGCGGGGCGAGGGTCTTGGTGTCGACCATGATGCCGCGCATCAGCTCGTTGCCCTTGTAGACGCCCGAGACGGTGAGCTTGCCCCGCTTGCCGTCCTCGAAGGTGGCGTCGACCGTGGAGCCGAGCTTCCAGCCGTGGGACGTGGCGGTGCTCTCGTCGACGACCGCCTTGCCGGCGGTGAGGCCGTCGAAGGAACCGGCGGTGAAGTCGAGCCGGGTGAGCTCCTCGATGCTCTTGCCGTCGACGCCGGTCAGCTGCTCGTGGTCGCCGTCGATCCGGGAGGCGGACATCCGCAGCGGGCTGCTGGCGGTGACGCCGGGGGCGGTCGCGAGCTTCTTGGCGACCTCGGGGGAGAGCGGGGTGTGGGAGGCCATGGAGACGACGTAGTCGGCCTTGATGGCGGAGGTGGCCATCTTGTCGATGGCCTGCTGGACGCTGCCCGCGATGACCGTCAGGCCGGTGATCAGGGTGAGGCCGATCATCAGCGCGGAGGCGGTCGCGGCGGTGCGGCGCGGGTTGCGGACCGCGTTCTGCCGGGCGAGCTTGCCGGAGATGCCGAAGAGGCGCAGGACGGGCGCCGCGGCGGCGATCAGCGGGCGGGAGAGCAGCGGGGTGAGCACGAAGACGCCGATGAGCAGCAGGCCCGCGCCGAGGCCCATGACGGCCTTGCCGTCGCTCATGCCGGTGGAGGCGAGGACGGCGGCGATGCCCGCGCCGGACAGCAGCGCGCCGATGGTGTTGCGCACGACCAGGGAGCGGGTGGTGGCGACGGCGTGCACGCTGTTCATCGCGGCGACCGGCGGGATCTTCGCGGCGCGGCGGCCGGGCAGCCAGGCGGCGAGCATGGTCACGACGATGCCGACGACCAGGGAGGTGACGACCGTGCCGGGGGAGATGACGAGCGGGCCGTCGGGGACGGTGGCCCCGGCGCCGTTCATCAGGGAGCGCAGGCCCGCGCCGATGCCGATGCCCGCGAGCAGGCCGGTGACGGCGGCGACCGCGCCGACGAGGAACGCCTCGATGAGCACCGAGCGGGTGACCTGGCCGCGGCTGGCGCCGACGGCGCGCATCAGGGCCAGTTCCTTGGTGCGCTGGGCGACCAGCATGGTGAAGGTGTTGGCGATGATGAAGATGCCGACGAAGAGCGAGATGCCGGCGAAGGCCAGCATGCCGGTCTTCATGCCGCTCATGCCCTGGGCGATCACCTTCGCCTGGTCGTCGGCGAGCTGCCGGCCGGTGGCGGCCTCGGCGTCCTTCGGCAGGACCTTGCCGAGGGCGTCCTTCAGGGCGTTCTGCGAGGTGCCGGGGGCTGCCTTGACGTCGATCTCGCTGAACTCGCCGGGCTGGGCGTAGAGCTTCTGCGCGGTGGCGGTGTCGAAGAGGGCGAGGCTGCCGCCCGCGGAGACGTTGCCGTCGTCGGTGGTGAAGACGCCGGTGAGCTTCTTCTCCAGGACCGGGCCGTCGACCGAGAGGCGGACGGTGTCGCCGACCTTGTAGCCGCCGCGGTCGGCGGTCTTGGCGTCGAGGACGAGCTCGTTCGCGTTCCGCGGGGCGCGGCCGTCCTTCAGGGGGTAGCGGGGGTCCTTGCCGTCGGCGCCGGGGTAGTAGTTGGCGCCGGCGGAGTTGAAGCCCTCGCCGACGAGCTTGCCGTGCTTGTCGGCCACCGCGGCGAAGCCGGTGACGGTGCCGGTCGCGGAGGCGGCGCCGGGCACCTTGCCCGCCTGGTCGAGCAGGTGCTGGGTGAGCTTGGGGGCCTCACCGGGGTTGCTCCTGTCGCGGTCCGCCGTGTGGGGCTGGATCGCGACGTCGACGTGGTCGAAGCCCTTCTGGGAGCTCTTCTGGAAGGCGTCCGAGATGGTGTTGGTGAAGACCAGGGTGCCGGAGACGAAGGCCACGCCGAGCAGCACGGCGAGTACGGTCATCAGCAGCCTGGCCTTGTGCGCGAGCACATTGCGCAAGGCGGTACGGAACATGGTCAGTCAGTCCTGTGGGGAAGCCCCTCGCCACCGTGGGGCGGGCCGGGGGAAGCTGGGGTGGGCCGGAGCGGGAGCGGGGCGCTCAGCTCGTACGGCCCTTGGCGTCGAAGCGCTTCATGCGGTCGAGGACGGTGTCGGCGGTCGGGCCGTACAGCTCGTCGACGATGCGGCCGTCCGCGAGGAAGACGACGCGGTCGGCGTAGGAGGCGGCGACGGGGTCGTGGGTGACCATGACGACGGTCTGGCCGAGCTCGCGGACGGAGTTGCGCAGGAAGCCGAGGACCTCGGCGCCGGAGCGGGAGTCGAGGTTTCCGGTCGGCTCGTCGGCGAACATGATCTCGGGCTTGCCGGCCAGCGCGCGGGCCACGGCGACGCGCTGCTGCTGGCCGCCTGAGAGCTGGTTGGGCCGGTGCTTCAGGCGCCCGGAGAGGCCGACGGTGTCGACGACCATGTCCAGCCACTTCTGGTCGGGCTTGCGGCCGGCGATGTCCATGGGGAGCGTGATGTTCTCCAGGGCGGTCAGGGTCGGCAGCAGGTTGAACGCCTGGAAGATGAAGCCGATCTTGTCGCGCCGGAGTCGGGTGAGCTTCTTGTCGCCCAGCGAGGTCAGCTCGGTGTCACCGATGCGGGCGGAGCCGCGGGAGACGGTGTCGAGGCCGGCCATGCAGTGCATCAGCGTGGACTTGCCGGAGCCGGAGGGGCCCATGATCGCGGTGAACTCGGCCTGGCGGAACTCCACGGAGACCGAGTCCAGCGCGACCACCTGGGTCTCGCCGTGGCCGTAGACCTTGGTGAGATCCGTGGCGTGGGCCGCCACCGCGGTGGGGCGGGCGGCGGTCTGGACGCCGAGGGGGGAGCTGGAGGGTCGCACGGTGGAGCGCTCCGATCGGGACGGGGTGCGGGGGACTTATCCCATCGTCCGATGCGGATCGGCCCCGGGGATCAGCCCCAGCTCCCGTTCCCGGGACAGACCACGGAGGTATCCGGGAGCGGCCGTCTCCTCCTTGGGTATGACGAGGACCCTGGCCGGACGGCGGCGAGATTGCGACAATTCCGGTCGATGCCGGGGGTGCGGCACGGAGCAGGGGGTATCGGCCCGTGGCATGTGCCTTTGACGTGGTTCTTGCGCTGATGCTCCCTCAGTTGCCAATAAAATAAGACAACCTCGGGTCCTCGTTCCGCTGTTTGGGGGGCGCTCCCGGGCTAGGCTCATCCTGCTCTCCTTGTACAGAGAGGCTCGCGCGCCTACCCGCTCGCACGCCCGAGAGCCCTGCCCGGATGGTGGAATGCAGACACGGCGAGCTTAAACCTCGCTGGCCCTTCGGGCCGTGCCGGTTCAAGTCCGGCTCCGGGCACTCTTCTGCTTCATGGCGCCCACTCTCCGTAGGGAACCGACTGCCCCCGGTTCTCGTTCTCCTCCTGTGGCAGGGGAGAAAAGATCGTCCCCCGGTACGAGCTCATTCCTTTGCCTACCCATTACCCTGGTTCGCAAGGCCGCGCACGGTGGCCATGGAGGAGTGAGATGAGGAGCAGCAACCCGGTCTTCTCGCGAGGGTTCCGCGACAACAACGGCTACGCGGGCTTCACCGCCGGGCCGCAGGCCGGGACCGCGGCCCAGGGCAGCCCCTACGCGAGCAACCCCTACGCGCAGCCCACCAACCCCTACGCCCAGGGCGGCCCGGACCTCCGGCAGGGCGCCCCCGCGCAGCCCGGCCGGATGACGATGGACGACGTCGTCATGCGCACGGGCATGACGCTCGGCCTGGTCATCCTCGGCGCCGCCTTCGGCTGGGCCACCGACCTGTCGCCGGTGATCGGCTTCGGCGCCGCCATCGTCGCCGCGGTGCTCGCCATCGTCCAGACGTTCAAGGCCAAGCCCTCCCCGGCGCTCATCCTGGGCTACGCCCTCTTCGAGGGTGTCTTCCTCGGCGTCGTCAGCAAGGCGTACAACAATTACGCGGACGGCGCCGCGGTGCAGGCGGTGCTGGGCACGCTGGCGGTCGCCGTCGGCACGCTCATCGCCTACAAGTCCGGTCTGATCCGGGTCAACAACCGCTTCTACCGCGTGGTGACGGCCGCGGCCATCGGCTTCTTCCTGCTGACGATGGTCAACCTGCTCTTCGCCGCCTTCGGCGGCGGTGACGGCCTCGGCCTGCGCAGCGGCGCGCTCGGCATCGGCGTCGGTGTCATCGGCGTGCTGCTCGGCGCGGCCTATCTCGCGATGAACTTCAAGGAGATCGAGGACGGCGTGCAGTACGGCGCCCCTCGCAGCGCCTCCTGGACGGCCGCCTTCGGTCTGACCATGTCGCTGGTGTGGATCTATCTGGAGATGCTGCGCCTGGTCTCCATCCTCCAGGGCGACGACTGACCCCACGGGGCCGGTCCGCGGTGACTGACGAAGGGCCCGGGATCCACCTGCCAGGTGGATCCCGGGCCCTTCGCCGTGGGTGCCCCGTTGCGCGCCGTGGTGTCGGTGGATGGGCCGGGCATTGCGTACGTCCGCTACCGCAGCTTGCGTGCCGCCCGCCGGAGGTCGTACTCGTGGACTATCGCTTTGGCGTGGCCGTAGGCGAGCTCGTGCTCTCCGCGCAGCCAGCTGACCTTCTCCTCGAAGCGGAGGAGAGAGGGGCCCTCGTCGACCGTGCGCAGCCAGTCGGCGACTTCGCGGCCGGTGCAGTGAGGGATTCGGGAGAGCAGATTCCGGTGGGTCTCGTCGGAGAAGACGTGGGACATCGGCGCCTCCGGACGCGTCGGATGATGGTCCTTCCTGTCACCGTGCCTGAGTGTTCAGTCATTGGCAACAGTCCGTCCACAGCGCATAGGCTCACGGCGTGGATGATGTGACGCCTCTTCTGGCCGCCGTGGACGGTTTCGCCGACCGGCTGCGTGCCCTGCCGCAGTCCCGTCTGAGCAGGGGAGCCGCCGCGGAAGCGCTGGCACTCGCTCGTGAGTTGGCGGCGTGGGCCCAGCGGATCGAGGAACCGGAGGCCGGCGAGCCGAGGGAGATGCCGGAAGCGGGCATGTTCGCGGTCGCCGACCAAGTGGCCGTCGCCGGTCACGATTTGGCCGAAGCGCTCACCGCGAACGGCGGGAAGCCGCTGCCCGAGGGGGTCGGGGCGGCCGAGGCGTCGGCACTGATCGAGGCGGCGGCCCAGCGCTGCGGGCTCTGATCCAGCCCTCGGCTACAGCGAGGCGATGACGCGGTCCGCCAGGACGTAGATCTTCTCCGTCGCGCAGCCGAACGTCAGGGTGTACGCGCCGGACACACCGGAGCCGCCCAGCAGCACGGGCGCGTCCCCGGCGCGGAGCGCGTCCGCGAGGCGCTCGGCGGTCTCGCGGTGGCCGGGGGTCATACAGATCGTGGTGCCGTCGGCGAAGACATAGACATCCAGGGTGCCGAGCGGGCCGGGGCGCACCTCGGTGAGCGGGACGCGGTCCTCCGCGAGCTCGCCGAGCCGCTCGACGGTGTTCTCGTGGTCGCCCACCAGCGGCATGGGCGAGAAGTCGGGGTGCGAGGGGTGGCGGCGGCGCGCGGCCGCCAGCTCCGGGGACTCGGCCGCCTCGGCCTCGGCCGCCGCGTCGAGCGGCTCCAGCCCGACGAAATCCGCCTGCCGGGGCAGATAGCCGCCGTACGGGCCCTCGGGGGCGAGCAGGTCGTCACCGAACCCGGGCAGCCCGCCCAGCAACGACGGGGCGTCGGCGGCGGTGCTGAGGTCCCGGCTCTCCTGGGCGGCCCAGAACGCACGGGCCTCGGCCAGCTCCCGCTCCCGCTCCTCTGCGAGGGCGTCGGCGACAGCCGCGCGTATCTCGGAGATCTCCGCCGCGGGCGCCGTGCGCGCCGCGGGCACCGGGGTGACCTCGCGCCGGTCCGGGCCGGCCGCCTCGCGCCGGTCCGCGCCGGCGGCGGCCGCGAGGTCGGCACGCAGGGCGCTGATCTGCCGGCGGAGGCCGCGCGTGCTGTACAGGGCGGCGGCTCCGGCGGCCGTCGCCGTGGCAGCGGCCAGCAGCAGGGCAAGGTTCATGGCGCTCACTGACGTACTCCCGGTTGCGATGGATCCCCCAGATTCCTACCTCAGGTTGACGCCCCGCGCCGTACGGCCCCAGTGCGAAACGTCATGAAACGGACGGGACTCAAGTCCTGGACGTTGTGCCTTCAACATCCCTGACCTGGGGAAACGAATCGCCCTTAGGACGCAGGTCACATCCTGGGGGCGATTCGGTCACGTTCACATACGGAATGGTGCGTGACTGTTCCTGATCAGCTCAGCCGCTCGTGTTTTCGGAGCGTCTTCGCTTCGCCTTCGCTGCGGGCAGGTGCCGCCCTCGTTCCTCGCGCGACCCCTACCCTCCGCTACGGCTCAGCTCAGCCGCTCGATGACCATCGCCATACCTTGCCCGCCACCGACGCACATCGTCTCCAGGCCGAACTGCTTGTCGTGCCACTGGAGCGAGTTGATGAGCGTGCCCGTGATGCGCGCGCCGGTCATGCCGAAGGGGTGGCCGACCGCGATCGCGCCGCCGTTGACGTTGACCTTGTCCAGGTCGGCGCCCAGCGCGCGGTAGGAGGGGATGACCTGGGCCGCGAACGCCTCGTTGATCTCGATCAGGTCGATGTCGCCGATGCCGAGCCCGGCCCGGCGCAGCGCCTGCTCGCTCGCCTCGACCGGGCCGAAGCCCATGATCTCGGGGGAGAGGGCGGAGACGCCGGTGGAGACGATCCGGGCGAGCGGGGTCAGGCCCAGCTCGCGCGCCTTGGTGTCGGACATGATCACCAGGGCGGCGGCGCCGTCGTTCAGCGGGCAGCAGTTGCCCGGCGTGATCAGGCCGTCCGGGCGGAAGGAGGGCTTGAGGCCCTGCACGCCCTCCAGCGTCACACCCGCGCGCGGGCCGTCGTCCGTGCTCACGACCGTGCCGTCGGGTGTGGTGACCGGGGTGATCTCACGCGCCCAGAAGCCCTTCTTGATGGCTTCCTCGGCGAGGTTCTGCGAGCGGACGCCGAACTCGTCCATCTCCTGGCGGGTGATCCCCTTCAGGCGGGCGAGGTTCTCCGCGGTCTGGCCCATCGCGATGTACGCGTCCGGCACCAGGCCGTCCTCGCGCGGGTCGTGCCACCCCTCCCCGCCCTGCTCGGCGCGGGCGGCCGTACGGGCCTCGGCCTCGGCGAAGAAGGGGTTGTGGCTGCCCGGCATGCCGTCGGAGGTGCCGTGCACGCTCCGCGAGACCGTCTCGACGCCCGCCGAGATGAAGACGTCGCCCTCGCCGGCCTTGATCGCGTGCAGTGCCATCCGCGAGGTCTGGAGCGAGGAGGAGCAGTAGCGGGTGATCGTGCAGCCGGGCAGGTGGTCCATGCCCATCTGCACGGCCACGATCCGGCCGAGGTTGTGCCCCTGCTCGCCGCCGGGCAGGCCGCAGCCGAGCATGAGGTCGTCGATGTCGCGCGGGTCGAGCTCGGGGACCTTCGCGAGAGCGGTCCCGATGATCGTCGCGGTCAGGTCGTCGGCCCGCATGTCCTTCAGCGAGCCCTTGAAGGCGCGACCGATCGGGGAGCGGGCGGTTGAGACGATCACGGCTTCGGGCATCACGGCTCCAGGGGGCGTGAGAGGGCTGGACTCTGATGGAAGTTACCCGCGCGTAGGGCCGGGGTCACGGGTGCTTCGCTGTGATGCGGAACTCTTTTCCAAGCGTACGCTCAGGCCGCTGGGGCCGGGGTCGGCGGCGGGGGCGAATCCGGGCCTCGCGTGGGTGGGGCTCGCGTGCGCCTGCGGCGGCTTTTTTCCCACCCCGCCCCTTCCCGGCTGCGTCTGATGTGCGGCTCCGCCGCGTGGGGGGGCGCGTGCCCCAGGCCCCCGGGCGCGGGTCTCGTTGCCGCCTGCGGCGGGAGCGTCCTTCGGGGGCGCGTCCTCGATCGCCGGACGGGCTGGTGGTGCGGACCGTAGCTCGCGGCCCGCTGATGTACGAGCCACGGTCCGTGAAATTCTGCCCGTCCGGCGTTCGAGGACACCGCCGCGCAGCGGTGGTGCACACGAGGCCGGCCTAGCCGCGTGACGCCCGGGACCACATGTGGTGCGGAGTCGCCTCCGTGTGAGACGGCAGGCGACGCCGTTTGCGGTGTTTCAGGAGGGCCCAGCGGCCGCGGGCCGCCGTGACCTCCGTGCCGCCCTCGGACGCCGCTTCCGCCGCCGCGCGGGCGACCGGCAGGATGCCCTCGCGGCGAGCCGCGTCCGGGCGCTCCTCGTCCTCCGGCCAGAGGCCGAGCGCCGCGCAGAGCGTGGGGAGGACGGCCATGGCCGCCGTCGCGTACCCCTCGGCGGAGGGGTGGTAGTTGTCCGGACCGAACAGCTCCCGGGGGTTCTGCTCGAACTCCGGCCCCAGCAGCGCGCCCAGCGAGACCGTACGGCCGCCGGCCTCCAGCACCCCTATGGTCTGCGCCGCGGCCAGCTGCCGGCTCTGCCGCCGGGCCAGCCAGCGCAGCGGCTGGTAGACCGGCTCGATCGTGCCGAGGTCGGGGCAGGTGCCCACCACCACCTCGCTGCCCGCCTCGCGCAGCCGGCGGACGGCGTCGGAGAGCAGACGTACGGAGCGGGCGGCGGGCATCCCGTGGGTGACGTCGTTGGCGCCGATCATGATCACGCATACGTCGGGAGCGCGGACGCCCTCCTCGATCAGCAGGGTCACCTGCCGGTCCAGGTCGTGGGACTGCGCGCCGGAGAGCGCCACGTTACGCAGCTCGACCGGCCGCTCGGCGACCGCGGCGAGCCCGGACGCCAGCAGGGCGCCGGGCGTCTGGCGGGGCCGGTGCACGCCCTGGCCGGCGGCGGTGGAGTCGCCGAGGACGCCCAGGAGCAGCGGCTCGCGGCCCAGCTGGTGGACGAACGCCGAGCCGTAGCGGCCGTCCGCGTGCGGGGGTGCCTCGTGCAGGCCGCCGACGATCCTGCGGGCGAGCCGGGCCTCGGTGAGCAGGACGCCGAACGCGGTGGCGCCGAGCAGGCCGATGCCGCCGCCGCCGTACGCTGCTGCGGCGGCGATGCGGCGGGCTGCGCGTGCCCTCGACATGGACATGGTCCGCTCACCTCCTGCTGCTGGTTCTTTCCCCTGCCACGGGGCTTTCCGAAACGGGGACGCGCCCCGTTGCCGCCTGCGGCGGACTTTTCCCCGGCCCCGCCCCTCCCCGGCTGGGGCATGCGCCCCAGGCCCCCGGCTGCGGGTGGTCGGCGCCTGCGGCGGGCTTCTTCCCCAGCCCCGCCCCTTCCCGGCTGCCTCTGATGTGCGGCTCCGCCGCGTGGGGGCGCGTGCCCCAGGCCCCCGGCTGCCGGTCCGTTGCCGCCTGCGGCGGGAGCGCCCTGCGGGCGCGTCCTCAAACGCCGGACGGGCTGAAAAGAAAGGCGTACCCGCGGGCTGAAAAGAAAAGGCTGGCGCGCCCGCAAGGCGCTCCCGCCGCAGGCGGCAACAGACCCGCACCAGGACAACGCCGAACCCCACCACAACCCAAGCCCCGCCGGCGCCTGAGGGGCAACGAAGATCACCCGCACACAACCCGCCCAGCGCGGACGCGCATAGGCTGGACACACGGGCACGCGACCGACCGCTAGTGCCCCCGACCGCGGAGATCACCGTGCAGTATCACGATTCGATGATCGAGCTCATTGGCAACACCCCGCTGGTGAAGCTCAACAACGTGACCGAAGGCATTCAGGCCACCGTCCTTGCCAAGGTCGAGTACCTCAACCCCGGCGGCTCGGTGAAGGACCGTATCGCCGTGCGGATGATCGAGGCCGCGGAGAAGTCCGGCGAGCTCAAGCCGGGCGGGACGATCGTGGAGCCGACGTCCGGCAACACGGGTGTGGGTCTGGCGATGGTGGCCCAGCAGAAGGGCTACAAGTGCATCTTCGTCTGCCCGGACAAGGTGTCCATGGACAAGATCAACGTGCTGCGCGCCTACGGTGCCGAGGTCGTGGTCTGCCCGACCGCCGTCGACCCCGAGCACCCCGACTCGTACTACAACGTCTCCGACCGCCTCGTCCGTGAGACGCCCAACGCCTGGAAGCCCGACCAGTACAGCAACCCCAACAACCCGCGGTCCCACTACGAGACCACCGGTCCGGAGATCTGGGAGCAGACGGAGGGGAAGATCACCCACTTCGTCGCGGGCGTCGGCACCGGTGGCACCATCAGCGGCACCGGCCGCTATCTGAAGGAAGCCAGCAAGGGCGCGGTCAAGGTCATCGGGTCCGACCCGGAGGGCTCGGTCTACAGCGGCGGTTCGGGCCGGCCGTATCTGATCGAGGGCGTCGGCGAGGACTTCTGGCCGACCGCCTACGACCAGGCCGTCGCGGACGAGATCGTTCCGGTCTCCGACAAGGACGCCTTCCAGATGACGCGCCGCCTGGCCAAGGAGGAGGGGCTGCTGGTCGGCGGCTCCTGCGGCATGGCCGTCGTCTCCGCGCTGCGCGTCGCCGAGGGGCTCGGCCCGGACGACGTCGTCGTCGTGCTGCTGCCGGACAGCGGCCGCGGTTACCTCAGCAAGATCTTCAACGACGAGTGGATGGCCAACTACGGCTTCCTGGACGAGGGCGGCGCGACCGCCCGCGTCGCCGACGTCCTCAAGCGCAAGGACGGCGAGCTCCCCTCGCTCGTGCACATGCACCCCGAGGAGACCGTCGGCGAGGCCATCGAGGTGCTCCGCGAGTACGGCGTCTCGCAGATGCCCATCGTCAAGCCGGGCGCGGGGCACCCCGATGTGATGGCCGCCGAGGTCGTCGGCTCGGTGGTCGAACGGGAGCTGCTGGACGCGCTGTTCGCCAAGCGTGCCTCACTCTCCGACCCGCTGGAGAAGCACATGTGCGCCCCGCTGCCGCAGGTCGGCTCCGGTGAGCCGGTCTCGGGTCTGATGGCCGTGCTCGGCGGCGCCGACGCGGCGGTCGTGCTGGTCGAGGGCAAGCCGAAGGGCGTGGTGAGCCGTCAGGACCTGCTCGCCTTCCTCGCCGAGGACGCGAACGGCAGCGCGGCCAAGTAGGCGCCGCCGTCAGGTGAACGGCAAGAGGCGCGTGCGGCCCGTAAAGGGTACGTATGCGTCACGCGCCCGCAGCACGGACTTAACAACGGCCCGGCATAGTGAGGGGTGTCGGCAGGGAGCACGCTCCCGGGCCGGCACCCCGAAGCGGCGGCAGGACTTCCGGAGCGGCTCCCGGACTCCACGGCCGTCCGGATACGGAGGACCGGCCCAGGCCGGGGCCCGTGTCCTCGCGGGGACCGCCGTCGTCCCGACCCCGGCCCAGGCCGGGGTACGGCGGTTCCCGCGCTTTCCACTCCGCACGGGGCCGCGCCCGGTGGTGGCTCGTTGCCCGGGCGCGGTTCTCAAGGTCTCGATCGCGCGGACCACATCAGCCGTTGGGCCCGTCCGGCACCTGAGGACACCGCCGCGAAGCGGTGGCGCAGGAACCGCGCGGCCCGCGGAGAACCGCTACTTCCAGTCGGAGTCCGGCTTGCGCCGCCCCGGCCAGGGGAACGACGAGGAATTCACGGCGTTGACGCCCACGATGCCCGCCCAGCACACCACCAGACCCGCCAGGTGCGTGTTCGCCACGGCGATGGCCGAGAGCGGGATCGCCAGCACCAGGGAGATCGCGGCGAAGCCGAAGCGCTCGCCGAACCTGCCGCCGCCCGCCCCGGCCGCGCCGGGGCGGGCCCCGCGGGCGACGCTCATCTGCGTCTCGGCGAGCTGCCTGCGCACCCGCCGGTCGATCGCCTCGTCGAGCTTGTGGTCGACCTTCTCCAGGAAGCTGTCGACCAGCTCCGGCTCGTAGTCCGGACCCAGTTCCCTGCGGGTCTGGAGCGTCGCTTCGAGCTCCTTGCGCAGCTCGGGCTTGAAGTCGGGGTCATGGACCGTCATGCCTGTGACGATACGGTCGGAGCCGCCCCGCCGTCGCTGGGGCTAGCACCCGTATCCGCAGTGGGGGAGGTCCCCGGCCGCCGGGCCGCCGCCCCCGTGGAAGGAGCAGTACGTGCACGGACCGACCGTACCCCTGCTTGCGTCCCTCACCGCCGGGACCGATTCCGCCGATGCCCTCACCGTCGCCGGCCGCCCCTGCTCGCGGGAGGAACTGCTGGGCGCCGCCCGGGCGGTGGCCGCCCGCGTCGCCGGCGCGCCCTGTGTGGCCGTGCGGGCGGAGGCCACCCTGGAGACCGTGGCGGCCGTCGTGGGCGGGCTGCTCGCCGGGGTGCCCGTGGTGCCGCTGCCCCCGGACGCCGGGCCCGCCGAACGCGACCACATCCTGCGGGACTCCGGCGCCGCGCTGGTCCTGGGCACCGGCGGGGACGTCCCGGTCGACATACGGGAACGGGCCGACTGGACCGGCCCCGAGGCGGACCCCGCCGCCACCGCCCTGATCCTCTACACCTCCGGCACCACCGGCTCGCCCAAGGGCGTCGAGATCCCGCGCAGCGCCGTCGCCGCGGGCCTGGACGGGCTGGCCGACGCCTGGCAGTGGACCGCCGAGGACATCCTCGTGCACGGCCTGCCGCTGTTCCACGTGCACGGGCTCGTGCTCGGCGTGCTGGGCGCGCTGCGCACCGGCAGCCGTCTGGTGCACACCGGCCGTCCGACTCCGGAGGCGTACGCGGCGGCGGGCGGCAGCCTCTACTTCGGCGTGCCGACCGTGTGGTCCCGCGTCGTACGCGACCCGGCCGCCGCCCGCGCGCTGGGCAAGGCGCGGCTGCTGGTCTCGGGCAGCGCCGCGCTGCCCGCGCCCGTCTTCCGCGACCTGGAACAGCTCACCGGGCAGCGGCCCGTCGAGCGCTACGGCATGACGGAGACCCTGATCACCCTCTCCACCCGCGCCGACGGCGAGCGCCGCCCCGGCTCGGTGGGCCTGCCGCTGCCGGGCGTGCGGACGCGCCTCGCGCGGACCGAGAACGGCATCGGCGAGCTGGAGCTGTGCGGGCCGACCCTCTTCGCCGGCTACCTCGGCCGCCCGGAGGCGACCGCGGCGGCGCACACGGAGGACGGCTGGTTCCGTACGGGCGACATCGCCACCGTCGAGCCCGACGGCATGCACCGGATCGTGGGCCGCGCCTCCACCGACCTCATCAAGTCCGGTGGTTACCGCATCGGCGCGGGCGAGGTCGAGAACGCGCTGCTCGACCACCCGGCCGTGAGCGAGGCCGCCGTCGTGGGCGTCCCGCACGAGGACCTCGGCCAGGAGATCGTCGCCTACGTCGTGGCCGACGGCGTGAGCGAGCAGGCGCTGATCGACTTCGTGGCCGGACACCTGTCCGTCCACAAGCGGCCGCGCCGGGTCCGCTTCCTGGAAGCGCTGCCCCGCAACGCGATGGGCAAGCCGCAGAAGAAGCTGCTTCCGCCCGTGTGAGCCGCGCGCCCGCCCCGGGCCCTGCATAATTCCATGCAGAGCCCGGGATCGGTGAATGGCCGAGGTGGACCGGGACCGCGCACCGCCGACGACCGATGGAGGGCCCGATGAGCGACAACGGAGGCGAACCCGAAGCCACCGCCCGGCTGCAGAAGCTCTTCGAGGGCCACCGGCTGACCCCCACCCAGCGGCGCATCGCCCACTGCATGGTGCGGCGCTCCGCCGACGCGCCCTTCCTCTCCAGCGTCGAGCTCGCCGAGCTCGCCGGGGTCAGCCAGCCCTCCGTGACCCGCTTCGCGGTCGCTCTCGGCTTCGACGGCTACCCCGCGCTCCGGCGGCACCTGCGCGACGTCGTCCCCGCCGCCGCGACGGACGGCGACAGCTCGTACAACGAATACCAGCAGGCCGTCCAGGCGGAGATCGACAACCTCCGCCACCTCTCCTCGCTGCTCGCCGACCCCGAACCCGTCACCCGCGCCGGGCGGCTGCTCGCCCGCTCCCGGCCGCTGCCCGTGCTCGGGCTGCGCGCCGCCACCGCGCAGGCCGCCGGGTTCGCCTACTTCGCGCGCAAGGTCCACCCCGACGTGCGGCTCCTGGACGAGGGCGGCACGCTGCTCGCCGACCGTATCGACGCGGCCGTACGCGCCGGGGCGAGCACCCTGCTGTGCTTCGCGCTGCCCCGGCACCCGCGCGAGGTCGTCGAGGCGCTGGAGTACGCGCGTGGCGAGGGGCTGACGGTCGTCACCGTCGCGGACTCCACCTTCGCCCCCGTCGCACGCCACAGCGACCTCCTCCTCCCCGCCGCCGTCGGCACCGGCCTCGCCTTCGACACCGCCTGCGCGCCGATGCTCCTGGGGCGGGTGCTCCTGGAGTCCATGTGCGACGCGCTGCCGGACGCGCAGGCGCGGCTGGAGGAGTTCGACGCGAAGGCGGCGGCGCGGGGGCTGTTCGTGGAGTAGGTCAGTGCTCGCGGACCATCTCCGGGAAGCGGGCCGAGGGGCCGTCCAGGAGGCGGTCGTCGTGGCCCTTGAGGAAGCGGTCGAAGAACGACACCACGTACGCGCGCTCCGCCGCCACCGCCCGCTCCGGCCGCACGGACCCGATGTCCTTCCCCAGCCGCTCCGCCGTCAGCGCGCCCCGCCCGGCCAGCGCGGGCAGCAGGGAAGGCGCGTCGGTGTACGAGCCGTGCTCCGCTCCCGCCATCTTCCACTCCGCCCGCCAGCCGCGCGCGTGCTCCCGGAACGACGTCCACGACGCCCGGTTGTCCGCCGCCCCCGCGCCGTCCGAGCCCAGCAGGAGGAACGGCCGGTCGACGCCCTCGCGCGCGACGCTGCTCAACGTCTGGCCGGAGGCGTCCGGCAGCGGGAAGTCCATCTGCCCGTCCATGTTGACGCCCGCCTTCACCCGGCGGTCGTCGTGCGCCGTCTGGGCCGCGGTGAACCCGCCCGCGGACTGCCCGGCCATCCCCACGCGCCCCATGTCCATCGAGCGCCCCAGGCCACGCGGCAGGCCCGCCCGCCACTTCGCGTCGTCCAGCGTGTCCAGGACGAACCGGGCGTCGCCCACCCGGGCCCCCATAGCCGTCCGCAGCGTCTCGTCGACCTTCTCCACCGGCGCGCCGGCGAGGGCGGGCAGCACGGACTCGGCCAGCCGGCCGCCGGGCAGGCGCACTTCGGACGCGTCGTAGGTGTGGTCGACGGTGACGACCACATAGCCGCGCGAGGCCAGCTCCTCCACGAGCCCGGTGTTCCAGGTGCGGGGGTCGCCCAGGCCGGACGAGTACAGCACCACCGGCAGCCCCCGGCTCCCGCGCGCCACGGGCGCGTCCACGCGCGCGTGCGTACGCGTGGCCGCCCAGTCGGCGGCGCCCGCCTTCACTCCGTAGTTGAAGACGGCGGCGCCGTGGCCGGAGCCGAAGTGCGCGGCGGAGAGGCTGTCCATCTGTGGGGCGTCGCCGCTTTCGTCCGCCGGATAGAACAGGCTGACCATCACCTCCCGGTCGCCCTGCTTCCACGGGTCCTTGCGGCTGGCGTCCACGAGATGCCGGGTCGTCGTGCCGACGGCGTGGGGGCCGGTGGGGGCGGGCAGCGCTTGCGCTTGCGCGTGCGCTCGGGGGGTGGGGGCGAGGGCGCTCAGGAGTGCCGTCAGTGTGAGCGCTCCTGCGGCGAGGAGGGCTCGCCGCTTCAGTCCTTGATCTTGTACGGCCATGGTGTTCGGCCCCCTTCTGCGGTGTTCGCCGGTGCGGCGAACTTAGGGGGTGGGTGGGGGTGGGGTCGTCATACGGCGGGGCCAAGGGGTGGGTGATACCTGGGTACGACTTTCTTGTGGGGGCGGGTGGTGTGTGGCTGGGGTTCGGGTGGCCTCAAGCGCCGGCCGGGCTTGGGGTTGTGGTGGGTGCGCCGGTCCTTCTTTTCAGCCTCCGGGTGCGCTGTTCTTCTTTTCAGCCCGTCCGGCGTTTGAGGACGCGGCCGCAGGCCGCTCCCGCCGCAGGCGGCAACGAAACCCGCAGCCGGGGGTCTGGGGCACGCGCCCCCCACGCGGCGGAGCCGCACATCAGATGCAGCCGGGAAGGGGCGGGTAGGGGAAAAAGCCCGCCGCAGGCGCCGACCAGCCCGCCCCCCATTCTCAGCCCCCGCTCAGAAACATTCGCTAGCCTGCCGCAGGCAACAAGCCCCCAGAACCCACGCAAAAGGGAGGATTCCAACGATGGGACGCGGCTCACACGCACTGGCCCGAGTAGCAGTGATCGTCAGAGCACCCGCAGCCTGGCTCTGGTGGCCAGGCCTGCTGAGCGCGGCCGTCGGCGCGCTCGTCCCCGGGCTCACCGGGCGGAAGATCGGGCTGCTCGCGGGGGCGGGGCTCTTCCTGATCGTGGCCGGCGCGGTCTTCCTGGCCCGGCGCGGCCGCTACCGGGAGCTCGCGCGCGGCGCGTCCCGCGCGGGCAAGGCGGTCTTCCTCCAGGACCGCCGGGTCACCCTGCGCAACTGGCGGCGCGCCCGCCGCTGGTGGCTGCTGATCGCCTTCCTCGCGGCCGTCGGCTCGTCCTTCGCGGTGCCCGCCGCGGGCGGCCTCGCGCTCGCCGGTGCCGGTGCGGGGCTGTGGGCGAAGGCGCTCTGGATCGGCGGGCTGGAGCGGGACGCCGAGACGCTGTTCTGGGTGCGCGCGGAGTGGGCGCGGTCGGCTCCCGCCGCCAAGCCCGTGCCCGGCTACCTGACCACCGGGCCCGCCGCGGGCGACGCGCTGCCGGGCGGCGCCCGCCGCCGTGGCCGCGGACCGGGCCGTGCCGCCCGTGGGGCGGCCGTCAGCGCAGCGCGCTGAGCGCGGTGGCGTGGGCCGCGCCGCTCTCCGCGACCAGTTCCTCCAGGCGCTGCGGCGCGCGCACGGTGGCGAATCGCGTGTGACCTTCTGCCGACGCGTAGCCGTAAACCCCCGGACGGGGGAGCGAGTTGTACGCGAAGTGGTTCGAGAAGTAGTACGCGCCGGTGTCCAGCAGCGCCACATGGTCGCCCGGCTCCAGCGGCGGCAGCGGCCGGTCCACGGTGATCAGATCGCCCGCGAAGCAGCACGGGCCGGCGACCGTCTGCGGCACCGGGCGGCCCTGTTTGGGGTGCCCCTGCGCGTCGTACGCCACCACCCGCAGCGGCCAGGACTCCGGCGCGAAGACCGTGCGCGTGGCCACCTGCGCGCCCGCGTGCGTCACGGCGATCCGGCGGCCGCCCGCCGTCTTGGTGTACTCCACGC
Organism: Streptomyces sp. NPDC025618; assembly: GCF_055558795.1. Lineage (NCBI taxonomy): Bacteria > Bacillati > Actinomycetota > Actinomycetes > Kitasatosporales > Streptomycetaceae > Streptomyces > Streptomyces sp. NPDC025618. Next base: position 15,215 of record NZ_JBVHLW010000012.1, on the reverse strand, counting down.
GGGCCAGCACCATGCCGCTCTTCGCGAGCAGTGACCGGCCGAACTCGGTCACCACGCCGTAGCGGCCGTCGAACAGGCCCGGCACCGTGGCCACAAGCAGCCGCGCGTACTCCTCGAACGTGGGCGTGACCGCGTCCGACGCGAAGTTCACGGGCAGGCCGCCGCCGATGTCCAGCGTCCGCACCTGCTGTTGGCCCACCGCCCGGTTGATCTCCTCGGCCAGGCCGTACGTCTCCCGTACGCCCTCGGCCATCAGTGGGGGCGGGCAGCCCTGCGAGCCGACGTGGGCGTGCAGCCGGGTCAGCCACGGGCGCTCCGCGAAGGCGCGCACCAGCCACTCCCGCGCCCCCTCGTCCCGCAGGGCCACCCCGAACTTCGAGGTCTCCGTGGCGGTGCTCAGGGCGGCGATGCTGCCGGTGCCGAGCTGCGGGTTGACCCGGATGCCGAGGGGTGAGGCGGTGGGGGCCTCGGCAGTGAGCCGGTCCAGGCGGGCCAGTTCCTGCCGGTTGTCGGCGTTGACCGCGATGCCGTGGGCGAGCGCCTCGCGCAGTTCGTCCGTCGTCTTGGCGGGGGAGTCCCAGACGATGCGCTCCGGGGGGACGCCGGCGCTCCGCGCGAGGGCGAGCTCGCCGGGGCTGGCGACCTCGCAGCCCACGCGCTCCCCGGCGAGCAGGTGGAGGACCGGGACCAGGGGCGCGGCCTTGACGGCGAAGGTGTGCAGGGCGGTGCGGGGGAAGGCGGCGTGCAGGGCGCCGGCGGCGTCGCGGATGCTCTGGACGTCGAGGAGGCCGGCGAGCGGCTCGCGGGGGCCGACGACGCCCTGGGCGACGGCTGCGCGTACGGCCTGGTCTCTGGAGGTCATGGCGCTCCCTTTCGGTGGCTCCGTACTGATTGCCCCGAAGTCGCGCGGCGAATACCGGTGGCGGCCCCTTTCGTTTCCGGCGGCCACCCCTGTTGACTGGCGGTATTCACTGCCACAATATGTGAAGCGTTCTATTCAAGGTTCTCTTCAGATCACCGGCTAGATCACCGGCACTCCACGGAGCGCCGCCAGGGAGGCAGGGCCCATGTCCGGACCGCGACCCGTCCGAGCACCGCGCGGCACGCAGCTGAGCACTCTGGGATGGCAGCAGGAAGCCGCCCTCCGCATGCTCCAGAACAACCTCGACCCCGAGGTCGCCGAGCACCCGGACAAGCTGGTCGTCTACGGCGGCACCGGCAAGGCGGCCCGCGACTGGCGCTCCTTCGACGCCATGGTCCGCACCCTGCGGACGCTGAAGCAGGACGAGACGATGCTCGTCCAGTCCGGCCGCCCGGTCGGCGTGATGCAGACGCACGAGTGGGCGCCCCGCGTCCTGATCGCCAACTCCAACCTCGTCGGCGACTGGGCGAACTGGGAGGAGTTCCGCCGCCTGGAGGCCCTCGGCCTCACCATGTACGGCCAGATGACGGCCGGTTCGTGGATCTACATCGGCACGCAGGGCATCCTCCAGGGCACCTACGAGACGTTCGCCGCCGTCGCCGCCAAGAAGTTCGGCGGCACCCTCGCCGGGACGATCACGCTGACCGCCGGGCTCGGCGGCATGGGCGGCGCCCAGCCGCTCGCCGTCACCATGAACGACGGCGTCGCGCTCTGTATCGACTGCGACCCGCGCGCCATCGACCGCCGCATCGAGCACCGCTATCTCGACGTCAAGGCCGACTCCCTCGACCACGCACTCCAGCTCGCGGTCGAGGCGCGCGACGCGCGCCGCCCGCTGTCGATCGGCGTCCTCGGCAACGCGGCGGAGCTCGTACCGCAGTTGCTCGCCATGAACGCCCCCATCGACATCGTCACGGACCAGACCTCCGCCCACGACCCGCTCGCCTATCTGCCGGTCGGCGTGGACTTCGACGAGATGGCCTCGTACGCGGCCGAGAAGCCCGCCGACTTCACCCAGCGCGCCCGGGAGTCGATGGCCCGTCACGTCGAGGCCATGGTCGGCTTCATGGACGCCGGGGCCGAGGTCTTCGACTACGGCAACTCCATCCGCGGCGAGGCACAGCTCGCGGGCTACGACCGGGCCTTCGCGTTCCCCGGCTTCGTGCCCGCCTACATCCGGCCGCTGTTCTGCGAGGGCAAGGGCCCCTTCCGGTGGGCGGCGCTGTCCGGCGACCCCAAGGACATCCACGCCACCGACAAGGCGATCCTCGACCTCTTCCCGGAGAACGAGTCCCTCGCGCGCTGGATCAAGATGGCGCAGGAGCGCGTCCACTTCCAGGGCCTCCCGGCCCGCATCTGCTGGCTCGGCTACGGCGAGCGGGACCGCGCGGGCGAGCGCTTCAACGACATGGTCGCCTCGGGCGAGCTGTCCGCGCCGGTCGTCATCGGCCGCGACCACCTCGACTGCGGCTCGGTGGCCTCCCCCTACCGCGAGACCGAGGCCATGCTCGACGGCTCCGACGCGATCGCCGACTGGCCGCTGCTGAACGCCATGGTCAACGTCGCCTCCGGCGCCTCCTGGGTCTCCCTCCACCACGGCGGCGGCGTCGGCATGGGCCGCTCCCTCCACGCGGGCCAGGTGACGGTCGCCGACGGCACGCCGCTGGCGGGCGAGAAGATCCGCCGCGTCCTGACGAACGACCCGGGCATGGGCGTGATCCGGCACGTGGACGCCGGTTACGACATCGCGGAGTCGGTGGCGCAGGACCGCGGCGTCCGCATCCCGATGCGCGAGGGTGACCAGGCGTGACCGGATCCGATGTGCCGCGCCCCGAAAGGGGCGCGGGGAACTGCGCGACCAGCCCCCACCGGCCCGCGGCCGGGCACGAGACGGAACACGCCCCTTCCGTAGCCGCGCCCGGTGAGACACCCGTAGCCGCCCCCGGTGAGGCCCCCGCAGGTCCGTCCTTCCACGAGATGTGGCGCGACCTCGCGCCGATCGGCCGCGACGCGGCCACCCGTGGCTACCGCCGCTACGCCTGGACGGAAGCCGACACCGACTGCCGCGCGTGGTTCGAGGACCAGGCCCGGACGCGCGGCCTCACCTACGAGGCCGACCGCAACGGCAACCAGTGGGCCTGGCTCGGTGACCCCGAAGCGGGCGACGCCGTCGTCACCGGCTCCCACCTGGACTCCGTCCCCGACGGCGGCGCCTTCGACGGCCCGCTGGGCGTCGTGTCGTCCTTCGCCGCCCTGGACGAGCTGCGCGCCCGCGGCGCCCGGCCCGCCCGCCCCCTCGCCATCGTCAACTTCGGCGACGAGGAAGGCGCCCGCTTCGGCCTCGCCTGCGTGGGCTCCCGGCTGGCCGCCGGACAGCTCACCGTCGAGGCGGCCCACGCCCTCCGCGACGCCGACGGGATCAGCCTCCCGCAGGCCATGGAGCGCGCCGGCTACGACCCCGAGGGCATCGGCGCCGACCCCGAGCGGCTCGCCCGCATCGGCGCGTTCGTCGAGCTGCACGTCGAACAGGGCCGGGCCCTCGCGGACACTCCGCACCCCGTGGGCATCGCCTCCGCCATCTGGCCGCACGGCCGCTGGCGGTTCGACTTCCGCGGCGAGGCCAACCACGCGGGCACCACCCGCCTGGAGGACCGCCGCGACCCGATGCTCACCTACGCCAACACCGTCCTCGCCGCGCGGAAGAAGGCCCGGCTCGCCGGTGCCCTCGCCACCTTCGGCAAGGTCGGCGTGGAGCCGAACGGCGTCAACGCCATCCCCTCCCTGGTCAGGGGCTGGCTCGACTCCCGCGCCGCCGACCAGGACACGCTCGACCTGGTCGTCGCCGAGATCGAGAAGGCGGCCGTGGAGCGCGGCGAGCGCGACGGCATCGACGTGACGGTCACCCGCGAGTCCTTCACCCCCGTCGTCGAGTTCGAGCACGCCCTGCGCGACGAGCTCGGCCGGATCCTGGCGAAGGCCGGCCGCGCGGAGCTCCCTGTCCTGGGCACGGGCGCGGGACACGACGCCGGAATCCTCTCCGGAGCCGTCCCGACCGCCATGCTGTTCGTACGCAACCCCACGGGTGTCTCCCACTCACCCGCCGAAACGGCGGCCGAGGACGACTGCCTGGCCGGGGTGACCGCACTCGCCGACGTACTGGAGGGCCTGGCGTGTCGCTGACGAGGCAGACCTACTGGGCGGAGCACGCCCTCCTCGACACCGGGGTCGAGCCCGGTGTGCTCGTGGAGACCGGCGACGACGGCCGGATCGCGGCCGTGCGCCGGGGGATCACGGCCCCGCCCCCCGGCGCGGTGACCCTGCGCGGACTCACGCTCCCCGGGCTGGCGAACGCCCACAGCCACGCCTTCCACCGCGCCCTGCGCGGCATCGTCCAGGCGGGCCGTGCCACGGCCGCCCCCGCGCGGGCGCACGGCGGGCAGGCGGCGGAGGCCGCCGAGCGGACGCCCGGCAACTTCTGGACCTGGCGCGAGGTCATGTACGGCGTCGCCGACCGCCTCACCCCCGAGAGCTACTTCGCGCTCGCCCGCGCCACCTACGCCGAGATGGCCCTCGCCGGCATCACCGCCGTCGGTGAGTTCCACTATCTCCACCACGCCCCCGGCGGCGCGCGCTACGACAACGCCAACGCCATGGGCGAGGCACTGATCGCGGCCGCCGCCGACGCCGGCATCCGCATCACCCTCCTCGACACCTGCTATCTCTCCTCCGGCTTCGGCGCGGAGCCCAATCAGCACCAGCTCCGCTTCAGCGACGGCACCGCCGAGGAGTGGGCCGCGCGCGCGTCCGCGCTCAAGGGCGACGGCAACACCCGGATCGGCGCGGCCGTCCACTCCGTACGCGCCGTGCCCGTCGACCAGCTGGGCACCGTCGCCGCCTGGGCGCAGGAGCGCGAGGCCCCGCTGCATGTCCACCTCTCCGAGCAGACCGCCGAGAACGACGCCTGCGTCGAGGCCCACGGCTTCACCCCCACCGCGCTGCTGTCGGACCACGGCGTGCTCGGGCCGCGCACCACGGCCGTCCACGCCACGCATCTCACCCCCGGTGACATCCGCCTCCTCGGTCACTCGCACACCGGCATCTGCATGTGCCCCACCACCGAGCGGGACCTCGCCGACGGCATCGGCCCCGCCCACCGGCTGCAGAGCGCGGGCTCCCCGCTGTCGCTGGGCAGCGACAGCCACGCCGTCATCGACATCCTCGAAGAGGCGCGCGCCATGGAGCTGGACGAGCGGCTGCACTCCCACACCCGAGGCCACTGGACGGCGGCCCAACTGCTGCGCGCGGCCACCGCCGACGGCCACGCGGCCCTCGGCTGGGACGAAGCGGGCCGCATCGAGCAGGGCGCGCTCGCCGACCTCACCACGATCGCGCTGGACTCCGTGCGCACCGCGGGCCCGCCGCCGCGCCTGGGCGCCGAGACGGCCGTATTCGCGGCGACCAGCGCGGACGTGCGGCACACGGTGATCGGCGGCCGCCACGTCGTACGGGACGGCGCCCACCAGCTCGTACCCGATGTGCCGGGCGCGCTGGCGGAGTCCATCGCGGCGCTGCGGGAGTAGCCCTTGTCCGGGTGCGGCTCGGTCGCCGCCTGCGGCGGGAGTGGCCTTGGGGGTCTCCCCGGACGAAGTCCGGGGGAGCGTCCTCCATCGCCGGAGGGGCCGGAATGCGCACCTCCATCGGCCCGCTCCGGCCGGCCCGGCGCCTGAGGGCACCGCCGCGCAGCGGCCTGTCCCACGCCACCGCCCGCAGAAACCGCCCATAAGATCCGCCCAAGCCGAAGGAGAGCCACACCCCCATGGCGACCACGGTCATCACCGGCATCAGCAACCTCGTCACCAACGACCCCTCCCTCGGTGCGGGCCCCCTCGGTCAGATCCAGGACGCGGCGGTCGTCGTCGACGGTGACCGCATCGCCTGGGTCGGTGCTTCCAGCAAAGCACCCGCCACTGACAATCGCGTCGACGCCGAGGGCCGGGCCGCGCTCCCCGGCTTCGTCGACTCCCACTCCCACCTGGTCTTCGCGGGCGACCGCACCGCGGAGTTCAACGCCCGGATGTCCGGGCAGAGTTACAGCGCGGGCGGCATCCGCACCACCGTCGCCGCCACCCGCGCCGCCTCCGACGAGGCGCTGGAGGCCAATCTCCTGCGCCACATACGCGAGGCGCGGCGCCAGGGCACCACGACCCTGGAGACCAAGTCCGGCTACGGCCTCACCGTCGAGGACGAGGCCCGCGCCCTGCGGATCGCCGCCGCCCACACCGACGAGGTCACCTACCTCGGCGCGCACATCGTCCCGCCCGACTACGCCGAGGACCCGGCCGCGTACGTCGGTCTCGTCACCGGCGCGATGCTCGACGCCTGCGCGCCGCACGCCCGTTGGGTCGACGTGTTCTGCGAGAAGGGCGCCTTCGACGGCGACCAGGCCCGTACGATCCTCACCGCCGGAGCCGCGCGCGGACTGATCCCCCGCGTCCACGCCAACCAGCTCTCCTACGGGCCCGGCGTCCAGCTGGCCGTCGAGCTGGGCGCGGCCTCCGCCGACCACTGCACCCACCTCACCGACGCCGACGTCGACGCCCTCGCGAACGGCAGCACCGTGGCCACGCTGCTGCCCGGCGCGGAGTTCTCCACGCGCGCCCCCTGGCCCGACGCACGCCGACTGCTCGACGCGGGCGCCACCGTCGCGCTGTCCACGGACTGCAACCCCGGCTCGTCCTATACGAGTTCGGTGCCCTTCTGTATCGCCCTCGCCGTACGCGACATGGGGATGACCCCCGACGAGGCCGTCTGGTCGGCGACGGCGGGCGGCGCGGCGGCCCTGCGGCGCACCGACGTCGGCCGCGTGACCCCCGGCGCCCGCGCCGACCTCGCCCTCCTCGACGCCCCTTCGCACGTGCACCTCGCCTACCGGCCCGGCGTCCCGCTGGTCTCGGCGGTCTGGCGGGGCGGCGTGCGGGAGGTCTGACCGCAGGGGGTCTCTCAGGGGTGACCTCTCAGGGAGACCTCTAAGGGTGACCTCTAAGGGGCGGCCGGTGCGGAATCCTTCCTGGTCATGAGCGTGCGGGGCACCGGTGCCGCATAGGTTGACGGAGCATCAGCCAGCCGCCACCGAGAGGCCCCCCGATCATGCGCCGCAGAACCGCCGTCGTCTCCGTAGTGCTCGCCGCCGCGGCCCTCGCGCCCGCCGCCGCACCGGCCGTCGCCGCACCCGCAGCCCGCGGCGCCGACCGGGCCGCGCTCCAGCACGCGCTGGACGCGGTCGTCGCCGCGGGCGTGCCCGGCGCGACAGCCGAGGTGCGGGACGCCGGCGGGGTCTGGCGCGGCGGCAGCGGCGTCGCCGACCTCGCGGACGGGCGGCGCGCGCAGGCCGGGGACCGGTTCCGCGCCGGAAGCGTCACCAAGAGCTTCGTCGCCACCGTCGTCCTCCAGCTCGTCGACGAGGGCAAGGTCCGCCTCGACGACCCCATCGGCCGCCACCTCCCCGGCCTGGTGCCCGACGGCGGGAACGGCGCGCCCGTCACCGTACGGCAGCTGCTGAACCACACCAGCGGGATCGCCAACTACACCGACGTGCTCCGGCGGCTGCCCGACCCCCTGCGCAGCCTTCAGCGCTCCCACTACACGCCTCGCGAGCTGGTGGACATGGCGCTCAAGGAGCCGCGTACGTTCGAGCCCGGCGCGGCGGGCAAGTGGGAGTATTCCAACACCAATTACGTCATCCTCGGCATGCTCGTCGAGAAGCGCACCGGCACCACCCTCGACCAGGCCATCACCCGGCGCATCGTCCGCCCGCTCCACCTCACCGGCACCTCGATACCCACCTCCGCGCACCTGTCCGGCCCGCACCTGCACGGCTACGAACAGCTCCCCGGCGAGAGCGCCCCCACCGACTACGCCGACTTCAGCCCCACGGCCTTCTGGGGCCCCGGCAACCTCGTCTCCACCACCGCCGACCTCAACCGCTTCTACCGCGCCCTCGCCGGCGGCAAGCTGCTCCCGAAGCACCTGTGGCGCGAGATGAACACCCTGCACGACACGGACCGCGGCGAGAGCCGCAAGTATGGTCTGGGCCTGGAGAGCAACTCCGCCTACTGCCCCGGCGAGAAGCCGGCCTGGGGCCACACCGGAAGCGTCCCCGGCTACAACACGTTCAGCTTCACCTCGGCCGACGGCGAGCGGCAGATCACTCTCGCCCTCTCGAAGGACATGAGCAAGACCCCGCAGGCCGATACCGCGGCCCTGAAGGTCCTGTCCACGGCGCTGTGCGCGAAGTAGCCGCTGTCCGCGTCACACGGGCGGGACGACATCCGGGCCGATCGCCGGGGTCTCGTCCTCGTGCTCGTCCCCGCACGGCAGGAACCGCCTGCAGAAGATCCCCCGTCCCCTGCACGCCGGGCACGTGTGCGCCGCCGACATCTCCCCGGCCTGGCCGGACTGACTCACATAGAGCGTGAGCGCCTGGTAATACCCGCTTCCCCGGCACCCCTTGCAGAACTGATGCGGGCCGGTACAGCACTCTTCGCTCATGCGGGTGATGTTCCTCCGAGAGGGCGCTAGGCAGGGATGCTTCGTCCCCGACTCCTCCTTTCCGCGTACGGGCCCCGTCACGCGTGTGCGGCCCGCCGATGCGTCTCCAGTCGCCGGTTCAGGTCCTGGACGACGTCGAAGCGACCTTCCCGGGCCGCTCCGGCCCGGGCCAGCAGGAGCTTCGAACACGCGAGGCAGGACCGGGCGGGCGGTGGCACGGTGCCGCTCACGCGTGCCTCCCGCCGCGGGCGTTGACGGCGGCCACGGCCGCACGGAGGGTGTCCTTCCGGGTGAGGGCCCGGACGTTCTCCCGATCCGTCTCCCACTCGCGGCCACCGCGCTCGGGCCGCAGGAAGATCCGGTTCGCGGTGGTGTCCATGACCACGCCGATGCGGTCGCTCTCGCCGTCCAGCACCAGCGTTCCGGGCGCGGGGATCCCGTCCGGATTCGTTCGCTCCCGCGCGGAGCTCTGCGTGTCATCCATGCCGGTACCGTCACGCACTCCGGAAGGGGAACCCATCCCAAGGCCCTATAGGCCGCCCTATATTCGGATGGTGAGGGATCACATGGTGGACCTTTGGGCTCATCCTCAGCTGGTGGCGGCGGTCGCGGACGAGGACTGGGGCGCCGTCCTGCGGACGTACCGGAAGCTCGCGCGCATCAGCCAGACGAAGGCCGGGGAACTGACCGGGCTCGCGCAGTCCGACGTGTCCGACATCGAGCGCGGGCGGCAGCGCGTGACCTCCGTGGAGGTGCGTCAGCGCATCGCCTCCGGCCTCGGCGTCCCCCCGGAGCTGTGGACGCTCGCGGGGGAGCGGCCCGACGCGGGCGCGGTCCCGAGTCTGCGGCTGCCGGGTTCCGCCCCGGACGCCGATCTCCTGGCGCGGGTGACGAGCGTGGTCGACGGCTCCGCGCGCGTGGACGCCGCCACCCTGGACTGGCTCGACCGGCTGCTCGCCGAGCACCGCCGGGCTGAGGACGTGATCGGCTCACGCCCGCTGGTCGATCTCGTGCGCGGCCAGCTCCGCACCGTCATGGACCTGCACGCGAGCGCGCGCGGAGCCACGGCCGACCGCCTGGTGCTTCTCGCGTCGGAGCACGCCCAGTTCCTCGCGTGGATGGCGCAGGACCAGGACGCCACCGCCACCGCCCTGGCCTGGTACGACCGCTCCCACGAGTGGGCGCTGGAGGCGGGGGACGCCGACATGGCGGCCACGACCCTCAACATGAAGGCGCACATGGCCTGGTCCAAAGGCCGCGCCACCCGGTGTGTGCGGCTGGCCGAGGCGTCGCGGTGGTCGGCACCCGGCAGCTCCCTGGGCGTACAGGCCATGGCCGTGCAGATGGCCGCGCGCGGGCACGCGCTCAACCAGGAGGCCGACGAGGCGCGCCGTCTGCTGGACGAGGGCCGGAAGCTCATGGCCCTCGCCGCCGAGCGTCCCGAGGACCAGCCGCCGTGGATGTACTTCTACGACGAGACGTGGTTCACGCTCCAACGCGGCATGGCCGAGCTGCACTTGCGGGCGTGGCCACGCGCGGTCGAACAGCTCACCGTCGGTCTCGCCGCCCTGCCGGACGATTACCGCCGCGACGGCACGTGGTACCGCGCCTGCCTCTCCCACGCCTACGCGGGAGCGGGGGAGCCGCAGCAAGCCCTCGCCGTCGCCCTGGGCTCCCTGGAGGACGCGGCCGCGATCGGCCGCCCGCACGCCTGGAACGAGCTGCACACGACCGCTGCCCTCCTGATGCGCCGGGGCGCGCCGGAGGGGCGCGGGCTGGCGGCCGCCCTCGGTGAGTACGACTGAGCCACCGTGCCACCGGCGCAGCCGGACGAGCGTACGCCGGACAGAGGTTGCCCCGAAGCGAAGCCTCAGCGCAGGATCCCCTCCAAGAACTCCCCGCTCAGCCGCGCCACCGCCAGCACATCCAGCTGATAGTTGACGTACCGGCCGCGACGGCGCGTCGTGATCAGGCCCGCCTTCTTCAGCACACCCAAGTGGCGCGAGACCTCCGGCGCGCTGATGCCCAGGATGCCGGCCAGTTCGCCCGTCGTGTGCGGCGCGCGGGCCGTGCTGCGGCAGAGCTGGATGCGGACGGGGTGGGCCAGTGCCTCCAGGCGCAGTTTCAGGAGCTCGACCGAGGTCGGCGGTGGCAGTTCGGGCGAGCCGACGGGGTAGTGGACCACCGGACGCCAGCCCGGCCGGTGCAGCACCATCAGGTGCGGCCAGCCGAAGCGCGACGGTACGAACGTCAGGCCCGTGCCCACCGCCGGGTCCACCGCCGACGTGTGTCCCTCCGTCAGTTTGTCGATCCGGACGAGCCTGCCGCCGTCCTCCAGGGTGATCGCGGGGGAGACCTCGGCCAGGGCCTCGCTCAGCCCCTTGCGGCGCAGCAGTTCGCTCTTGTGCCGGGCGTCGGCGGCGAGCGCGGGCTCGCCCTCCCGCCAGAGGGCCGCGAAGAAGGCGTCGTCGCAGTCCTCCAGCAGGCGGCGCACCCAGGCGCGTACGGAGGCGGGGTCCTTCAGCAGCCGCCCGGTGAAGTCCAGCTGCCGGGGGCCGCGGGCGGCGGCCAGCTCCAGTGCCCTGGCGCGGGTGGCCGGGTCGGCGAGCGGGGAGGGGGCGCCCGTGTTGTAGGAGGCGAGGCAGGTGAACTCCAGGGCGGTGGTGACGAACTGGTCGTCGTCCAGCCGGTCCAGCTGGTCGAGCTCCTCGGCGAGCGTCCGGCCCGGCCGGCCGTCACCGCCGCGCAGCCCGGAGTACGGCATGAAGAGGTCGGAGAAGGCGTGCCGCCACAGGAAGTCCGCCTCGCGCAGCCGGTCGGCGAGATCCTGCCGGAGCGCGCCGGCCGTGGCGGTGGCCCAGGCCGCCTGCCCGGGGTGGTGGCCGGGCTCGGACAGGACGTGCAGCGTGATGCACAGCTCTGCCAGCGGGGACGTCTCGAAGACGATGCGCTCGGGCGGCAGGCCGGTGATGTCTATGCTCACGCTCATGGCGACATCTTGCACTTGTTCACATGGTGGGGTCGCCCGGATTGACGGCCGGTGCGAATCGGCGCGGTCGTCCTCGATCGGGTGAGGCCGAAGCCGCCCGCCCGTCACACGCGGCGGCGGGCGGGACGATGCCCGGGTGAACGTCAATCAGAGCCGGCCGCCCCTGGTCGGGTGCAGGCGCTGCGGCAGTCCGATGTGGTGGGACGTCACCTACCCGTACGCGCCCGGGTGGTACTGCTCCACATGCGACCACCCCCCGGAGCGCCGCCGCAGCGCGCACGCCGCGCCGCCGCAGTGCCCCGAGGGGTGTGCGAGTGCCGTGATCCAGACCGGTGACGACGGCAGCCGGCAGTTCGTCTGCCATCGCAAGTGACCCCGGGTCACTCCTCGACCAGCAGCCCCCGGCGCAGTCGCACGAGCGTGCGCGAGAGCAGCCGTGAGACGTGCATCTGGGAGATGCCCAGCTCCTCGCCTATCTCCGACTGCGTCATGTTCGCCACGAAGCGCAGGGAGAGGATCTTCCGGTCGCGGGGCCGGAGTTCGGCGATCAGCGGCTTGAGGGACTCCACGTACTCGATGCCTTCGAGGCCGTGGTCCTCATAGCCGATGCGGGCCGAGAGCGTGCCCTCGGCGTCGTCCTCGGTGGGCTGGGCGTCGAGCGAGCTCGCGGTGTACGCGTTGCTCGCGGCCATGCCCTCGATGACCTCTTCCTCGGCCAGGCCGAGCCGCTCGGCGAGCTCGGCGACCGTGGGGGAGCGGTCGAGCTGCTGCGCCATCTCGTCGCGGGTGCGCGCGAGGTCGAGGCGGAGCTCCTGGAGCCGCCGGGGGACGCGCACGGACCAGCTCGTGTCGCGGAAGAAGCGCTTGATCTCGCCGATGATCGTCGGCATCGCGAAGGTGGGGAACTCGACGCCCCTGCTGAGCTCGAAGCGGTCGATCGCCTTGATCAGGCCGATCGTGCCGACCTGGACGATGTCCTCCATCGGCTCGCTGCGGGTGCGGAACCGCGAGGCGGCGAACCGCACCAGGGCCAGATTGAGTTCGACCAGGGTGTTGCGGACATACGCGTATGCGTGGGTGCCCTCCTCAAGCTCCGCGAGGCGGGCGAAGAGGGTCTTGGACAGGGCCCGCGCGTCGTCCGGCCCCACCTCGTCGTAGGGCGGGATCTCGGGGAGCCCGGCGACAGCGGGCTCGTTCCGTTCGTGCGGGGTCGCCGACGACGCGGTCTCCCGAAGGGTTCCGGTGCGCGGTGCGTCGAGCCGGGGTGACATGGTGTCCTCCATCATTCTCGGCATATGGCCGCCGATGCCTTGACTTCTTGCTGCGGTTTGCGGCGCCTCCAAAGCCGTCCGTGGTGGATGTCCTCTACTAGCCCTACCGGTCTTCACCACCCCCTGGCAAGTCCGTGTTGTCCGACTTTGTCGGTAAATGACGGATGTTCGGCTACCGGACGTCGTATCGAAGGCGTAGTGTTCAGCCGTCCACGCAAGCAACCGGGAAGGGATGCGCATGGACCGCGGGATGGTCGGCAGCGCAAGCAAAGGCCGGCTGAATGTAGAGGTCCGGCGCCACGGAGCCAGTGCGGTCGTGACGCCGGCGGGTGAGCTCGATCACCACACCGCCGAGCTGCTGCGCGAGCCCCTGGAGGCGAGCGTCGCCGGCATCAGCGCGCGCGTGGTCGTGGACTGCTCGAAGCTGGAGTTCTGCGACTCCACCGGGCTCAACGTGCTGCTGGGCGCCAGGCTGGTCGCGGAGGCCGCGGGTGGATCCATCCACCTCGCCGCCATGCAACCGGTCGTCGCCAGGGTCTTCGAGATCACCGGCGCGGAAGCCGTCTTCACCGTGCACGACACGCTGGATGCCGCGCTCTCCGAGTGATGGGTGTCACCCCTCCTATCTGTGCGTAACCCCCGGGTTACCCGTGTCACAGGAGCCGTGCCGAAGAAGTGGGTGTTCCCCTGGATCGGTCGGGCAGGAGTCTGCTGAATCTGTACTGCATCTGTTTTAAGTGCCTGGTATCCATCAAACCCTGAGTCGGTGAATCGGTGAGGTGAAGCGCTGATGAGCACCACGCGGCCGTACCCGCCGCCGGGCGAGCCCGGTCCGGACGCGGACGGCGCCTCCGCCGATGCCCACCCGCCGGCGGGGGGACAGGTCCGCCGCCTCCGCCTCGTCGGGGCCAGCGGCGCCGTTCCCCGTGCCAGGGACTTCACCCGTGAGGCACTCCAGGACTGGGGCTGGCTGCCCGCCGCCACCGCCGACCACCGCGCGGCCGCCGAGGACGTCCTGCTGGTCGTCTCCGAGCTGGTCACCAACGCCTGCCTGCACGCCGACGGCCCCGAGGAACTGCGGGTGAGCTTCGTCGGCAAGGTGCTGCGGCTGGAGGTCGTCGACCCCGGCGTCGGCACCCCCACGCCCCGCACCCCGCACCGCGCGGGCCGCCCCGGCGGCCACGGCATGTTCATCGTGCAGCGGCTCTGTCTGGACTGGGGGGTCGTGCGCAACGAGGCCGGCGAGGGCAAGACCGTCTGGGCGGAGCTCGCCGCTCCGGCCTAGCGCGTGAGATCTCTTCCCTCCTCGAGGTCCCCGGCGTACTGTCGGCGCCCGATCTGATGTGCCGTCAGTGATGCACGGCTACGGCACCGGACGAGAGGGGAACCCGAGGTGTCCCACATCCAGCGCCGACCCGCTCGCCGTACGTCCGCGCTCGCGCTCGCCGCGACCGTGGCCGGAGGAACGGTCCTCCTGCTGGCCGCGCCCGCCGCGCACGCGGACACGGTCGACGTCAACTACCAGTGCAAGACCCCCATCGGCGACAAGAGCGCGGTGTCGCCCATTGACATCAAGGGCGTCGCGAGCGGCGACTCCTACAAGCTCACCATGTCCTTCGAGAAGGGCGTCTCCTCCAGCCCCGTCGCGCTCGGCAAGGGCGCGATGAAGCCGAGCGCCGTCATCAAGCTCGGCGGCGCGGACAGCGGCACGGTGGCCGTGGAGGGCCCCGCCAACTCCGAGGAGATCCCCGCCAACACCCCCATCAAGATCAGCGACTTGTCGGGCACGTACACCCCGAAGAAGAGCGGCACCGTCACCTTCACCGCCTCCACCCTCACGATCTCCGCCCTCGGCACGACGACGACCTGCACGCCGTCCAACAACCCGAAGCCGTCGCTCACGCTGGAGGTCAAGGCGGGCGGTTCGTCGGGCGGCAGCACGACGGGCGGGTCGACGACCGGGGGCTCCACGACGGGTGGTTCGACCACCGGCGGGTCCACGTCGGGTGGTTCGGGCGGTACGGGCGGCTCCGGCGGTACGGGTGGGTCGAGCGGGTCCAGCGGGTCGGCCGCGAGTGGTGGGTCCACCGGTGGTGGGCAGTTGCCGCAGACGGGGCCGGCGGATTCGGCGGTCGCGCTCGGGACGCTGGGTGGGACGGTGTTGCTGACCGGGGTCGCCGGGGCGCTTTGGCTTACGCGGCGGCGGGGCGCTGCGCGCTAGGGGTTGCGGGGTGGGGGCTTGCTTCAGCTTCCGGGTGCGGGCCGGCTTGCGCCTGCGGCGGGCTTTTTCCCCAGCCCCGCCCCTTCCCGAAACTGGGGCTGCGCCCCAGACCCCGCAACACGGCTTCGCCGCGTTGTCCTCAAACGCCGGACGGGCTGAATATCCAGCCCGTCCGGCGTTTGAGGACGCGGCCGCAGGCCGCCCCCGCCGCAGGCGGCAACGGACCGGCAGTCGGGGGTCTGGGGCACGCGCCCCCACGCGGCG
>NZ_JBVHLW010000011.1:78973-169878 GCF_055558795.1 Streptomyces sp. NPDC025618 | reverse complement strand
GAGGCGTCCTCGACCGCTTCGAGCTGGTCGGCGAGGACGGACTTGGAGTCGTGCAGCAGCCGCCCCACGAGGGTGGACTTGCCGTCGTCCACGGAGCCCGCCGTCGCGAAACGCAACAGGCCCGCGGCCGGGGCCATGGCCTTGCCGGTCAGGGAGTCGATGGCGGTCATGGCTAGAAGTACCCCTCGCGCTTGCGGTCCTCCATCGCGGCTTCCGACAGCTTGTCGTCGGCGCGTGTCGCGCCCCGCTCGGTGAGCCGGGACACGGCGATCTCGGTGATGACGTCCTCGATGGTCACGGCGTCGGAGTCGACGGCCCCGGTGCAGGACATGTCGCCGACCGTGCGGTAGCGCACCTGGCGCACCTCGACGGGCTCGCCGTCCTTGGGGCCGCCCCACTCGCCCGCGGTCAGCCACATGCCGTTGCGGGCGAAGACCTCGCGCTCGTGGGCGAAGTAGATCTCGGGCAGCTCGATGCCCTCGCGGGCGATGTACTGCCAGACGTCCAGCTCCGTCCAGTTGGACAGCGGGAAGACGCGGACGTGCTCGCCGGGCGCGTGCCGGCCGTTGTAGAGCTGCCACAGCTCGGGCCGCTGACGCCGCGGGTCCCAGCTGCCGAACTCGTCGCGCAGGGAGAACACGCGCTCCTTGGCGCGCGCCTTCTCCTCGTCGCGCCGCCCGCCGCCGAAGACCGCGTCGAAGCGGTGCCGTTCGATCGCGTCGAGCAGCGGCGCGGTCTGGAGCGGATTACGCGTACCGTCCGGACGCTCCCGCAGCCGGCCGTCGTCGATGAACTCCTGCACGGAGGCGACATGCAGCCGCAGCCCGTGCTCCGCCACCACCCGGTCACGGTAGGCCAGCACCTCGGGGAAGTTGTGGCCGGTGTCCACATGCAGCAGCGCGAACGGCACGGGCGCGGGCGCGAACGCCTTCAGCGCCAGGTGCAGCATCACGATCGAGTCCTTGCCACCGGAGAAAAGAATCACCGGCCGCTCGAACTCACCCGCCACCTCCCGGAATATATGCACCGCTTCGGATTCCAGTACATCCAGATGCGACAGCGCGTAGAGACCGTCCTCGGAGAATCCACTCACGCCATCCCCCTCTCGGTCAGCAGGGCATGCAGTGCCGCCGCCGACTCGGCCACGCTCTGCTCGTGCGTACGGATGCGCAGATCCGGATCGGCCGGTTCCTCGTACGGGTCGTCCACCCCCGTGAGACCGGAGATCTCTCCCGCCGCCTGCTTGGCGTACAACCCCTTCACGTCACGCTCCGAGCACACCTCCACCGGTGTCGCCACGTGCACCTCCACATAGCCGGTGCCCTGCTCCTGGTGGCGCTTGCGGACGGCAGCGCGCGCATCCGCGTACGGCGCGATGACGGGCACCAGGACCTTCACCCCGTGGGCGGCGAGCAGTTGGGCGACGAAGCCGATCCGCTGCACATTGGTGTCCCGGTCAGCCCGGGAGAAGCCCAGCCCGGCGGAGAGGAACTCGCGGATCTCATCCCCGTCCAGCACCTCCACCCGGTGCCCCTCGCCGCGCAGCCGCCCCGCGAGCGCGTGGGCGATCGTCGTCTTGCCCGCGCTCGGCAGGCCGGTGAGCCAGATCGTGGCCCCGCTCATCACTTGCTCCCCGTTTCCGTTCATCCGTGCAGCCCGCACTCCGTCTTGGCGCGGCCCGCCCACCGGCCGCCGCGGTTGTTCTCCCCGGCGGCGACCCGGCTGGTGCAGGGCGCGCAGCCGACGGAGGTGTAGCCGTCCATCAGCAACGGGTTGGTGAGTACGCCGTGTTCGGCGACGTAGCGGTCCACGTCGTCCTGCGTCCAGCGCGCGATCGGCGCGATCTTCACCTTCCCGCGCCGCTCGTCCCAGCCGACGACCGGCGTGTTCGCGCGGGTCGGCGACTCGTCGCGGCGCAGGCCGGTCGCCCACGCGTCGTAGCGGTCGAGGCCGGCGGCCAGCGGGGCGACCTTCCGCAGCGCGCAGCACAGATCGGGATCGCGGTCGTGCAGCGCGGGGCCGTGCTCGGCGTCCTGCTCGGCGACACTGTGCTCCGGCGTGAGCGTGACGACGTTGACGTCCATGACGGCCGCCACCGCGTCCCGGGTGCCGATGGTCTCCGGGAAGTGGTAGCCGGTGTCGAGGAAGAGGACGTCGACGCCCGGCCGTACGCGCGAGGCGAGATGGGCGACCACCGCGTCCTCCATGGACGAGGTGACGCAGAACCGGGCGCCGAACGTGTCCGTCGCCCAGCGCAGGACGTCGGGCGCCGGGGCGTCCTCCAGTTCGCGGCCCGCCCGTACGGCGATGTCGCGCAGATCGGTCACGTCGGTCATGTGCTGCCCCCTTCACGGTGTCCGGGCGTCAGGCCCTTGGCCAGTAGCCCGAGGAACGAGAGTCGGAACGCGCGGTTGCACATTCCGCATTCCCACGCGCCGTGGCCCTCCTCGGAGGGGCGCAGGTCCTCGTCACCGCAGTAGGGGCAGTAGAAGGGGGCGGCCCGTCCGCTCATTCCGTTCCCCTTGTTCCGGTTCGTGCTGTGCCTGTCGCCGCTTGCTCCACCGGTGTTCCGGCGGTCGTACGGGTGCTGTTCACGCCAGATCCGCTTCCGCCGCGCGCCCGACCCAGGACGCGAACCGCTCGCCCTCCTCGCGCTGTTCGGCGAACCGGGTGAGGACGCGCTCGACGTAGTCGGGGAGTTCGGCGGAGGTCACCTTCAGCCCGCGGACCTTGCGGCCGAAACCGGCCTCGAGCCCCAGCGCGCCGCCGAGGTGGACCTGATAGCCCTCGACCTGCCTGCCGTCCGCGTCCAGCACCAGCTGGCCCTTGAGACCGATGTCCGCGGTCTGGATGCGGGCGCACGCGTTGGGGCAGCCGTTGATGTTGATCGTCACCGGCTCCTCGAAGTCCGGCATCCGGCGCTCCAGTTCGTCGATGAGCGAGGCGCCGCGCGCCTTGGTCTCGACGATGGCGAGCTTGCAGAACTCGATGCCGGTGCAGGCCATCGTGCCGCGCCGGAAGGGCGACGGCCGCACCTGGAGGTCCAGTGCCTCCAGGCCGGCGACGAGGGAGTCGACCCGGTCGGCCGCCACGTCGAGGATCAGCATCTTCTGCTCGACGGTGGTGCGCAGCCGGTCGCTGCCGTGCGCGCCCGCGAGTTCGGCGATCTTGGTGAGGGTGGCACCGTCGACCCGGCCGACGCGCGGGGCGAAGCCCACGTAGAAGCGGCCGTCGCGCTGCCGGTGCACACCCACGTGGTCGCGCCAGCGTGAGACGGGCGCGGCGGGCGGGGGGCCGTCGAGCAGCTTCCGCTCCAGGTACTCCTCCTCCAGCACCCGGCGGAACCGCTCCGGCCCCCAGTCGGCCATCAGGTACTTCAGCCGGGCGCGGTTGCGGAGCCTGCGGTAGCCGTAGTCGCGGAAGATGCCCACCACGCCCGCCCAGACGTCGGCGACCTCGTCCAGCGGCACCCAGGCGCCGAGCCGTTCGGCGAGCCGGGGGTTGGTCGAAAGGCCGCCGCCCACCCAGAGGTCGAAGCCGGGGCCGTGCTCGGGGTGGACCACCCCGACGAAGGCGACGTCGTTGATCTCGTGCACGACGTCCTGCACGGGCGAGCCGGACACCGCGGTCTTGAACTTCCGCGGCAGGTTGGAGAATTCCTTGCTGCCGATGTAGCGGTCGTGGATCTCGTCCACCGCGGGCGTGCCGTCGATGATCTCGTCGGCCGCGATGCCCGCCACGGGCGAACCGATGATCACGCGGGGGCAGTCCCCGCACGCCTCGGTGGTGGAGAGCCCGACCGCCTCCAGCTTGTCCCAGATGGCGGGCACGTCCTCGATACGGATCCAGTGCAGCTGGATGTTCTGCCGGTCGGTGATGTCCGCGGTGCCTCTGGCGTACTGCTCCGAGACCTCGCCGACGGCCCGCAGCTGGGCGACGGTGAGCCGCCCGCCGTCGATGCGGACCCGCAGCATGAAGTGCTTGTCGTCCAGCTCCTCCGGCTCCAGGATCGCGGTCTTGCCGCCGTCGATCCCGGGCTTGCGCTGGGTGTAGAGCCCCCACCAGCGCATCCGCCCGCGCAGGTCGCTGGGGTCGATCGAGTCGAAGCCCGCCTTGGAGTAGATCGTCTCGATGCGTGTCCGCACATTGAGACCGTCGTCGTCCTTCTTGAACTGCTCGTTGCCGTTGAGCGGGGTGAAGTGGCCGACGGCCCACTGTCCCTCGCCGCGGTGGCGGCCGGCCTTGCGGCGGGACGTGGCGGCGACGGGGAGTTCCGAGGTGGCAGCCATGGCGATCTGTCCTTCTGGGGGTGGCGCTCGGGAGCGCGTCGGCGAGCAGCGGCCCCAGGTTGGAGGGGGCCCTGCTGACCTGCGCGTATGCCGAAATGGCCCGACGCGCCGACGTCGGCGCGGGGTACGGGGAGGAAGAGGGGGCGCGGTGGTGCTGAGGCTGTCAGCGCGCCGGACAGATGGCGCTGGACATGCGGCCGAGATCGACGTGACGTCGACTCACCAAGGCAACTCCGGCGCGGGACATGACGGAAGCGTGGCATGGCGGTCTCGGGAGAGTCCACCATTGTCCGTATGGCGGACTATTGAGTATCACCATGCGGGACGGCGAGTCCGCGCGCGCCGTCCCGGCCGAGGGGTGGAAGGTCAGGCTCCGGGCCACGGTCCAGGGGCGGGGACCAGCGGCTCGTCCGTGACCGCGGTGTCGAACAGCCGGAACCCCCGCCGCTCGTAATTCGCCAGCGCGAACTCCCCGTCCAGCGTGCACGTGTGCACCCACACCCGCTTCGTCGGCGCGAGCCCGGGCCACCGCTCGGCCAGGTCCCACGCCCGCGCGGTCCCGTACGACAGCAGGTGGCCCCCGATCCGGCGGCCCCGGAACGCCGGCAGCAGGCCGAAGTAGCTGATCTCCACCGCGCCGTCGTCCTGTGCGTCCAGCTCGATGTAACCGGCCGGGGTCCCGTGGTCGTACGCCACCCACGTCTCCACGCCGGGCCGCTCCAGGAACGCCTCCCACCGCTCGTACGTCCAGCGCAGCCGGTCCGTCCAGACGATGTCCCCGCCCACGGCGGTGTAGAGGAACCGGCTGAACTCGGGCGAGGGCACTTCGGCCCGGACGATCCGGATCCCGGCGGACGCGTCGGGCTCAGGAGCGGGGAGCAGATCGCTTGGCGCGATCTGCTCGAGGGACCAGGTGGTGACGGTGCGGGTGTTCATGGGGCTCAGCCAATCACGGCGTTTCGCCGTGGTCCTTGGCGGCGGTGCGCTTCGCAGCCGCGGGTTGTCCGGTCGCCGCACCGGCCGCTGCCGCGGCGGTGTCCTCGATCGCCGGACGGGCTGCAGGGGGTGCGGGTCGTCGATCGTGTATGGCCTGGCCCGTCTGTGGGGGCTCTCAGCGGCAGCTGGGGACGCTGGAGGGTGTGGCTGTAGGGCGGCTCGCCCGAGGAAGCCCGCCCGGCCGCCGCCTGCCCGCCTACCCGCGTCGCGCTCTCATGACCGCCGGTGCCGTCGAGCCCGGCAGGAGGTCGTCCGGGGGAGCCGGGGAGAGCACCCTTACCTCGATGCCGTCCGCGAAGCGGTACGGGCGGTGCCCCAGTACCCCGCCCAGCGTGCGCCGCATCCGGGACATCTCCGCTCGTACCGTCACGGTGCGAGACGGATCGCCGAAGAGGTCCGCCGCCAGCTCAGCGGCCGTCCGGCCGGCCGGGTGCAGCGCCAGGACGTAGAGCAGCTCCGCGTGGCGCGGGCTCAGCTCCTGCGACCACTGGCCCGCGGCGCCGGAGACCGTTACCGTCCAGTCGCGGGCGCGCCGCAGGTCGAGCACCACCCGGTTCGGCTGGGCGTCGGGCTGCGCGGTCTCCGCGACCCGTACCAGCCAGCCGTCCGGCAGCGGTTCGAGCGAGCACAGCCCGAGCGACGGCAGCCACACCAGCCCCGCCCGCACGGACTTGGGCAGCGCCACCCGGCCCACCGCAGCCGCCCCGGTCACCGCCGCGATCCAGCCCTCCCGGTCGACGGCCAGCGCCCGGCCGCCGAGGCGCGAGAGCATCGGCGCGGCCACCGAACGCAGCCGCTCCACGGACTCCCAGTGCCGGGCGCGCAGTTCCCCCTCGGCCACCTTGGCGACGGCCGTCACCAGGGGGAGCGTCGCCGGATTGAAGGCGGGCGCCGGGCCGCTGACGTTCACGACGCCCAGCAGCCGCCCGTCGCGCGGGTCGTGCAGCGGAGCCGCCGCGCACGTCCAGGCGTGGTGGGTCCGTACGAAGTGCTCCGCCGAGTGCACCTGCACCGGCCGGCGCTCCACCAGCGCCGTGCCGATGCCGTTGGTGCCCACCCGCTCCTCGGTCCACGCGGCACCCACCCCGAACTCCAGCCGGTCGGCACTGCGGAGCGTCCCCCGGCTCCCCTCCCGCCACAGCACCCGGCCCTCGCCGTCCGTGATGGCCAGCAGGTGGCGCTCCACGTCCACGAAGGCGCCCAGGCCCTCGCGGAGCTGCGGCAGCAGGCCGCCCAACTGCGAGGTGTGCCGCCGGTGCTCGACCTCCTCCACCGGCAGCGGGGGCGCGGCCGAGCCGCCATGCTCCGGGTCGAGGCCGTGGAGCCGCACCCGGCGCCAGGACTCCCCGATCACCGGGCGGGGCGGAGCCGGAGGCGCGCCGTCGCCGAGGCAAGCCTCGCGGACGGCCGGCAGCAGACGTGAGTCGATCGTTCCGCGGTTCACGTTGCCATGGTGCCGCCGCGGAGCCCCGTGTGTGGGGGCATCCGCGCGATTGCAACTCCATGCAACCGTTGCGGTCCGGTAGTGCGCGGGCGGAACCTTTTCACGAGCGGCCGGAGGGTGGTGCCGAGTCGGCGCAGCATCACCCTCCGCCCGGACTCCGCCACCGCCGCCCCCTCGCGGGCCCGCCCGGCCACTGTGCGAACCAACCTGGCCAGGGCCGATACGGTTAGAGCGTGCAGGCAGCAAACGAACGATCGGGGCGGCGAGTCGGCCGGCTCCACAGGGCCAGGGTCCTGTATCGAAATGTCTCGAAACGCAGGATGGCGTGGCTGCTCCTCAAGGACACCGTCAACTCCTGCGTCGAGTACCGCGTCACCGGCCTGGCCGCCGAGGCGGCCTTCTTCACCCTGCTGTCCCTGCCACCCCTGCTGCTCGGACTCCTCGGTCTGCTGGGCTATCTCGACGACTGGACCGGCACCAACACCATCGGCTCGATCCAGGAGAACATCCTCAAGGCGTCGGCGACCGTCCTCAGCGACAAGGGCGTCACCGAGATCGCCAAGCCGCTGCTCCGTGACGTCACCAAGGGCCGCCCGGACGTCATCTCGATCGGCTTCGCGGTCGCCCTGTGGTCCGGCTCCCGGGCCGTCAACGTCTTCGTCGAGTCGATCACGATCATGTACGGGCTGGAGGGCAAGCGCGGCATCGTCCGGACCCGTCTGCTCGCCTTCCTCCTCTACGTCGTCGCCCTCGTCATCGGGGCGGTGGTCCTGCCGTTGATGGTGGCCGGTCCCGAGGAGGTGGTGAACGTCGTGCCCTGGAGCGCGGACCTCGTCCGCTTCCTCTACTGGCCGGTCCTGATCCTGCTCTCCGTCGCCTTCCTCACCACGCTCTACCACGTGTCCGTGCCGGTCCGTTCGCCCTGGCAGGAGGACATCCCCGGGGCGCTGGTCGCCCTCACCATGTGGGTGATCGGCAGCCTCCTGCTGCGCGTCTACCTCACCCACACCGTGGAGGGCCTCACCATCTACGGCTCGCTCGCCGCGCCCGTGGCCGTCCTGCTGTGGATCGGCGTCTCGGCCTTCGCGGTCCTGGTCGGCGCCGCGGTGAACGCCGCCATAGACCGCGTCTGGCCGTCCGTGGCGACGGCCGGCGCCCGCGCGGAGGTCGACCGGCAGCGTGCGGTGGCCCTGGCCCGCGAGGCCGCGGAGCGGGCCGCCCGCGCGCTGGAGGCGGGCCTGGAGGAGGACTTCGACGACGAGGTGGAGGAAGGCGCCGTGGGCCAGGACCGCGAACCGCCGTCGGAATTCCCCGAGCGCTGGGCGCAGTTCCTCCCGCCGGAGGACGTACGCTCGCGCATCCAGCGTCCGGAACACCGCCCGAAGCACGCGAAGCCGGACTCCCCGGGCAAGCACGCGCGCCCGAACGGCGGTGGGCAGTAGGAGCCGGATCGTTCCGGCAACAGCCGCGCCCGCAGGGCGTCCTGCCGCGCGGCGGAAAACCCATGGCGATCGTACGCACCCCCCGCATACGATCGCTTCGCACAACAAGGTGCAGGAACAGGAGGTGAGGACCGATGACTGTCACGGCGACGGGCGCTGCCCGCACACGGAAGCAGGTAACGATCCACTCTCTCCTGAAGGACTCCTCTCTTGTCCGAGCTCACCGCTCCGCACCCCCTCACCCGCTACGGCTGGGACGCGGGGTTCGCTGAAAGCTTCGCCCCGTACGCCGCCGAGGACCTGACGCCCGGCCGGATCGTCCGCGTGGACCGCGGCCGTTGCGACCTCGTCGTCCCCGACGGCACAGGCGTACGGACCGTCCAGGCCGACACCGCGCTCGTCACCACGGGTGACCCGCTGCGCATCATGTGCACCGGCGACTGGGCGGCCGTCGACCTCACCCGGGGGTTCGTGCGGGCGCTGCTGCCGCGCCGTACGGCCTTCGTCCGGTCCACCTCCTCCCAGCGGTCCGAGGGCCAGATCCTCGCCGCCAACGTCGACCACGCCGTGATCGCCTCCTCCCTCGCCGCCGAGCTGGACCTCGGCCGGATCGAGCGGTTCCTCACCCTCGCCTGGGAGAGCGGGGCGGCGCCCGTGGTCGTCCTCACCAAGGCCGATCTCGTCGCCGACCCCGTCGTCCTCGGCCACCTCCTCGACGACACCGCGGCGGCCGCGCCGGGCGCGCAGGTGCTGGCGGTCAGCTCGGCGACGGGCGAGGGCGTCGACGTGCTCGCCGCGACGCTCACCGGCGGCACGTCCGTACTCCTGGGCCAGTCCGGTGCCGGGAAGTCCACGCTCGCCAACGCCCTGGCCGGCGAGGACCTCCAGCACGTCAACGCCACCCGCGACAGCGACGGCAAGGGCCGCCACACCACCACCACGCGCAACCTGCTGCCGCTGCCGGGCGGCGGCGTCCTCATCGACACACCGGGCCTGCGCGGGGTGGGGCTCTACGACGCGGACGCCGGGGTGGCACGGGCGTTCGCGGAGATCGAGGCACTCACGGCGCGCTGCCGCTTCCACGACTGCGGCCACGAGAGCGAGCCGGGCTGCGCGGTGCTGGAGGCACTCGCCTCCGGCGACCTCCCGCAGCGCCGCCTCGACAGCTACCGCAAGCTGCTCCGCGAGAACCAGCGGATCGCCGCCCGGACCGACGCGCGGCTCCGGGCGGAGATCCGGCGCGAGTGGAAGCGGAGGCAGGCGGCGGGGCGGGAGATGTCGGCGCGTAAACGGGGGCGCTGACGCTGGTCGTGGGGTGGGGTTCTTTCCGGGTGCGCCTTGATGTGCGGCTCCGCCGCGTGGGGGGGCTCCGCCCCAGTCCCCGGCTGCGGGCCCGTGGCGCCTGCGGCGGGCTCTTTCCGCGCCCCGCCCCGCCCCTTCCCGCACTGGGGCGCGTGCCCCAGACCCCCGGCTGCGGGCCGGTTCGCCGCCTGCGGCCGCGTCCTCAAACTCCCCCAGCTACCGCTGGGAGGTGCCCCCAACGGGCTGAAAGAAAGGCGTACCCGGGCTGAAAGGGAAAACCGGCGCACCCCACAACCCGATGTTGCCCTCCGGTGGGAGGGGGTGGGGCTGGAGGGTGGGGTTCTGGAACGCGGTGCGTCGTTACGGCACTCAATACAGAGCACGGCATCCGCACCGCGTTCCAGGTTCCCAGCCCGGAGGTCCCACCCCCGGCACCCACCACAAACCAGCCCGGCCGGCGCTTGAGGCCACCCCACAGAAAGCCACAACCAACCCGCACCCGCGAACCACCACGTCCGCCCGCGAACCACCACGTCCGATTCCCGCCAGGCCAGCCGCAGGCGATCCCGCAGACTGGACCTGTGCAAACCACCCCCACCCCCCTCGACGACTCCCGCTATCAAGCGGTGAGCAGCAGAGACGCCCGCTTCGACGGAGAGTTCTTCTTCGGCGTGGCGAGCACGGGGATCTACTGCCGGCCCAGCTGCCCCGCGGTCACCCCGAAGCGGGGCAACGTGAGTTTTCACGCGTCGGCGGCCGCCGCGCAGGGCGCCGGGTTCCGGGCCTGCCGGCGGTGCCGGCCGGACGCCGTGCCGGGGTCCGCGGAGTGGAACGTACGGGCCGATCTCGTCGGCCGGGCGATGCGGCTGATCGGGGACGGGGTCGTGGACCGCGAGGGCGTCGAGGGCCTCGCGGACCGGCTCGGGTACAGCACGCGCCAGGTGCACCGCCAGCTCACGGCGGAGCTCGGCGCGGGGCCGGTCGCCCTCGCGCGGGCCCAGCGCGCCCACACCGCGCGGATCCTCCTGACGACGACGTCACTGCCGGTCACGGAGATCGCGTTCGCGGCGGGGTTCAAGAGCGTCCGGCAGTTCAACGACACCGTCCGGGAGATCTACGCCTGCACGCCCACCGCCCTGCGCGCCCAGGCGGCCGGCCGCCCGGGGGCCGGCCGCCCCGCACCCACCACCGCGGCCGGCATCCCGCTGCGGCTCGCCTACCGCGGCCCGTACGCCGCGCGGGAGATCTTCGACCACCTCCAGGGAAGCGCCGTCCCCGGCATCGAGGAGACGCGCGGCACCCCGGGCGCCCGCCTCTTCCGCCGCACGCTGCGCCTGCCGTACGGCACCGCCGTCGCCGAGGTCCGCGAGCCGGGCCCGGCTCGCCGCGGCCAGTGGCTCGACTGCCGTCTGCACCTGTCCGATCCGCGCGACCTGGCCACCGCCGTGCAGCGGATGCGCCGCCTCTTCGACCTCGACGCCGATCCGTACGCCGTCGCCGAGCGCCTGCGCGCCGACCCCCTGCTGCGGCCCCTCGTGGACGCCCGGCCGGGCCTGCGTTCGCCCGGCGCGGCCGACGGGGACGAGTTCGCCGTGCGCGCCGTGCTGGCCCGGGGCAGGACCGCCGGGGAGGCGGCGGCGCTCGCGGGCGGGCTCGTGAGCGCGTACGGCAAGCCCCTCGCCGCGCCGGACGGCGCCCTCACCCATGTCTTCCCCGACGCCGGCACCCTCGCCGGCGCCGCCCTCGACGACATCCCGGAGCCGGGCCGCCGGGCGCTGCGCGCACTCACCGCCGCCCTCGCGGACGGCACGGTCCGGCTCGACCCCGGCGCGGACCGCGACGCCGCGGAACGTGCCCTGCGCGCCCTGCCCGGCATCGACGCCCGGACGGCCGGCCACATCCGGATGCGGGCGCTCGGCGATCCGGACGTCTTCCCGGCAGAGAACGAAGCAGACAACGAAGCCGAGGGCGAAGCGCAGGGCGAAACGGGGGACCAGGCGGCGGACACCACCGCCTGGCGCCCCTGGCGCTCGTACGCCCTGCACCACCTGCGGCTCCGCGCCGCCGAACCCCGAACCGACTCACCGAAGGACGCCTGACCGTGCTCTACACCGAGATCGACAGCCCCCTCGGCCCGCTCCTGCTCGCCGGCACGCCCTCCGCGACCGCGCCCGGCGGCACCGCCCTCGTCTCGCTGTCCGTGCCGGGGCAGAAGAACGGCGCCACCGTGGAGCCGGGCTGGCAGCGCGACCCCGGCGCCTTCGCGGAGGCCGGACGGCAGCTCGCGGCCTACTTCGCTGGGGAGACCAAGGACTTCGCGCTCGAATTCGCCGTGCGGGGGACGGAGTTCCGGCGCCGGGTCTGGGACGCGCTCGACACCGTCCCGTACGGCTCCACCACCACATACGGCGAACTGGCCGCCCGCATCGGCGCCCCGCGCGCCGCCGTCCGCGCCGTGGGCGGCGCGATCGGTGCCAACCCGCTGCTGGTGCTGCGCCCCTGCCACCGGGTGATCGGCGCGGACGGCTCGCTCACCGGATACGCGGGAGGGCTGGAGCGCAAGCGGCTGCTGCTCGGTCTCGAAGCACCGCGCGCTTGACCGCCCTGGTCAACGGAACTGGACGAGCTGTCAATCGGGGCCGCGGAAGATCACCCGCGCAACACCGATCCGATCCACGCCCCCACGACCAGCAGGCAGGCGAACAGTTCGACCAGGACGCTCGTCCCGAGCGCCCGCATCACGTTCCGCGTCGACGCCCACGCCTCGCCGTGCCCGCCGAGCCGCTGCCGCTCCATCCCGTAGAGCCCGGCGACGAAGCCCAGGACCGCGCCCAGCACGGGCACGAGGAAGAACCCGGCGATCCCGGCCGAACCGGCCACCAGGAAGGCGCGGCGGGTGATGCCCGCGCCCCGCAGGTGCCGGGCCGGGAGCAGCCAGATCACGGCCT
Source organism: Streptomyces sp. NPDC025618 (assembly GCF_055558795.1). NCBI lineage: Bacteria > Bacillati > Actinomycetota > Actinomycetes > Kitasatosporales > Streptomycetaceae > Streptomyces > Streptomyces sp. NPDC025618. The sequence continues at coordinate 157,457 of NZ_JBVHLW010000011.1, read as the reverse complement.
GGTTCAGCAGCAGCACCCCCGTGGCCCCGGCCAGCACGGCCCAGGCCAGGGCGGTCCGCTGGGTCATCGACCACCACAGCACTCCGGCCCAGACGATCGGCGGTCCGGGCACCCCCGGGGTCACCACGCCGAGCAGGCCGAGCAGCATCACCAGGCCGACCAGGACCAGCTGCCACGTCCCCATGGACCAAGGTTGCCGGAAGGCGCGCGGCACCGCTTCCGGACGATTGCGGACAGTGTGGCCGGTATTCGCCCCACCGGCGGCGTTCCACGGTCCGCGCGTGGATCAGTGCAGGTCAGCGCGGTGCCGTCCAGCCCCGTTCGGCGGCGTGCCGGCCCAATTGGAGCCGGGTCGTGACCCCGGCCAGCTCCATCAGCCGCTTCACCCGCCGCTGCACCGTCCGCAGGCCCAGCCCGAGCTGCTTGGCGGCGCTGGCGTCCGTCCGGCCGGCGAGCAGCAGCGAGAGCACCTCCAGATCGACGGCGTCCGGCCCGGCGGGCTCGTACGGCGCGTCGTCCGCGCCCGCCCGCGGGGGCAGCGCCCGGTGCCACACGTCCTCGAAGAGATCGGCCAGTGAGGTGAGCAGCGCGCCGGGCCGCACCGCGAGGGCACTGTCCGGGGACAGCGCCACCAGCGCCGCCGCGCGGTCGGCGACGACGAACTCGGCGGGCACCCGGCCGACGGCCCGGACCCGGGCGGCCGGTCCGCCGTGACCGGACACCGGCGCGGGAGCGTCGCCGCGCGCCGGAGCGTCACGTCCGACAACCATGCGCTGGTGCACGCCGTTGACCGCGTCACCCGTGGTGAGCCAGGCTCTGTCCGCCATCAGCGTGCAGATCTCGCGGGTGGCGGCGAGCCGTAGTCGCAACAGACGTTCGGCGACGGCGTGGTAACCGGTCACCAGTTCCACCGCACTGTCCCCGGCGGGCCGTTCGGCCGGCCACTCGCACTGCCCTGTCTCCCGGACGGCGTCCAGACCTATGGCACTGAGCAAGCGACATCCCTCCCCGCGACCGCGTTTCGAATGCGGACATCATCCCTGGGGGCGGTTCCTTCGTGCACTCTTCCCGTATGCCCCGAGGTGTGGACAATAAGGGCATGAGTCAGCAGGGGGATCAACGCTCCGGCCAAGAGGACGCCTGGTGGGGCGAGTTGTACGACAAGAATCAACCCGACACCGGCTCCGCCGCCGCGGACGACAGCCTCGACGAGCGCTTCACCTCCGTCGCCGCGGTCGTCAGAGCGACGGGCGCCGTGCCCGAAGCGGAACCGGCCGGGCGGGCGGCGCGCGCCATGAGAGAAGGCGGCGACCGGCCCGCTCCTCCCTCGGGAGGGCTCCCCTCGCTGTCGATGGGCTACGGAGCACCGCACACCCGGGGCCTGCCCGGCCCGCCCGAACTCCAGCCGCCCGACGACCTCGTGGGCCCGCCCCCGCTCCCCTCACCGGACAGGGCGCAGCGGATCACCAGGGACGTGCCCCCGCCCGGTACCAGGGGGCAGGTGCCACCGCCCCGCGCCCCCGCCCCGCCGCCCCGGCTCCCCGAGCCGGCCGACCCCAGCGGCCCGACCGAGAAGCCGGTGAAGCTCCCGGAGTCCCTGCGGCCGGCCAATGTCGCCCGGCCCGCGAGCGCGCCCCGGCCCGTGAACGTACGGCGGCCCTCGCCCCGGCCGATGAACACCCCGCGGCCCACGTCACCGCTGCGCAAGCCGCCGGGGCAGGCCGTGCCGCCGCAGCGGGAGGCGCTGCCCGCCGCGGAGCCCCCGCTTCCGGGAGAGCCGCTCGAACCGCTCCCCGTGCGGGACGCCCTCCCGCCGCCCGGCCTGCCGCAGCCGGAGGACGAGCAGCCCACCATGGATCCGGAGCCCGGGGACACGTGGGAGGGCCCGCTGCCGCCCCGCCCTCCACAGTCACGGGAGCCCCTCTGGTCCCCGAAGTCCCGGGAGAAGGCCGCCTCCGAGGCCCCGCGGGACACGGGCACGCCCCAGGAGGCCGAGGAGAGCCGGCTCTCCCCGGACGCCGATGAGGGCCCGCCCTCCCCGGTCGCCGAGCGGCCGGACGCCGAGCAGCCGGACGATCCGCCGGCCGCGCCCCCGGAGCGCCGGGCGCCGCTGCCGACGCCACGGCGTGAACAGCCGCGCGACACCCCACCCGCTCCACGGGACCGGCAGCCGCGCGGGGCGGCGCCCTCGCGCAAACCCTTGCCGTCCCGGTCGAACGAGGCGCCCGCCGCACCCGCTTCACGTCGCTCGCGCGACCCTCAGCCGCCAGGCGATTCCCGCCGGTCACGCGAATCTCTCCCATCCAACGGATCCCGCCCGCCCACCGATCCCCGTTCGCCCCTCGACGCCCTGTTCCCCACGTCCTCCCGCTCACCGCGCGACCCCGCCGCCGCGCCCGCCGACCCCCGGCAGCCCGGCGACCCGCTGGCATCCGGATCCCGCCGGTCGCGCGAGCCCCTCTCGCCCGCCAGGTCGCCCCAGCCCCGCGACGCCTCCCAGCCTCCGCAGACCACGCAGCCCTGGGACGCCCTCTTCTCCGCCCGCCCCGAGCCCGCCGAGGAGCGGCCGCCACGGCTGCCGGCCGTGCCCCGGCAGCCGCGGAAGCCGGCCCGCGCCGCCGAGTTCGTGGGGGAGCGCCCTCCCACGTACGACGCCGAGCCGACCGCCTGGCCCGCCGGTGATCCCCGGCACCTGGCGGACGTCGTGCCGGACACCGTGCTCGACGGCGCCTGCTACGGCGCGGTGACCCTGCGCGCCACCTCGCTGCGCGGCGACTCGGCGCGCTATCGCGGTGAGCCGCGCCGCGACGCCCTGCTGACCACCCGCTTCGGCGACGGTGACGGCGCCCTGGTCTTCATCGCGATGGCCAGCGGCACCCGCGCGGCCGGCGAGGCGCACCGCGCCGCCCGGGACATCTGCGCCTGGCTCGGCGGCGCCGTCGGGCGCAGCCACGCCCGGCTGGCCGACGACATCCGCGGCGGGCGCCGCGGCGAGCTGAGGTCGGGGCTGCACCGGCTCACCGACCGCTCGTACGGCAGGCTGCGCGCCCGCGCGGCCGAACTGGGCCTGCGACCCGAGGAGTACACCGCCGCCGTCCGCTGCCTGCTCCTGACCGCGGACCCCGCCTGCCGTACGCGCGTCTTCTTCGGCGTCGGCACCGGCGGCCTCTTCCGGCTCCGGGAGGGGGCCTGGCAGGACCTCGACCCGGAGCCCACGGAGATCTGCCCGGGCCTCGAACCCGCGGTCGACCAGGGCACCGCGCCCGACGAGCGGATGACCATCGACCTGGGCATCCCCACCCCCGGCAGCACCCCGCCCGTCGAACCGGCCGAGGTGCCGGGCGAGCCGTTCCGCTTCCGGGCGTCGGTCGCCCGGCCGGGCGACAGCCTGCTGCTGTGCAGCACGGGCATGGCCGAGCCGCTGCGCGGCGAGCCGGAGCTGGGCAAGGAGCTGGCCCGCCGCTGGTCCGGGGGCGAGCCGCCGGGTCTCGCGGCCTTCCTCGGGGACGCCCAGCTGCGGGTGACGGGGTACGCCGACGACCGCACCGCGTGCGCGCTCTGGGAGGCATAGCCATGTGTTCCGTGGGTTCATAGGGGAAGGAGCCGGCCGAGACCCGATCCGAAGGAGGTCCGATGGTGAAGCAGACGGTGGCGGAGCAGTTCGTCGACATCCTGGTGCGCGCCGGGGTGCGGCGGCTCTACGGAGTCGTCGGCGACAGCCTGAACCCGGTGGTGGACGCCGTCCGGCGGAACGCCGCCATCGACTGGGTCCAGGTCCGCCATGAGGAGACCGCCGCCTTCGCGGCCGGTGCCGAGGCGCAGCTGACCGGCAGACTGGCCGCCTGCGCGGGCTCCTGCGGCCCCGGCAATCTGCATCTGATCAACGGCCTCTACGACGCCCACCGTTCCATGGCCCCGGTGCTGGCCCTCGCCTCGCACATCCCCAGCAGCGAGATCGGCACCGGCTTCTTCCAGGAGACCCACCCGGACCGGCTGTTCGGCGAGTGCAGCCACTACAGCGAGCTGATCTCCAGCCCCCGGCAGCTGCCCCGGGTGCTGCGCACGGCCGTCCAGCACGCGATCGGGCAGGGCGGTGTCAGCGTCATCTCCCTGCCGGGTGACATCGCCGGGCAGCAGGCCCCCGACGCGGGCCCCGACCGCGCGCCGCTGCCCGCCCGCCCGTCCGTACGGCCCGGGGACGCGGAGATCGACGCGCTCGCCCGGATGGTCGACGAGGCCGGGAAGGTCACCCTCTTCTGCGGCAGCGGCACCGCGGGCGCGCACGACGAGGTGATGACGTTCGCCGAGCGGGTGAAGGCGCCGGTCGGGCACGCCCTGCGGGGCAAGGAGTGGATCCAGTACGACAACCCCTACGACGTCGGCATGAGCGGGCTCCTCGGCTACGGCGCCGCCTATGAGGCCACCCACGAGTGCGACCTGCTGATCCTGCTGGGCACCGACTTCCCGTACAACGCCTTCCTGCCCGACGACGTGCGGATCGTGCAGGTGGACGTGCGGCCCGAGCGGCTCGGCCGCCGTTCCCGGCTCGACCTCGCCGTGTGGGGCGATGTGCGCGAGACCCTGCGCTGCCTCACCCCGAAGGTGCGGGCGAAGAGCAACCGCGCCTTCCTGGACCGGATGCTCAAGAAGCACGCCGACGCCCTGGAGGGGGTCGTCAAGGCGTATACGCGTAAGGTCGAGAAGCACACCCCCATCCACCCCGAGTACGTCGCCTCCGTCCTGGACGACGAGGCCGCCGACGACGCGGTCTTCACCGTCGACACGGGCATGAACAACGTCTGGGCGGCTCGCTATCTCACGCCCAACGGCCGCCGCCGGGTCATCGGTTCGTTCACCCACGGCTCGATGGCGAACGCGCTGCCCCAGGCGATCGGGGCCCAGTTCCTCGACCCCGGCCGCCAGGTCGTGGCGATGTCGGGCGACGGCGGATTCTCCATGCTGATGGGCGACTTCCTCACGCTCGTGCAGTACGACCTGCCGGTGAAGGTCGTCCTCTTCAACAACTCCTCGCTCGGCATGGTCGAGCTGGAGATGATGGTGGGCGGGCTCCCCTCGTACGGGACGACGAACCGGAATCCCGATTTCGCGGCCCTCGCCCGGGCCGCCGGAGCGCACGGCGTGCGGGTGGAGAAACCCAAGCAGGTGCGTGACGCGCTGCGCGACGCCTTCCGGCACAAGGGACCCGCGCTGGTCGATATCGTCACCGACCCCAACGCCCTCTCGATCCCCCCGAAGATCAGTGCCGAGATGGTCAGCGGATTCGCGCTCTCCGCGGGAAAGATCGTGCTCGACGGCGGCGTCGGCCGGATGCTTCAGATGGCGCGCTCCAATCTCCGCAACGTACCGCGTCCCTGACCACGGAATGCCGCACGGAAAACCTCCGTCGGCCACAGGCCGACGGCATATTCACGCACGGTCCGAAGGGGATCGGTATTCCAGTCATATCGCCCCGTTGATGGGTCAACAGGAGTCGCCGTAGGCGGGCCGGGGCATGCATTGCCGTGAGCGAGCGTGAACGTGTTCGATGCCGGTGCGCCGGGGAGGGGTCGGGGACAAGGAAGGATGAAACGGCGGACTGCAGGCTTGGCGAGCACGGACGGCCACGCGGGCCGGGAAAGGGCCGCGGAGCGTATGGCGGCGAGCGGAACGGGGGGCGCGCCGGCGTCCTCGGGGCCACGTTTCGAAAGACGGCTCGTACGCCGGGACCTCACGGCGGTGGGCCAGGTGCGCGCGGAGCTGCGCGCGCTGCTGGCGCACTGGGGCGCACCGGGGCGCGCGGCCACGGCCGAGCTGCTGACGAGCGAGCTGGTCACCAACGCCCTGGTGCACACCGACGGGGCGGCGGTGGTGAAGGCCGCGCTCACCGGTGGCGCGGAGGCAAGAGCCAAGGGCCGATTGCGCGTCGAGGTACGGGACTTCGTCGCGCGGCACCCGGCCCTGCGCGTCCCGGGAGCCCGCACGGGCGGACCGGACGACGGGACGGACGGCATCGAGCAGACCGCGACCTCGGGCCGCGGTCTGCTGCTCGTGCACTCCCTCGCCGACGGCTGGGGCGTCCGCCCGCACGGCGTGGGGAAAACGGTCTGGTTCGAGCTGGACGCCCAAGAGCCCTGAACCGCGTCGGGGCGACCCAGGGCTCATGGGGGCTCAGCCGAACTGTCGCTCGATCTGGGCGAGTTTGGCCTCCAGCGAGTCGAGCCGCGGGATGGCTTGGGTGTCGTCCTCGGCGGTGAGGTCGATCGGATCAGAGCCGCTCACCGCCTGGAGCGGGCGCGCGCGTACGGGAAGCTGTCCCTCGGCCGCTATGGAAGGCTCCGCGCCGAGTTGCGGCGGCTGCGCGGCGGCGGGCACGGCGGGCCCGGTCACCTCGACCTGGCGCCCGGTGCGGGCGCGGCCCCAGACCCGGTGCTGGCGGTTGTACGCCTTGATGCGGGCCCGCTCCAGCTTGCCCGCCTCGCGCCGCCGCACCCGGTCCCGCTCCATCTGCCGCTTGTCCTCGCGGACCTCCTCGACCGCCTCGTCCAGCGTCCGCACGCCCTCCAGGAGCATCAGCGACCAGGCGCCGAAGGTCTCGCGGGGGGCGCGCAGCCACCGGACTATGCGGATCTGGGGGAGTGGGCGGGGCACGAGTCCCTGCTCGCGGAGCGCTGCCCGGCGGGTCTGCTTGAGCGCGCGGTCGAAGAGCACCGCGGCCGAGAGGGACATGCCGGCGAAGAACTGCGGCGCGCCCGCGTGGTCCATCCCCCGTGGCGCGTGCACCCAGTTGAACCAGGCCGCCGCGCCCGCGAAGGTCCACACCAGCAGCCGGGAGCCGAGCGCCGCGTCACCGTGGCTGGCCTCGCGCACGGCGAGCACCGAGCAGAACATGGCGGCGCCGTCGAGACCGAAGGGCACCAGATATTCCCAGCCGCCCGTCAGGCCCAGATTCTGCACCCCGAAGCCGACCAGCCCGTGGAAGGAGAGCGCGGCGGCCACGGCGGCGCAGCAGAAGAGCAGTACGTACGAGGCGCTGCCGTAGATGGCTTCCTTGCGGCGCCTGCGCTCCTCGGTGCGTTCCCAGGAGTCCGTGGGAGCCCCCGTGTCGTCCGCGCCGCCGTTCCGGCCGCCGCGCGCGAGCACCGTCACCGCCACCACGGCCCCGGCGAGCGCCACCACACTGGGGAGCATCCAATTCAGCGGTATATCGGTCACTCTCATCTTGCGTCCCTTGCATAGCAGTACGGCCTTTCGCGCGCCATCCTGACGGAATCGGACCGTTCGCCAAAGGGTTTCCGGGCAACTGCCTGCCAATGGACGTCAAGGGCATACAGATAGGTGTGGGAGTATTCGAACGCCGCCCAGCGAAAAGGGAATTGCGTTCGTTTCACTCCACTCGATCGAGTGGTGTGAAGGTAATCGGCTTGTGGTCATACGTGCTCCTCGTACGGCATCACCGGTACGAGGGCGGGTGAGGCAGGTGCCATCGGGGCGCAGGGTGCGGCAGAGGCGGTGGCTCGCCCGGTCGCGGGTCCGCGGTGATTCGCCCATGGGTCCGGCCGGCGCACGGAAGGCCGCACCGCCCGCGCGCGGCTCGGTGGTGCCCGGAGGGACGCCTCGAGCTCGGCCCGGCCGCCGTCACCCGGCCGTCGCCCCGCCGGGGCGGTGCGATACCACCGAATCGCGATCGTTTGCAGGCAAGCCTTACCTTACCCGGATGGTTCGGGGTTTGAACTGTCAGAACGTCCGCCTATGGTTCGGATGGACACAGGAGGACCCCACATGGAGCAGGGCAGACCCCACAGCGCGGCATCGCGGCCCGGCGCCGGCGTGCCCGGACAGGCCACCGCGCACCGCGTGCCGAACGGCCACGTCCGAGGTGAGCACGTCCACAGCCAGGAGACGTACGGCGAGGACGCGTACGGCGCCCCGGCCACCGTCCCCGCGCCGCGGTCCGCTCCCGCACGCCGCATGCCGCAGCGGTATTCCGTGCGCGGGCAGATCCTCGACGCCCTGCGCAAGGCACTGCTCAGCGGCGAACTGATACCCGGCGAGGTCTACTCCGGGCCCGCGCTCGGCGAGCGCTTCGGCGTCTCCGCGACGCCCGTCCGCGAGGCGATGCAGCAGCTGGCCCTGGAAGGCGCCGTCGAGGTCGTCCCCAACCGCGGCTTCCGCGTCACCCGCCGCACCGCCCGCGACCTCGCCGAACTCGCCGAGGTGCGCGCCCTCCTGGAGGTCCCGGCCGTGCTGGGGCTCGCCCGCACCGTCCCGGCGGCGCGCTGGGCCGAGCTGCGGCCCCTCGCCGAGACGGCCGCCGCCGTCGCGGCGACCGGCGACCGCGCCCACTACGCCGAGGCCGACCGCGCCTTCCACCGCGCGCTCCTCGGCCTCTCCGGCAACCGCCAACTGGTCGCCGTCGCCGAGGAGCTGCACCGCCGCGCCCAGTGGCCGGTGGCCCACGGCCCCGCCGCGCGCACCGCCTGCCTGGTCGCGGACGCGGCCGAACACCTGGCCCTGCTGGACGCCTTGGCGGCGGGCGACCCGGCCCGGGTCGAGGCGCTGCTGACCGGGCACCTTGGGGGAGCGCGCTGACAGACGCGCCCCTTCGCGCCGCCCGGCCGCGCGCCCGTCAGTCCGGCGCCGCCGTCGGGGACAGCCGGTCCGCCAGCCACGCCGGGACGCCGCCCAGCAGCCGTACGAGCCGGCCCGCTTCCGCGCGCAGGCGCGTTGCCTCGTCCGCGTCGGGCAGCACCGCGGCGAGCGACGCCAGCGCCGGGGCGATGCCGATCAGATAGCCCAGCTCTTCCCTTATGCGAAGCGACTCCGCGAAGCCGTACCGGGCCTCGGCGAGCTTGCCGTCGTGCTCGGCCATGGCCGCCACGTGCCGCCAGGTGAAGGACAGCAGCAGCCGCTGGCCGTGCGTCGCCGCCCCCGCGTGGGCGCGCTGGAAGGCGGCGGTGGCGTCGGAGGGGTTCTCGGAGAGGTGCTGGGCGATGAGCCCGCGCCGGAAGTTCAGCAGCGGCCGCGTCGGCGAGGCGGGAGCCAGCAGCGCGGCAGCCCGGCCCAGCGCGGACCGCGCCTCGTCGGCCCGGTCCCGTACGCCCAAAAGGGTGGCCGCGTAAGCGAGATGGCCCCGCTCGCAGGCCGCCGCGCCCCGCTCCTCGTCGTCCGTGGCGAGCGCCTCGGCCGACCGCAGCGCGTCCTCCGCGGCCCCCCAGCCCCGGGCGGTGTAGACGCACTGCTCGGTCAGCACCTCCGTCCGCCGCAGCGCGGCGCCCGGCTCCTCGGCGGCGTGCGGGGCGAGCAGCGCGGCGGCGTCGTCCCAGCAGGCGCGCGACCGCAGTCGCCATACGGCTCGTTCGAGGGGGTCGTCCCCTTGCGGGTCCGGCCCGTGTGACCCTGGTGGCTCCTCCGACAACCCAGAATTCCGCATGGCGGTATCCGCCACAGTGCCCTCCCCAAGCGCGCCGTCGAGCTGGAAGCCGTGACCCGAATCTCAGCACGAAGACCCGGACGCGGCCAAGGGTCAGGTGTGAAGCAATTCACAAAGGGCGGGCGACTTCCAGCAGTAGCGGAAGATTACCGGAGAGTGAACGGACCTATGAGCGGCAGGGTGCTCATGTGGTGGGCGCGGAAGGGGTGCCGGAAGTCGCCCTCCCGTCCGCCGCAGTCCGCCCCAGTCCGCCTCAGCGGCCCCCGGCGGCACCTCCGGCGTGCGGAAAATGCCTCGCTCCAGCGGGAAGCGGCTGGCAGGATGACCGGCGCCCGCGCCACCGCGGGCCGCGAAGTACGCAACAGACCTCGGGAGACACGGACATGCGCGGAAGCCTCGGAAACCACCAGCGCCCCGACCGGACGACCGTTCCCGAGGACTTCTTCACTTATGCACACCACCAGCAGCACCTCCCGCACCCTGGCCACCGCGAGTGACGCCGGCCGCACGCTCAACATCGGCATCGTGGCCCACGTCGACGCCGGCAAGACCAGCCTCACCGAGCGCCTCCTCTTCGATACCGGCGCCATCGACCGGCTCGGCAGCGTCGACGACGGCAGCACCCTGACCGACAGCGGCGAGCTGGAGCGCCGCCGCGGCATCACCATCCGCACCGCCGTCGCCCCCTTCCGCGTCGGCGACCGCCACGTCAACCTCATCGACACCCCGGGCCACAGCGACTTCATCGCCGAGGTGGAACGCGCCCTCGGCGTGCTCGACGGCGCCGTGCTCGTGCTGTCCGCCGTCGAGGGCGTGCAGGCCCAGACGCGCGTGCTGATGAAGACGCTGCGGCGGCTGCGGCTGCCCACGCTGATCTTCGTCAACAAGACCGACCGGCCCGGGGCGCGTGAGGCCGGGACGCTGGCCGACATCCGCCGCCGGCTCGCGCCCGCCGTCGTACCGATGGGCACCGTCGACGGCATCGGCACGCCCGGCGCCCGTACGGTCCCGGCCTCCCTCGCCGACCCGGCCTTCCGGGACGCGGTGGGCGAGGCCCTGGCCGAGGCCGACGACGAACTGCTCGCCCGGCTCGTCGACGGCACGCCACCCGGCGCGGACGAACTGCGGGCCCTGCTCGCCGACCGCACCGCGCGCGGCCTGGTCCACCCCGTCTATTTCGGCTCCGCGCTCTCCGGCGACGGCGTCCCGGCACTCCTCGACGGCATCGTCACCTGGCTGCCGGTACGCCCGGCCGAAGGCGACGGACCCACCGGGACCGTCTTCGCCGTGGAGCGGGGCGCGACAGGCGAGAAGACGGCGTATCTGCGCTTGTTCGCAGGCCAGTTGACGGAACGTCAGCACATCACGCTGCACCGGCGCGAGGCGGACGGCACGCGGACCGGGCACTCCGGCCGGATCACCGGGCTCGACGTGATCGGCGCGGCGCCCGGCGACCGCCACTGCCTCACCGCGGGCGGCATCGCCAAGGTCCGCGGCCTGCCGCGCGTCCGGGTGGGTGACCGGCTGGGGAGCGGCGAGGACGGCCCCACGGCGCCGCACTTCGCGGGCCCGGGCCTGGAGACGGTCGTACGGCCCGTACGCGCCGCCGACGCGGCCCGGCTGCACGCCGCGCTCACCGCCCTCGCCGACCAGGACCCCCTCATCGGGACCCGCGCCCTGCCCGCCGGGGGCGGCACCTCCGTGCTCCTCTACGGCGAGGTGCAGAAGGAGATCATCGCGGCGACGCTCAGCGAGGAGTTCGGCGTCGACGCGCGCTTCGAACCCAGCAGCACGGTCCACCGTGAGCGGCCGGCCGGCAGCGGCGAGGCGTACGAGCGGATCGAGCGCCACGGCGGCCACGACTTCTGGGCCACGGTCGGCCTGCGCGTCGAGCCCGGCCCGCCGGGGTCGGGCAACGTCTTCCGCCGCGACACCGAACTCGGCGCCCTGCCGCTCGCCTTCGACCGCGCCGTCGAGGAGACCGTCCACCGCACGCTCACCCAGGGCCTGTACGGCTGGCCCGTCACCGACTGCGTCGTCACCCTGACCCGCTCCGGTTTCGTGGGCCCGGTGAGCACGGCGGCGGACTTCCGCCAGGTGACTCCCTTGGTGCTGATGGCCGCGCTGGCGGCCGCGGGAACGGAGGTGTACGAGCCGTGCCACGCCTTCGAACTGGAGGCTCCCGCAGGGGCGTTGAGCGGTGTGAGCGGTGCGCTCGCTTCGGTGGGGGCGCGGATTTCCGACACGGTGGCCGGGGGCGCGGTCTGCGTTCTCAAGGGGGTGGTTGCCGCGGGGCGGGTGGCTTCGCTGGAGCGGCGGCTGCCGGCGCTTTCCGGTGGGGAGGGGGTGTGGTTCTCGATGCCGGCGGAGGATCGTCGTTGCGTGGGCTCGCCGCCCACGCGGGCCCGCACGGATGGGAATCCGCTGAATCGGGCGGAGTATCTGCGGTATTTGACGGGGGTGTGATCCGCCGCGCCTGCGGCGGGCTTTGTTCCCCAGCCCCGCCCCTTCCCGGCTGCGTCTGATATGCGGCTCCGCCGCGTGGGGGGCTTCGCCCCAGACCCCGCAACACGGCTTCGCCGCGTTGTCCTCAAGCGCCGGACGGGCTGATTGGGAACCCTGGAGCGGATACGTCCCATCCCCGGCACCCACCACTACCAAAGCCCGGCCGGCGCTTGAGGCCACCCCACCCCAGGCACAAACAACCCGCGCGTCAGCTCATCCGCAAAGCCAGGAAGAAGTCCAACTTGTCCTCCAGGCGAGAAAGATCACGCCCCGTGAGCTGCTCGATCCGCCCCACCCGGTACCGCAAGGTGTTCACATGCAGATGCAACCGCGTCGCACACCGTGTCCAGGAGCCGTCGCAGTCGAGGAACGCCTCCAGGGTCGGGATGAGCTCGGCGCGGTGGCGGTGGTCGTAGTCGCGCAGGGGGTCCAGGAGGCGCGCGGTGAAGGCGCGGCGGACGTCGTCGGGTACGAAGGGGAGCAGCAGCACGTGCGAGGCGAGCTCCTGGTGACCCGCGGCGCAGACGCGGCCGGGGCGGGCGGCGGCGACGCGGCGGGCGTGCCGGGCCTCCTCCAGGGCACCGCGCAGGCCCTCCGCCGAGTGCACGGGCGCGCTGACGCCGAGCGTGAGCCGGCCGTCGCCGTCGAGCCCGCGGGAGAGGGGCTCGTGGACGGCCGCGAGGAGGGTGTCGGCGTGCAGCCCGGGTGCCGCCGCCGGGGCGCCGTCCTCGGTGCCGGCGACGTCGGGGCGGGCGGGCAGCGCCGGGAGCGGCACGAGCGCCACGGCCTCGTCGCCGAGGTGGGCGACCGCGATCCGGTCGGACGGCTCGGTGCCTGACGCGTCCGGGTCGGCCAGGATCTCCTCCAGCAGGGCCTGGGCGACCGGGCCGCCGGGGATCTCGCCGCCGTCCCACTCGACCCGGGCGACGACGACCTGCCAGTGCGGGGCGGTGCCGAGGCCGGGCAGCAGGACGGGCGCCGCGACCCGCAGCCGGGCGGCGATCTCGGCCGGGGCCGCGCCCGTCTGGACCAGCTCCAGGACCTCCTGGGCGAGCCGGCGCCGCACCGTGCGGGCGGCGTCCCGCCGGTCGCGCTCGACCGCGATCAGCTGGGTGACGCCGTCGAGCAGGTCGAGGCGCTCCGCGGGCCAGTCGCCCGCGTCCGCGTCGACGGCCAGCAGCCAGTCCGACAGGACGGTCTCCCGGACGTCGCGGGCGGCGCCGCGCCCGGCCCCGCTGATGGGGAAGAGGGAGTAGGTGCTGCCCGCGGCGTTCACCCGGTGCGGGCCGCGGCGCCCGGTGCGCGCGGCGGCGAGGTGCTCGCCCGCGAGCGTGGCGCAGACGGCGGCCGGCAGCTCGGGCCCGGAGCCGGCCAGCGAGGACCCGGCGATGGGGCGGCCGGTGGGGGAGAGCACCCAGGCCCGCAGGTCCAGGTCGGAGCCGAGCAGGTCGAGCACGACCTCGGGGCCGCCGCCCGCCGGGCCGGAGGTCATCAGCCGCCGGTGCCGGTCCACGACCGCGGCCAGGTCCCCGGCCCGCTCGCTGGAGACCTGCCGCACCACGTGCTCGGTGATGGACGCGAACGACACGTCCTCGACCACCGAGAACAGCGGCAGCCGGTGCCGCGCGCACGCCTGCACGAGGTCGTCGGGGATCGAGCGCATCTCGGCCTCGCCCGCCGCGAGCCCGGCCACCCCGGCCGCGGCGAGGATCCGTACGAAGCGCTCGGAGTCCTCCGGCTCCCGCCGCCACGCGAGGCCCGTGAGCACCAGCTCCCCGCCGGAGAGATACCGGCTCGGGTCGCGCAGGTCGGTGGTCATCACGCCGCGCACGGAGCGGTCCAGCTCGTCCTCGCCGCCGAGCAGCCGAAGGCCCAGTGCTTCGGTCTCCAGGAGTGCGCGCAGCCGCATCGTGGTCGCCGCCGATCTGTCTTGTTGTAACCAGTGGAATGCAGTGGGGTTTCTGAACCCCGTCTTTCGTTCGAATCTACAAGACGGGGCGCGCAGCCAGCGAACCGCTTCATGGTTTCGGTGACTGCACCGGGGTGCCCGCCCGGCCTTGTACTGGCTCCACGCCGCGTGAACAGGACATGAACCGCCCGGACGGACCACCCCCTCGCACCACCCCACGGGACCCGATCGAGAAGAGAAGATCCATGGACTTCCTGCGCCCCGGCAGCTGGGAGGAGGCGCTCGCCGCGAAGGCCGAGCACCCCACGGCTGTGCCCATCGCGGGCGGCACGGACGTGATGGTCGAGATCAATTTCGACCACCGCCGGCCGGAGTATCTGCTCGACCTGAATCGCATCGGCGATTTGTACGAATGGGAGATCGGTGACCGCGACGTCCGCCTCGGCGCGTCCGTGCCGTACACCCGGATCATGGAGGAGCTCCGCGACCCGCTCCCCGGTCTCGCGCTCGCCTCGCACACCGTGGGGTCCCCGCAGATCCGCAACCGCGGCAGCGTGGGCGGCAACCTCGGCGCCGCCTCCCCGGCCGGGGACGCCCACCCCGCGCTGCTCGCGGCGGGTGCCGAGGTGGAGGCGGAGTCCGTGCGCGGCACCCGGCTGATACCGGTGGAGGAGTTCTACACCGGCGTGAAGCGCAACGCCCTGGCGCCGGACGAGCTCATCCGTGCCGTACGGATCAGGAAGGCCGACGGGCCGCAGCAGTTCTCCAAGGTCGGCACCCGCAACGCCATGGTCATCGCGGTCTGCGCCTTCGGCATCGCCCTGCACCCGGCCACCCGCGCCGTGCGCACCGGCATCGGCTCGGCCGCGCCCACGCCGGTGCGGGCCCGCGCGGCGGAGGACTTCCTGGCCGCCGCGCTGGAGGAGGGCGGCTTCTGGGAGTCGGGCGCGGCTCTCCCGCCGTCGCTGGCCCGGCAGTTCGCCGAGCTCGCCGCCGGCGCGTGCAACCCGATCGACGACGTGCGCGGCAGCGCCCGGTACCGGCGGCACGCGGTGGGCGTCATGGCCCGCCGCACGCTCGGCTGGACCTGGGACGCGTACCGCGGCAGCGAGAGGAACACCCGATGCGCGTGAATTTCGAGGTCAACGGGCGGCCGCAGCAGGCCGACGACGTCTGGGAGGGCGAGAGCCTGCTCTACGTCCTGCGCGAGCGGCTGGGTCTGCCCGGCTCGAAGAACGCCTGCGAGCAGGGCGAGTGCGGGTCCTGCACGGTCCGCCTCGACGGGGTGCCGGTGTGCGCCTGCCTGGTGGCCGCGGGGCAGGTCCAGGGCCGTACGGTCGACACCGTGGAAGGGCTCGCCGACTACGCGAAGCGGCGGGCCGGCGGCGCGGGCGGCACCGACCCCGACGCGGCCGCGCAGTGGCGGCCCGGCCAGGCGGCCACCGAACTCTGCCCGGTCCAGCGGGCGTTCATCGACGCGGGAGCCGTCCAGTGCGGCTTCTGCACCCCCGGCCTGCTCGTCGCCGCCGACGAGCTGCTGGAGCGCAACGCCGACCCCACCGACACCGACATCCGCGAGGCGCTCTCGGGCAACCTCTGCCGCTGCACCGGCTACGAGAAGATCCTCGACGCGGTGCGCCTCGCGGCCGCCCGCGCGGGAGAGGCGGGCTGAGACATGGCCACCGCACGCGTCCCCACCGAGCTCACCCAGGGCAGCCGCACCCGCGGCGGCATCGGCGAGTCCACCCAGCGCCCCGACGGCACCCTGAAGGTCACCGGCGACTTCGCCTACGCCTCCGACCTCTGGCACGAGGACATGCTCTGGGGTTTCACGCTCCGCAGCCCGCACACCCACGCCCGGATCCTGTCCGTCGACCTCTCCGAGGCGTACGCCACGCCGGGTGTGCACGCCGTCCTCACCCACTCCGACCTCCCCGCCGAGACCCGCTACGGCCTGGAGATCAAGGACACCCCCGTCCTCGCCGACGGCGTGGTCCGCTACCACGGCGAGCCCGTCGCGCTCGTCGCCGCCGACCACCCCGAGACCGCCCGCCGCGCCGCCGCGAAGATCAAGGTGGAGTACGGGCAACTGCCCACCGTCACCGACGAGGAGTCGGCCACCGCCCCCGGCGCCCCCCTGCTGCACCCCGGCCGCGACGACCTCCCCCAAGGACCTCCGACAAGCTCCGGTCCAGGGGGGACCCCCATCGCCGGGCACGTGCCCCACCCCAACATCGTCCACCGCCAGCCCGTGACCCGCGGCGACGTCGCCGCCGCCCGCGCCCGCGCCGAGGTGGTCGTCACCGGCGACTACGAAGTGGGCATGCAGGACCAGGCGTTCCTCGGCCCCGAGGCCGGGCTCGCCGTGCCCGCCGAGGACGGCGGCGTCGACCTCTACATCGCCACCCAGTGGCTGCACGCCGACCTCCGCCAGATCGCCCCCGTGCTCGGCCTGCCCGAGGACAAGGTCCGCATGACGCTCTCCGGCGTCGGCGGGGCCTTCGGCGGCCGCGAGGACCTCTCCATGCAGGCCCACGCCTGTCTGCTGGCGCTGCGCACCGGGCGGCCCGTCAAGATGGTCTACAACCGCTTCGAGTCGTTCTTCGGCCACGTCCACCGCCACCCCGCCAAGCTGCACTACGAGCACGGCGCGACGCGGGACGGCAGGCTGCTGTACGTGAGCTGCCGCATCGTCCTCGACGGCGGCGCGTACGCCTCGTCCTCCCCCGCCGTGGTCGGCAACGCCGCCTCGCTCGCCATCGGCCCGTACGTCGTCGACAACGTGGAGAGCGAGGCCCTCGCCCTCTACACCAACAACCCGCCCTGCGGGGCGATGCGCGGCTTCGGCGCGGTGCAGGCGTGCTTCGCCTACGAGTCGCAGATGGACAAGCTGGCCGCCGCGCTGGGCATGGACCCGGTGGAGCTGCGGCAGCGCAACGCCATGGCGCAGGGCGCCGTCATGCCCACCGGGCAGATCGTGGACTCCCCGGCGCCGGTCGCCGAACTCCTGCGCCGGGTCAAGGCGTTGCCCCTGCCGCCCGAGCGGGAGTGGGAGAGCGCGGGCGGCCCGCCCGACGTGCGGGCCCTGCCCGGCGGCCTGTCGAACACCACCCACGGCGAGGGCGTCGTGCGGGGCGTCGGCTACGCCGTCGGCATAAAGAACGTCGGCTTCTCCGAGGGCTTCGACGACTACTCCACCGCCCGGGTGCGGCTGGAGGCCGTGGGCGGACAGCCCGTGGCCACGGTGCACACGGCCATGGCGGAGGTCGGCCAGGGCGGCGTCACCGTGCACGCCCAGATCGCCCGCACCGAGCTCGGTGTCAGCCAGGTCACCATCCGGCCCGCCGACACCCGCGTCGGCTCGGCGGGCTCCACCTCCGCCTCCCGTCAGACCTATGTCACCGGCGGCGCCGTCCGGCACGCGTGCGAGGCCGTACGGGAGAAGGTGCTGGAGCTCGGCCGGGCCAGGTTCGCGGCGTACCACCCGGCCTGGAGCCACGCCGAACTCCTCCTGGAGGGCGGCAAGGTCGTCACCGACGGCGGCGAGGTGCTCGCCGACCTCGCCGACGTGCTGGAGGGCGAGGTGGTCGACGTCGAGCTGGAGTGGCGCCACCGGCCCACCGTGCCCTTCGACCTGAGGACCGGTCAGGGCGACGGTCATGTGCAGTACTCCTTCGCCGCCCACCGCGCCGTCGTGGAGGTCGACACCGAGCTCGGCCTGGTCAAGGTGATCGAGCTCGCCTGCGCCCAGGACGTCGGCAAGGCCCTCAACCCGCTCTCGGTGGTGGGCCAGATACAGGGCGGCACCACGCAGGGCCTGGGGCTTGCCGTGATGGAGGAGATCGTCGTCGCGGCGGACGGCAGGGTGCGCAACCCCTCCTTCACCGACTACCTCATCCCCACCATCCTGGACACCCCCGCCATACCGGTCGACGTGCTCGAACTCGCCGACGAGCACGCCCCGTACGGGCTGCGCGGCGTCGGCGAGGCCCCCACCCTCTCCTCCACCCCCGCCGTCGTCGCCGCGATCCGCGCCGCCACGGGGCTCCCGCTCACGCGGGTGCCCGTCCGGCCGGAACACCTCACCGGGACCTGAACAGCCATCACCTGACGGCACATCAGGACTCCGCCGCCCGCGCGTCTCCCGCCGGGCCGTGCGGGGCAGTCCCTTCATCTCGGGCCGTCCCCCGGGTTGTGCAGCCGCTCCACGTCCCAAATCCCGTGGCCGGGCCCACCGTCCGGCCACGGGGGCCCCTCTGAACCTTGGGAAGGCATCATGACCCAGTCATCCGTGGAGACCGGGGCCACGGCGGAGGGCACGGGCGCGGGCCTGTGTCCGCCCGCCGGGCGCTCCCCGCTCGACCGGTACTTCCACATCAGCGAGCGAGGCTCCACCGTCGCACGCGAGGTGCGCGGCGGCATCACCACCTTCATGGCGATGTGCTACATCCTGCTCCTCAACCCGCTGATCCTCTCCGGTCCCGACTCCACGCGGCACACCCTGGACCACGCCGGGCTCATCACCGCCACGGCGCTCGCGGCCGCCGTCAGCACCCTGCTCATGGGCTTCGTCGGGAAGGTGCCGCTCGCCCTCGCCGCCGGCCTCGGCGTCTCCGGCGTGCTCGCGACCCAGGTGGCACCCCACATGACGTGGCCGCAGGCCATGGGCATGTGCGTGCTCTACGGCGCGGTGATCGTGCTGCTGGCCGTCACCGGCCTGCGGGAACTGATCATGAACGCGATTCCGCTCGCCCTCAAGCACGCCATCACCATGGGCATCGGGATGTTCATCGCCCTCATCGGCCTGGTCAAGGCGGGCTTCGTGCACGCTTCCAGGGGCGGCGGACCGGTCACCCTGGGCCCCGCGGGCGAGCTCACGGGCTGGCCGGTGCTGATCTTCTGCGTCACGCTGCTGGCCGTCCTGATGCTCCAGGCCCGCGAGGTCCCCGGCGCGATCCTCATCGGCATCGTCTCCGGCACGGTCCTCGCCGTCGTCGTCAACGCCGTCGGCCATCTCGGGCCGGGCACCTGGCAGAACGGCGCGCCCGCGCTCAAGGGCAGCGCGGTCTCCATGCCGGACTTCTCCCTCTTCGGGCACGTCGAGTTCGGCGGCTGGGACTCGCTCGGGGCCATGAGCGTGGGGATGATCGTCTTCACTTTGGTGCTGGCCGGCTTCTTCGACGCGATGGCCACCATCATCGGCGTCGGCACCGAGGCCCGGCTCACCGACGCCTCCGGCCGGATGCCGGGCCTGAGCAAGGCGCTCTTCATCGACGGCGCGGGCGGCGCGATCGGCGGCGTCGCGGGGGCCTCGGGCCAGACCGTCTTCATCGAGTCGGCGACGGGGGTGGGCGAGGGCGCCCGCACGGGCCTGTCCTCGGTGGTCACCGGACTCTTCTTCGCCGCCTGCCTGTTCTTCACCCCGCTCACCCGGATCGTGCCCGGCGAGGTGGCCGCCGCGGCGCTCGTGGTGATCGGCGCGATGATGATGAGCAACGCCCGGCACATCGACTGGAACGACCGGGCGGTGGCCGTCCCGGCCTTCCTGACCGTGGTGCTGATGCCCTTCACCTACTCCATCACCGCGGGCGTCGGCGCGGGGGTCATCGCCTACACGGCCATCAGGACGGCCCAGGGGAGGTGGCGCGAGCCGGGCCTGTTCATGTGGCTGCTGACGGCGGTCTTCGCCGTGTACTTCGCGCTGCACCCGATCGAGCGGTGGCTGGGCGCGGCGTAGGAGGAAGCCGCGCGGCCGCCACCGCACCCACGGATCACCCGAGGAGAGAGACATGCTGGAGCTCGCGGAGGAGCTGCACCGCTGGTGCGAGCAGGGCCGGGACTTCGCCGTCGCCACCGTCGTGTCCGTGCGCGGCAGCGCGCCGCGGCAGCCCGGCGCGGCCCTGGCCGTGGACGCGGACGGCGCTGTCATCGGGTCCGTGTCGGGCGGGTGTGTGGAGGGCGCGGTCTACGACCTGTGCCTGGCGGCCCTCGCGGACGGCGGGAGCGTGCGCGAGAGCTTCGGCTATTCCGACGAGGACGCCTTCGCGGTCGGCCTGACCTGCGGCGGCGTGATCGACATCCTCGTCACCCCGGTCCGGGCGAGCGCCCCGGACCGCGGGGTGCACGCGGCCGCGCTGGCGGCCGCCGCGCGCGGTGAGACCGCGGCCCTCGCGCGCGTCGTGGACGGCCCGGCAGCGCTGCTGGGCCGCCCCCTGTTCGTACGGCCCTGCGGCACGCACGCGGGCACGCTCGGCGGCCCCGCCGCGCTGGACCGCGCCGCGCACCGGGAGGCGGCGGCCCTGCTGGACCTCGGGCGCACCGGGACGGTGGAGGTGGCGTACGGGGAGGAGCCGGCCCCGGACGGCGCGGGGACCGGCTCGCGCTGCGGTGAACAGGTCGTGCTGCTCGTCGAGTCCAGCCTCCCGCCGCCCCGGATGATCGTCTTCGGGGCGGTGGACTTCGCCGCGGCCCTCACCGGCGTCGGGAAGTTCCTCGGCTACCACGTCACCGTCTGCGACGCCCGCCCCGTCTTCGCCACCGCCGACCGCTTCCCCGCGGCGGACGAGGTCGTGGTGGACTGGCCGCACCGCTATCTCGACGCGCAGGAGCTCGACCGCCGCACGGTGCTGTGCGTCCTCACCCACGACGCGAAGTTCGACATCCCGTTGCTGGAACGGGCGTTGCGGCTCCCGGTCGCCTACGTCGGCGCGATGGGCTCACGCCGCACGCACGAGGACCGCCTTGGGCGGCTGCGGGAGGCGGGCGTGGGCGAGCGCGAGCTCGGCCTGCTGCGCTCGCCCATCGGCCTGGACCTCGGCGCCCGCACGCCGGAGGAGACCGCGCTGTCCATCGCCGCCGAGATCGTCGCCGCGCGGCGGGGCGGCACGGGGGTGCCGCTCACCGGCGCGCACACGCCCATCCACCGGGACGCGCGGGCGGCTTGACCGTACGGAGGAGGCCGTTCCGGGACGAGCTTCCGGCATGTTCACGCCAGTGTGGCAGGATGCCTCGATTGCAGGTTCAACCACCTCAGAGAGTCACCTTGTCACCTTTCAGATGGTCCCGCGCCACAGCCGTCGCCCTGTGCGTGGCCGCGTGCGGCACGACCGCCACCGCCGCCGTCGCGGCCACCCCGGGCCCGGCCGACGCCCGGTCCGCGGAGAAGTACTGGACGGCCGAGCGCATGGCCGCCGCCAGGCCCGCCGACACCGGCCGCGCCACCGCGCCCGCCCCGGGCATCGCCCGGAGCCGCTCGCTCGCCGGCGCCGCGCCCACCGGCACGCCGCAGGGCGCGTACGGCGACGGCATACCCATGGTCGGCACGTTCTTCAGCAGCGCCGGCACCGACGGGCCCACCTACTGCACCGCGAGCGTGGTGCACAGCGCGGGCCGCAACCTCGTGCTCACCGCCGGGCACTGCGCCAAGTCCCTCGCGGGCGGCGGCCGGCAGGTCTTCGTGCCGCAGTACCGCAAGGGCCTGGACGCGGCCCACCAGCCGTACGGCGTCTTCCCCGTCGACCGGGTCTTCACCGACCCGCGCTACACGAAGAACAGCAAGGGCCCCGACTCCGACCTGGACTTCGGCTTCGCCCGCCTCTCCCCGAACGCCCAGGGCGCCAACGCGGAGGACCGCACCGGCGCCCTCCGGCTGACCCCGACCCCGCGCTGGACCAGCACCGTCACGGTCGTCGGCTACCCCGGCTCGCACAACCCGGACCAGAAGGCCGTCAGCTGCACGGTGCCGACCTCGCGGCTCGCCGGCTTCCACCAGCTCCGGATGACGTGCGGCGGCTTCTACGGCGGCACCTCCGGCAGCCCCTGGATCACCAACTACGACGCCAGGAACCGCACCGGCGACATCGTCGGCAGCCTCGGCGGCTGGAACGGCGGCGGCAACGCCACCGGTGACGACTGGATCAGCTACTCCCCGGTCCACGACCACGAGATCCAGGACCTCTACCAGGACGCGGTCGCCGACCGCACGCCGGTCCGCGCCCTGTACCAGCCGCCCGCCGGCAGCGCCCGGCTGCCCGGCGCCGCGTCGACCTGGAGCCACGCGAGGTTCCTCACCTCCGGTGACTACACCGGCGACGGCCGCGACGACCTGATGACGGTCTGGAGCGACGGCGAGGTCACCCTCTACCCCGGCGACGGCAAGGGCGGCTTCGGCGCGGAGCAGCAGCTCGCGAAGCCGAAGAGCTACTGGCAGCGCGCCCAGGCCGTGACCGCCGGCGACTTCAGCGGCACCGGCCGTCCCGACGTCCTGGTCCGCTGGGACACCGGCAAGGTCAGCTATTTCCAGGACGTCGACGCGGCGGGCTTCGGCGGCAAGAAGGAGTTCACCCTCGCGGCCGCCGGTTCCGCGTGGAAGGACGCCGCGCAGATCACGGCGGGCCGCTTCAGCTCCACCGGCAAGGCGGCCGACCTGGTCGTCCGCTGGACCGACGGCAAGGTCACCCTGCACAGCGGCGTGAACCCCTCCGGCGCCGGCACCGAGCGCCGCCTCGCCGACTCCGGCTCCTTCTGGCGCAATTCCACGACCCTCGCCGCCACCCTCCCCGCGGGCCGGGACCGCTCACAGGTCGCTGTGCGCTGGTCCGACGGCTCGCTGGGCAGCTTCGCCCTCTCCGGCAACGGGCTCTCCGGTACCCGGCTCCAGGCGTCCAACCCCTCCTGGGCGGCGCCCGCGATGACCGCGGGCGACTTCGGTGGCTCGGGCCGGGCCGACGGCCTGGTCGTCCGCTGGGCCGACGGCGAGACCGCGCTCTACGACGGCACCGCCGCGGACACCCTCGGCACCTGGAACCCGCTGGTCAACACCGGCTGACCGACAGTCGACTGACACTTCGTCAGCCATGCAGGGCGGCATCGACCACCAGTGCCCGGTGGTCGGTGTCCGCCAGGTCCAAAAAGCGCGCCGCGCGCGGCTCGACCGCGGCGCTGACCAGCACATGGTCGATCTGCGCGCCCAGCGGCGGCGCGGTGAGCGCGGGCCATGTCGGCGTCCGCGCCCGGCCCGCCAGGGTGGCGCTGTCCCGCAGCCCGGTGTCCAGGACGGAGCGGAACGCCGCGTGGTCCTGCGTGGCGTTGAAGTCGCCCGCGATGACCGTGGGCACCGCGCCCCGCCCGGCGGCCACGGCCCGCAGCCGCCCCAGCTCCCGCTGCCACAGCGCCACCTGGCCGGGCTCCGGCGGCATCGGATGCGCCACCTGGAAGCGCAGCGCCATCCCCGCCACGCGCACCACCGCCCGCGGCATCGCCAGCGTGCCGCGCACCTCGCCGTCCGGCTCCAGCGGGAACCTGCTCAGGATCGCCGAGCCCTCCGCCCGGCCGTTCCCGGCGATCCGGCGGTACGGGTAGGCCGCGCGCACCTCCGGGCCGTCGAGGGCGACCGCGCAGTTCTCCGGCGCGCACTCCTGCACCGACACCAGGTCCGGCTTCTCCCGGCGCAGCGCCTCCAGCAGCCCCGGCGTCGCGCCGCCGAACTCCAGATTCGCGGTGAGGATGCGCAGTTGGGCCCGCACCGGGCCCGGCGCGGGCGGGGGCACGGCGTCGTACGGGCGGAGGAAGAGGGCGACGGCCGCGGCGGCGAGCAGCCCCCAGGCGCAGCCGACGCCCCACCGCGCGCCCGCCGCCAGCAGCAGCGCGACGGCGGCCGGCACCAGCAACCACGGCAGGAACGCGAGGAGTTGGGGCACCGGCGTGAAGGCGTCGGTCCCCAGCGCCCGGCACAGCGCCACCGCGCTCACGGGAACCAGCAGCACCCCCGCGCACCAGCGCGCCCAGCGCCGCCGCCCGCCCGGCAGCCGCATTCCCTTTCCGACGTCTTCGCGCATCGTCCGGCCTTCGTATTACCCGCCCGGGGCGGACCCAGTTGACTTCCTATGGCAAGCTAGAGGCTGAAGGTGCCGCTCCGGCCGCATTGACGCGTATTTTCACGGCGCGGCGCCTGTGCTGTCCGTGACGAGCGAGGAGGTGATCGGGATGACCAGTCGGAGTCCCGAGGGAAGTCCTCGCTACAGCCGGTCGGCCGCTCCTCGCCGAGCGTAGGCGCTCCGCTTCTCCCTTTCCGGGCGCGTACGTTCCGTTGATTCTCCACTGAGCTGACCTGCGGCAACGCCTTTTTCCGGCGTTCATTGCCGCGCCGTTGTCGCGAGCCCATTCCCTTTTCGGTGTTTCCGGCCTTCCCGGCCGTCGCATTCCCCTTTTCCGTGCCCCGGGGCGCTCTTCGCCGTCCCGTCGCGCGGCCACCCTTCACTTTTCCGTGCCCCGGCGCGGCCGCGCCATGCCGTCATGTCGCTGTGCCGTCGCGTCGCCGCGCTGTCGCGCCGCCGTGTGCCCGGAGAGAGGTTTCTCGCCATGACCCACACGACCCTCACCCCCCAGAAGCTCGCGCCGCCGGGCCGCGGCCGCCGCGACCGCAAGGCCGCGGAGCTCCAGGCCCGTACCCGCGAGGCCGGTGACCGGCTCGCCCGCTACAGCTCCCTGCCCGGCAGCCAGGTCCTCCAGGACGTGCGCGCTACCGCGCAGGGGCTGCGGCACGACGAGGCCGCCCACCGTCTGGAGCGGCACGGCGCCAACGTCGTCGCCCACGAGCGCGCGCCCCGCTGGTTCACCCAGCTCGCCAAGGCGTTCGTCAACCCCTTCATCGCCGTGCTCGTCGCGCTCGACCTCGTCATGCTCTGGCAGTGGCTCCGGGCCGCCGACGACGAGCCCTTCGACCCGGGCATCGCCATCCTCGCCACGATGGTGCTGGTCAGCGGCGCCCTGCGGTTCTGGCAGGAGTACCGCTCGGGACGTTCGGCCGCCGCCCTGAGAGCCCTGGTCACCACGACCACGGCCGTGCGGCGCCGGGCCGGGCGGGGCGAGCGGCCCACGACCGTCGAGATCCCCATGGACCAGGTCGTCCCCGGCGACATCGTGTGCCTGGCCGCCGGCGACCTCGTACCGGCCGACCTGCGGCTGCTCACCGCCAAGGACCTCATGGCCGGCCAGGCCGCGCTGTCCGGCGAGTCCCTGCCGGTCGCCAAGGCCGACACCCGGACCCACGACTACGGGCAGAGCGTCACCACCGACCCCGTCGAGGCCGACAACCTCTGCCTCATGGGCACCACCGTCACCTCCGGCACGGCCACCGGCGTGGTCGTCGCCACCGGCTCCGACACCTACTTCGGCTCGATGGCCGGCTCCCTGGCCGGCGAGCGCCCGCAGACCAGCTTCGACACCGGCGTCCGCAAGGTCAGCTTCCTGCTGATCCGCTTCATGCTGGTCATGGTCCCCGTCGTCTTCGCGATCAACGGCTTCACCAAGGGCGACTGGGACGAGGCGTTCATGTTCGCCCTCGCGGTCGCGGTCGGGCTGACCCCCGAGATGCTGCCGATGGTCGTCACCACCAACCTCGCGCGCGGCGCCGTCGCCATGTCCCGGCGCAAGGTCGTCGTCAAGCGCCTCAACGCCATCCAGAACCTCGGCGCCATGGACGTGCTCTGCACGGACAAGACCGGCACGCTCACCGAGGACCGCATCGTCCTCGACCGCTACCTCGACGTGCACGGCCAGGAGGACACCGAGGTCCTCGAACACGCCTACCTCAACGCCCACTTCCAGACCGGACTGCGCAACCTCATGGACCAGGCGGTCATCGACCGGGTGCTCGAGGCCGAGGAGGTTGTCGTCGACGCGCGCTTCACGATGGTCGACGAGATCCCCTTCGACTTCGCCCGCCGCCGGATGTCGGTGGTCCTGAGCCGCAACAGCCTCGCGGCGGCCCCCGGGCCGGGCGAGCACATCCTGATCACGAAGGGCGCCGTCGAGGAAGTCCTCGCGCTCTGCACCCACATGACGGACCGTGGGCAGCGGGTGGAGCTCACCCCCGAGCTGCGCCGGAAGGTCACCCGTACGGCCGAGGACCACAACCGGCGGGGCCTGCGCGTCCTCGCCGTGGCCACCCGCACGCTCCCCGCGGAGCTCCCCCATGGCCTGAACGGCATGGGAGGTGCCCCCACCGCCTACACCGTCGCGGACGAGACCGAGCTGACCCTCCTCGGCTTCCTCGCCTTCCTCGACCCGCCGAAGGCCGACGCGGCGCAGGCCCTCC
This sequence comes from Streptomyces sp. NPDC025618, assembly GCF_055558795.1. Taxonomy (NCBI): domain Bacteria; kingdom Bacillati; phylum Actinomycetota; class Actinomycetes; order Kitasatosporales; family Streptomycetaceae; genus Streptomyces; species Streptomyces sp. NPDC025618. The sequence continues at coordinate 131,516 of NZ_JBVHLW010000011.1, read as the reverse complement.
AGGCCCTGGCCGACAAGGGCGTCACGGTCAAGGTCGTCACCGGTGACAACGAGCTGGTCGCCGCGCGCGTCTGCGCCGACGTCGGCATCGACGTGGGCGAGGTCGTCACCGGCGCCCGGATCGACGGCCTCGACGACGGCGAGCTGCGTGCCCTGGTGCGGACCACCACGCTCTTCGCCAAGACCAACCCCGTGCAGAAGGCCCGGATCGTGCGCGCGCTCCAGGCCGAGGGGCACACCGTCGGCTTCCTCGGCGACGGCATCAACGACGCCGCGGCGCTGCGGGAGGCCGACGTCGGGATCTCCGTGGACACCGCCGTCGACATCGCCAAGGAGTCCGCCGACATCATCCTGCTGGAGAAGGACCTGATGGTCCTGGAACAGGGCGTGGAGCAGGGCCGGACGACGTTCGGCAACACCATCAAGTACATCAAGATGACGGCCAGCTCGAACTTCGGCAACGTCTTCTCGGTGCTGGTGGCCAGCGCGTTCATCCCCTTCCAGCCGATGCTCGCGATCCACCTGCTGGTGCAGAACCTCGCGTACGACATCTCCCAGCTGGCCACCCCGTGGGACCGGATGGACCCGGAGTACCTGCGGCGGCCGCGCACCTGGGACGCCAAGGGCATCGCCCGGTTCATGCTCTGCGTCGGTCCGATCAGCTCGATCTTCGACATCACCACCTTCCTGGTGATGTGGAATGTCTTCGGCGCGAACAGCGAGGCGCACCAGACGCTCTTCCAGTCCGGCTGGTTCGTCGAGGGGCTGCTCTCCCAGACCCTCGTCGTCCACATGATCCGCACCCGCAGGATCCCGTTCCTCCAGTCCCGCGCCTCGGCGCCGGTGCTGGTCATGACCGGGCTGGTGATGGCCCTCGGCATCTTCCTGCCGTTCTCGCCGCTGGCGTCGGCGCTGTCGATGGAGCCGCTGCCGATGGCCTACTTCCCGTGGCTGGCCGGGATCCTGCTCACCTACTGCGCGCTCACCCAGGTGGTGAAGACCTGGTACATCCGGCGGTTCAGCACCTGGCTGTGACCGGCCGATAGGGATACGGACGAGAACGAGGAGGAACGTGCGGCATGGTCATCGTCAATGAGTGGCACATGGCGGCCAACATCGCGGCCGGCCTGGGCTTCGGTGCGATCATCGGGCTGGAGCGCCAGTGGCGGGCGCGCATGGCCGGACTGCGGACGAACGCGCTCGTCGCGGCGGGCTCCGCCCTCTTCGTCCTGCTGTCGCAGTACGGTTTCGCGGCGGCGACGAGCACCACGGGCTACGACGGCTCGCGGGTCGCCGCCCAGATCGTCTCCGGCATCGGCTTCCTGGGCGCCGGCGTCATCATGCGCGACGGGCTGAGCGTCCGCGGCCTCAACACCGCCGCCACGCTGTGGTGTTCGGCCGCGGTCGGCGCCCTCGCCGGGACAGGGCTGTACGTGGTCGCCGCGCTCGGCACCGTCGGCGTGGTCGGCGCGAACACCCTGCTGCGGCCGCTGGCCCGGGGCCTGGACCGGGGCTCGCACGGCGTCGAGGTGGCCACCGACTACCACTTCGAGGTCGTCTGCACCGAACCCGAGGAGGCCCACATCCGCACCCTCGTCGTGCAGGCCGTCACCCGTCCCGGCTTCCGGCTGCGCTCGGTCCACAGCAGTGACGCGGAAACGGGCAAGGTGATGGTCGCCGCCGACCTCACCACCGAGCGCCGCAACGACAGCCTCCTCGAAGAGGCCGTCAGCAGGCTCTCGTTGGAGCCCGCGGTCTCGGCCGTGCGCTGGACGGTCCTGCACGGGCCGGACGACACGGACGACGACTACCCGACGGAGACGCGCGGGCGGCGCCGGGTGCGGGACTTCTTCACGGGGCGGTGAGCGGGCGCGGGCGGCCTGCGCCGGCGCGCCTCGGAGGCCGCCGCACAGGGGTCACGGAGTCCGCGGCGGGGAGGCGGCGGGGCCGGGGTAGACGCGTTCGAGGGCGTGCCAGCCCGTGTCGTGGGCGCGTACGGCCTCCTCGGCGCGCCCGCCGCCGCGCAGGCCGAACAGCCGCTTGGCGAAGAGCAGATAGATCACGACCGCGAGATTGATGATCAGGGTGAGGACCTTGGTCGCGCTGACGCGGCCGGTGAGTTCGTAGACCTCGGGCACGAGCAGCACCGTGGTCGCCACGAACGTGAGGTACTCCGCCCAGCGCCGCGCCCGCCACAGGCCGACCGCCTCGACGCCTTCGAGCACCGCGTACGCCGCGATCACCAGACCGATGATCCACAGCGTGGAGGTGTGCGCGCGGAACGCCTTGTCGAGCTCGCCGAGCAGCCCGTGGCCGGACCGGCCGCTGGGGCCGCCCACGCCGTTCTGCAGGGCGTCCACGACGCGGTAGAACGGATCCTTCAGCCGGGCGCGCTCCCCGGCGAAGAGGAACACGGCGACCGCCAGCACGGCGAGCACCACGAAGTGCAGCATCCGGTCGATGGCGATCAGCCGCAGGACGTACCGGTCACGCAACGGCCTGCCCCGCAAGGGCAGGTCGACCGCCCCCCGGTCCGGCGGCGTCTCACGGCCGGGCCGCCGCGGCGCCGGGTGCGGCAGCCAGGCATCACACCGCAGACACCGGTGCCAGCGCACCCCGCCCGCCGCCTCCCGCACGAACAGCGCGTCCTCGGGCCGCACCCGCGCCGCGTCGGTCCCCTCCAGCCGGTGCCCGTGCAGCCCGCACTCGATCAGCTCGTACCACAACTTCCGCTTCCGCGGCCGCACGCCGGGTGCGTGAACCGCCTCGGGCTCGTCCGCCACTGCTCCTCCTCGGTACCGGCTCACGAGCCCGGCGTCAGGGCCGGCCCCGCCACCACCAGCGTAGGGGCGAAGAGGACCGCGGCCCAGGAGGAAGTCCCCCCGGAGGGGGCGTTCCCGCGGAGAAATACGCCGTGGGCGCGGCACCGGCGCCCGCGCCGGAGCGGCAGGCCGGCGCGGTGGCTGACGATGCCGTCGTCGTGCACCGGCGGCCCGGGGGACAGCGGTCATGCCGGCCGCCCCGGACCGGTGGGGAGCAGGTAGTTGGGCCCGTCGACGTAGTGCTTGTTGATGTCCACGGCCCCCGAGCGGTCCTTGCTGAACAGCGTTCCGGCGGTGACCATCGCCTTGATCGGCAACCGGGGCGCCTCGAGCACCCGGGCGCGCAGCACCGCGGCCGGGCCCGGGGGAAGCCGGTCGACGGCTTCGGTGAGCCGGTCCCGGAGGAGGCCCAGCCAGGTGTCCAAGGGGCCCCGGCCGCGTTCGGCCAGTTCGAAGGCGAGGGCAGCCGCGCACAGGTGCACGGGCACGGTCGTGAACAGGTCGGCCAGCGGGCCGTCGTCGGTGACCAGGGCCCGGGGGTCGGTGAAGCCCAGCAGCCCGGCGGCCGCGTCCCCGCCGATCCGTGCGGCAAGGCGCGCGGGGTGCACGCGTGGCCCGTCGTTGTCCTTGAGCAGCAGCCGCATCCGGGGGAGGCCGCCGTGGCGGTCGAGGACGATCGAGGTGTTCTGCTGGTGCGCCTCCAGCGCGACGCCATAGGAGAAGAGGGTGGTGTGCCAGTCCAGCAGCAGCCGGAGGTAGGCGTCGAACAGCGCGACCGCCGAGCCCCCGTAATGGCACGCGGCGAGCACGTCGATGACGGGACGGCCGTCGGGGCAGGTGGCCAGCAGGGCGGCGACCGGCACCACATGGGCGCCGTCGAGGCCGGGCGGGTAGCGGCGTACCAGCGCGGCCAGCAGTTCGTGGCCCGCGCCGAGGTGGGTGCGTTCATCGGTGAGCAGCACGGTGCCGGCGAAGCGGGGCTCGCGAGCGGCGATCTCCGCCAGCAGTCGCTGCCCGCACTCGCCGTTGGGCAGGACACCTGGTTTGATGGTGCGCCGGTTGAGCCGTCCCAAGGTGGACGTGGCCAGGGGGAGTTTGATGTGGACGCGGGGGTCCTCGACCACGGCGACGGTCCGCATGGACAGCGTGGGGACCACGGCCGGCCACGCCGTCTCGGCCAGCCGCGCGCTGCCGCCGAGGCCGGCGGCGGTGACGGCCTCGGCGAGCGGGCCCTCGGCGGTGAGCGGGTGAACGGGCAGCGCCAGGTCATCGCCGCCGGGCCGGGCCAGGCCGAGGGAGGCGGGGGCCGGCCACCAGCGCGGCAGCCGGGCCCGCCGCCCGAGGGTCAGCGCCTCACGCGGCAGGACGAGCCAGCGCAGGCCGAACGCGGGCCGGAATTCCGGTGCGTACGCGAGGAGCTGGCGCTCGTCGAGACCGTCGCGCACCCGGCCGGTGGGGTAGACGGGATGGTCCCGGAAGGCGGCCAGCGTCTCGAAGGCGAGGGAGCCCCGCACCCCCGTCCACTCCGCCACGGGCCCGTGCTCCTCGGCCAGCCTCCCGGCCACGCGCGACCACTCCCGACCCTGCAACCGGACCATGGCCACAGCCTGGTCGCATTCGGCGCGGAAGGCGTCGAAACCCGGCAGATCCCGCTCGGCCACGCCCTCGCGCAGCCGGTCCAGCACGGCACCGAGGCCGGGGAGCGGGCGCACCCGGATCTCGCACTGGAAGCCGTCGGGACGTACGGGAACGTCCACCCCGGGAAGGACGAGCCAGTCGCCGTCGGGCCGTCGCTCGACGACCGCCCCGGGGCGCAGGCCGTACGGGTCCTCCCGCAGCAGGGCGCCGAGGGCCCGGGCGAGGACTCCGTCCTCCTCCGCCGTCACGCGATCTCCCAGCGATGGGCGGCGCGGAACGCCGCCACGACCCGTCCGATCCGGTCCTGGTCGGGTCCGATGGCCCGGATGACGCCGAGGTGGTCGCGGTCGGAGTGGTGAAGGGGGTGCTCCTCGCCGATCTCGCGCTGCGGCCGGTAGACCAGCCGCACCCCGTCCCGGTCCCACTCCGTGGCCCCCGGTGCGGATGTGAGGGTTCCGGCGCGCTCGGCATGCACGGTCTCGATACGGAGCAGCCGGCCCGCTCTCCGTACGCCGAGACCGGCCGGGAGCGGGTGGCCGAGGTGGGTGCCGAGGATGTGCTCGAACAAGGGGATGCCGAGCGCCTCGGCGAGACCGAGGTCGCCCTGGTCGCCGGAGGAGCGGTAGTTGACCTCGATCACGCGGACCCGCTCGCCCTGGATCACGAACTCGGTGTGGCAGGCGCCGAACCCGACACCGAGGGCCTCGAGCCGCGCGACGACCTGCTCCACGTGCGTCGGCGCGGGCAGCAGATCGGCGCGCCGCAGGACGAAGTGCGGTGGCGTGACATCCACTTCATGGAAGGAACCGAGGATGTGCAGGACGTGCCCGTCCCCCAGGGTCTCCAGGCTGCGCAACGGCCCCGCGAGGTAATCCTCGACGACCAAGGGCAGGCCGGGCCGCCGGGACCACACGTCCCGGCAGTGGCGGAGCAGTCCCGCCCGGTCCTCGACCAGCCGGGCGTCCTCACTGGCCACCCCTTCGCGGGGTTTGACCACGCAAGGGAAGGGCGGCCGGACATCCTCCGCTTCCCGGGACCGGGTCAACTCCGCGCTCCATACGGTCTCCAGCCCCGCGTCGGCGAGGGCCCGCCGCATCTGCGCCTTGTTCTTGGTGAGCAGCGCGGCCCGCCAGCTCTTGCCCGGCAGGCCGAACCAGTCGCCGGCGAGCGCCGCTTGCACCTGGAGGTGGTCGCTGTTGGTGAACACGGCCTCCGGCCGGCGGCCGAGCGCCCCGATACGGGCGATCACCTCGCGGAAGTCGCGTACCTCGCAGGGGACGATGTCGATCCGGGGCCACACGCCCCCGTCGCGGCCCTCATAGGCCCGTCGGTGCGCTTCGGGCGCGTCGGTGAGCAGTGTGACGTCGAGCCCCAGCCGGGCGGCGGCCGGGAGATAGCCCTCGGTGACGGAGTCGGTCGGGGGCAGCGCCAGCATATACAGCACTAGGGAACTGTAGGACCGGCATCGGCCATGTCAACACCACGTCGGTGTCGTGCAGTTGGCCTGCCGCACGCCGAGCCGCCCGGTCCGTTCGCCCCGTAACCTCCGCCGCGTCCCACCGTTAGGCGAACGGTATGAGGAGCAGATCATTCAGCTCCGGAACCCGCCTTTCAAGGAGACCTGATGTCCGTACGGTCCTGGTTCGGCGCCGTGGCCCTCGCCGCCGCGACGGTCCTGTCCTGCACGCAAGCCGCCTCGGCCCACGGGGAGCACGGTTCCCACGAAGCGCATGCGACGCGCCTCGTCGCCGAGAACGCGAACGCCAACCTCTTCCCGCCCTCCGTCGGCGTGAGGGCCTTTCTGAACGACGCCGAGACCGGCAAGCCGCTCAGGGGCAAGCGTGTGGAGTTCACGACCCCCGACGGCACCGAGATCTGTCGCGCCGTCACCGGAGGCGAGGGCGAAGCCTCGTGCGTCGGACCCCTCCGCCTGGGTACGGCGAGCGCCGGCACGCTGACCAACGGCTACGTCGCCACCTTCCGGGGCGACGAGCAGTACGGGGCGTCGTACGCGTTCGGCACCATGGGCCTGCTGGTCCGCCCCTGAGGCGCCTGCCTGGCTTCCGGTCTTCAGGTCTTCCGGTCTTCCGGCCTTTCGGGAGGGAGGGCACCCTCTCCCAACGAGGGGTCTACGACGTCCTTTTGCCTTCAGTATGGGGAGCCGTGACGCATGTCCGGTCCGGTCTGCCCGGGGACGGCAAGGGTCCGCAAGGCTGGAAGGAGCCCGCTGATGGACATACCGGTCGCGGCCACGGGGCCTTCCGTGTGGGAGGGCGCGACGCTGGAAGAACGGGACTGGCTGGTCCCGTCGCACCCTTCGCTGCTCGCCCCGGCACCCGGGCGGGCCACCGACGAAGCGTCCTGGGGCCCGGAGGGTGCCGATGCCGTGGCCCGGGCCGCGCGGTGCCTGAGCCACGGCCCCGGGCTGGCCCTGGTGCGCGGCCTCGGCCTCGGCACGTTGACAGATGACGAGTGCGTCGAGGCGTGCCGGCGGTTCATGGCACCGCTGGGCGACGTGCGCCCCGCGCGCCCGGACCACCCGGGCGACGGCCTGGTGACGGCCGCGGCCCCCACCCCCGCACCCTCAGCACGTCCGCACGGCCCGGACACAGACCTCGCCCCGCACACCGACCGGGCGAGATTCCCCGGGCCTCCGCGGCTGCTGGGCATGCTGTGCGTCCGCCAGGCGCGCCACGGCGGCGAATCGGTGCTGGTGAGCGGCCACGCCGTACACAACGCACTGCTCAGGTCCCGACCGGAGGTCCTGCCCCACCTCTACCAGGACTTCCACTTCGGCCGCGGGCCGGACTTCGACCGCGTCTACCCCGTCTTCCGGCGCGGCGACGGCCGCCTGCGCGTGCAGTACAACCGCTACTGGATCACCCGCGGCCAGCAGGAACACGGACTCCCGCTGTCCACCGCTCGGATTGCCGCGCTGGACGCCTTCGACGAGGTCCTGGCGGACCCCCGCATGGCCCTGCGCGTACGGCTCCGCCGCGGTGACCTGCTACTGATGGACAACATGGCCATCCTGCACGGCAGGACTCCCTTCACCGACCCGCCCCCACCGCACGCCGGCCGCTGCCTGGCGCGGGTGTGGGCCGACTGATCGTTCTTCAGCCTCCGGTGTCGCGCTTGGCCGGCAGCCCCCGCTGTCATTCGCGTACGCGAAGCCGATCAAGGCGTCGCGCCCTCGCGGCTACAGCCCCCGTATCCCGCTGAGCGGTACAGGCCGCGCCGCGCCCGGTACGGCAGCGGTGCCCTGATAGGGCGGCAGGGCCCGGACCGTGCGTCGCGGTCCGGGCCCTGCCCATGCGGTGCCGCCCTGCGGCGGCGGTGCGTCAGCTCTGCGCGGTGTCGTTACTCGCCTGCCCGGCGGCCTCGGCCGCGCGTGCCTTCTCGCGCATCTTGCGCACCAGCTCGGCCTTCTGGTCGGCGGCATTCTGGCGGTCGCGGTTGCGGTGCGGACCGTTGTTCTGCCGTTCGGCGCGGGACAGCTTCTTGCGGTGGCCGCCGCCCTGGCCCACGGGGTTGTTGATGTTCTTGCTGTCGGTCACGGGTTCTCCCGGTGATGCTGTGAAGTGATCTACGGATTCATCGGTGGGGGACGGGCGCGGCGACGTCGAAGGACGTCAGCGGGGGCCCGTCACGCTCTCACTCGTAAATCGGTGTCTGGAAGAACATGACAGAGACGTTACCTGGTTCCGCTCGGTCCGCGCGCCAGGGTTTTCGCCGGGGCAGGCGTCCCCTCAGCACCCGCGGCCTGCCCCACCGCGAACCGCGGCCTCCGCACGCCGACGGGGCACGTTCAGAAGAAGGACAGCGCCAGAAGTTCCGGGCCTCAGGAGGCGAACGGCTCGATCTCCCCCGCGAAGACGATGATCTGGTCGATGAGGCTCCGTCGCAGGTGGACGACATCCGTTCCCGCCAGGCGGGGGCCTCCCTCGGGCGTGGTGAAGACCCACTGGTAACGGGCCCATTCGTCAGGCATGTCCACCGCCGAGCAGCGCACCATCGTGCCGGTCCCCGCCGGGTGGCGCCGGATGTCCAGCACGAACCGCTCGACCGCCCCGATCCCTTCGCTGCGGCCCAACGGCCCCCAGAAGACCACGTCCGAGGTCAGGGCCTGCGAGAGCAGGGCAGTCACATAGCTGTCGTCCGAGGCGTTGAACGCCGAGATGAACGTGTCGATCGCGGAGCGTGCGGTCTCTTCCTGCATGCCCCAGTAATACCAGCCGTTTCGCGCGCGCTCGTCCCCCGAGCCGCCTTCCGGTCCCGGTGAACCCTCCCGGTCACAGCACTGGGCAGCTTCCGGGGCGCGATCCGTGATTCGCTGCTGTTAAGTGGATCAAGGGGGCGTGTCTTGGCTGCTACAGCCAGTCCCGCCGCTTGAAGACGACATACAAGCTCACACACACCACGGCCATCAGCAGGATCGCGAACGGATACCCGGCCGCCCAGTGCAGCTCCGGCATGTGGTCGAAGTTCATGCCGTAGATCGTCCCCACCAGCGTGGGAGCGAACAGGATCGCGGCCCACGACGAGATCTTCTTGATCTCCTCGTTCTGCTCGAACCCCGCCTCCGCCAGCGCTCGCATCTCCGCGTTCTGCTGTTGGGTGACGAGGGTGGCGTTGACGGCGAGGATGTCGGCGAGGGCGGAGCGGAAGCCGTCCACCCGCTCGCTGGTGTGGGTGACGTGGTCGGCTACGTCGCGGAGGTAGCGCTGGAGTTCGTCGTCGGTGCCGTATTTCGCGAAGCCCGCCATGAGGTTGTTCAGCATGCCCACCAGGGGACGGGTCGCGCGCTGGAACTCCACCATTTCCCGGGCGAGTTCGTAGATGCGGCGGGAGACCTCGGGGTCGCCGCTGAAGACCTCGGTCTCGATCTCGTCGATGTCGTTCTGCACGCCGGACACCACGGGGGCGTAGCCGTCGACGACCGCGTCGAGGATCGCGTAGAGGACGGCCTCCGGGCCCAGGGCCAGCAGCTCGGGGGTGGCCTCCATGCGGCGGCGGACCGCCGAGAGGTCAGGGGCCGCGCCGTGCCGGACGGTGATCACGAAGTCGGGGCCGACGAAGAGATGGAGCTCGCCGAAGTCGACCTCCTCGGGGGCGTCCAGATAGCGCGCGGCCCGCAGCACCACGAAGAGCGTTTCGCCGTAGCGCTCCAGCTTGGGGCGCTGGTGGGCCTCCAGCGCGTCCTCGACGGCCAGCTGGTGGAGATCGAACTCCTCGGCCAGTGAAAGGAGTTCGTCCTCCGAAGGCCGGTGCAGCCCGATCCAGGCCATTCCCTGCGGCTGCTCGCGCAGCTGTCGGTAGGTGTCGGCCAGCGAGGTGGGGGTGGCGGCGCGGTGGCCGTCGCGGTAGACCGCGGCGTGGACGACGCTCGAGGCGCCGTCGTCGGCGGAAGGACCGGCGGTGGTCTCCGCCGGTGCCCGGCCGCCCGGCCCGTTCGCACGGGTACCCGTGGGCCGCAGCCAGGAGTGCTTCTTCGGCAGGGACCGCTCGCGGCGCGGAGGAGGGTTCTCGGGCATGGGGCGCACTCCCTCTCGCTCGGCTTCGGACCGCGAACAGGATATACGGGCCAAAAGAAGCGTTCGGGGCAGGTGTGGCGGATGAGGCCGATGTGAGCCGCGCCCGACGTCCCCGGCCGAGCCGCGCCCGACGTCCCCGGTCAAGCGCTCACGGCCCGGCGGCCCAGCGCCTCCCCGGCCCGGGTCCCCGCACCCCCAGCCGGGCACCCCCCGCGCCCAGCGGACAGACGACCCAGCGGACAGACGGCCCGGCGCCCCCAGCGGCCCGTGGGACACCAGTGCCCGGTGCCGGCTCGGGCCCAGCCCCAGGCCAGCCGCGCCCCCAGCGGCCCGGCGCCCCGGCGCCCCAGCGGCCCCGCGGCCCCGCGGCCCCGCGCGGCCGTCAGTCCCCCACGTCCCGGCTGCGCAGATCCTCCAGCGTCTCCCGCCGTACGAGCAGCCGTGCGCGCCCCTCGGACACCGCCACGACGGGCGGCCTGCCCACCAGGTTGTACGCCGAGGCCATCGACACGTGGTACGCCCCGGCCGCCGGGACGGCCAGGATGTCGCCGGGGCGGATGTCGCCCGGCAGCTCCACGTCCTCCGCGAGGACGTCGCCCGCCTCGCAGTGCCGCCCCACCACGGTCGTGGTCCGCGCGGGCGCGCCCGAGGCCCGGCCCGCCAGCCGGACGGTGTACCGCACGCCGTACAGCGCGGGCCGCGGGTTGTCGCTCATCCCGCCGTCCACGGCGACGAACGTGTGCCCGCCGGTCGTCTTGACCGACAGCACGCGGTAGAGCGCCACGCCCGCCGGGCCCGCGATCCAGCGGCCCGGCTCCACCGTGAGCCGGGGCACCGGCAGGCCGAACCTGGCGCATTGCAGGGCGAGTTCGGCGGTCACCCGCGTCGCGTACAGCTCCGGGTCGAGCACCGGGTCGCCATCCCGGTAGGCGATGGCGAAGCCGCCGCCGAGGTCCAGCTCGGGGAAGGTCACCCCGTGCCGGTCGCGGAGCAGGGCGAGCAGCGCGGTGAGCTTGCGGACGGCGGTGACGTACGGGCCGATGCCGGCGATCTGCGAACCGAGGTGGCAGTGCAGCCCGGCCAGTTCGAGCCGCGGCTGCGCCAGGATCCGCGCCACCGCGTCCTCGGCCTCCCCGCCCGAGATGGGCAGGCCGAACTTCTGGCCCTCCACCCCCGTCCGCACGGCCGCGTGCGCGCCCGCCGCGACGCCGGGCACGACCCGCAGCAGCACCCGCTGGCGGGCGCCCGGCGGCAGCTGCGCGGCGAGCGAGGCGATCTCGCCGGTGCTGTCGATGACGATCCGGCCCACGCCCAGGCGCAAAGCGTCCCGCAGGTCGGCCGGGCTCTTGGCGTTGCCGTGCATGACGATCCGCTCGGCGGGGAAGCCGCTGAGCGCGGCGAGCTCCAGCTCGCCGGCCGAGCAGACGTCCAGGCTCAGCCCCTCCTCCTCGACCCAGCGGATCATCGCGCGGGAGAGGAACGCCTTGCCCGCGTACGCGACGTCCGCGTCCGGCAGCGCGGCCCGCCAGGCGCGGGCCCGGCCGCGCACCTCGGCCTCGTCGATGACGTACGAGGGGGTGCCGAAGCGGTCGGCGACCTCCGCGAGGGAGACGCCGCCGACGGCCAGGCCGCCGGTCCGCAGCGGCTGTGTGGAGGCGGGCCACACGGGCACGCCCGAGGGGGAGTGGGCCGGGGCACATGCGGTGAGCGGAAGGGACACGGGAGCCTTCTCGGTGACGTGCGGTGCGGACGGGGCGGGCAGCGGGCGGCGTCAGTCGCGGGACGGGCCAGGGCTCCCGTCCGGCAGCGTGAGCGGGCCCGTGGGACGGACCGGCGGGGCGGTGAGCTGCGGGTCCACGGACACGAGGTCCACCCCGAGCGGCGCCGCGAGCGCGCGCACGGCGGGCAGCGCGAGGCGGACGGAGACCTGATCGGTCCCCAGAACGTCGGAAAGCCGCCGCTTCGTGGTGAAAGCGACGGCGGTACGGTCGCCCAGCGGCGATCGGAAGACCCGGAGCGAGAAGCCACTGGAGCAGCGCCGCACGGGTACGTGGAGCGGGAGTGCCCGGACGGTGGCCGGGCCGGTCGAATGGTCGGGTTCCGACGGCTCTCCGTCGTCGGCCTGCGGGCTGTCGACCGCCGCGATCGCGGCTGCTTCGGAGGGAGTACGGCTCAAGTGCATGACGATCCTCGGAAGGGTGTCGGTACGGCGGGGTGGTGCCGCCGCTCGCACACGCTATGCCCGGGGGCCGGGTGCGGGAGCCGTTCATTGACAGCCTGTTGACCCCCCGTGCCGCTCCTTTGACGACCTGTTGACACGGTTGCGGCATGGGGTGCCATCCGCCCACGGCAGAGGTTGCCGATGAGGGCGCGCACCCGCCCGCCGCGGGCGCATGACCTTCAAGCCCCCTCACCACCCCCGCTTACGGCAGCACCCCCGCCCGCCGGGCCGCCACCACCGCCTCCAGCCTCGTGTGTGCCCCCAGCTTCCGCATGCCCGAGCGCAGATAGCTCTTGACGGTCTCCGGCCGGAGGCCCAGCCGCTCCGCGGCCGCCGCGTTCGTCGCGCCGGAGGCCACGCACGCCAGCACGTCCACCTCGCGCGGGGACAGGTCCACGGCGGGCTCGGCGGCGCCGGGGGAAGAGGCCCGGGCCAGCCGGCCGCAGGCGGCCAGTAATTCCTGGCGCAGCCCGGGGTCCTGGACCCGCTGGGCCAGCGCGCGCAGCGACCCGTGGGCCTCGCGGACCTCCTCCCACATCGCCGGGTCCGCCGTGGTCGGCTGCTGTGCCACGGAGAGCAGCTGATGGACCTCGTCCCGCACGGCGAGGGTCTGTTCGAGGTCCCGCGCCGCGTCCATCGCGGCGCTCAGCGAGCGGTCGCCGAGCGCGAGCGGCCGCCGGAGCGCGCCGTAGAGGACACCGCGCACCCGCCCCCGTACGACCACGGGCACGGCCATGACGGAACGCAGGCCCTCCGCGGCCACCGCCGCGTCGTACTCATGGCTGATGACGTGCGAGGACTGATAGTCGGTGACGGACAGCGGCCGGCCCAGGGCGGCCGCCTTGCCGCCCAGTCCGCTGCCCGTGCGGATGGCCAGCCCGCGCAGCGCCGGTGTCGTCGTGCCGGTCATGTCCGATATCCGGAACTGCCGTGAGCTCGCCAGCAGTCCCCCGAAGGCGACCGAAAGCCCCGTGTTCCTGCGCATCCGCAGCAGAGCGGCCCGGACCTCGGCCGCCCCGTCAGGATCACCCATCACTGCCTCCCCAACCGGATGCGAAGTCGGAATCTCCGTATCCCTGAAATGCGGCTACCCCTGTCCGGGGGTGGTGAGACTCAGATCACCGTCGCACGATGCTAACCAGCGGGCCGGTCACCCGGACCGTGAACTGGAGGACACATGACGCCCATGCAGCTGACGGACGCGGTGCGGGGCCCGGGCGGGCCCACGGCGGAGTTCCGCGCGGCGCGCGACTTCCTGCTCGCGCGGCGCACGGACTACGCGGCCGCGTACGAGGGGTTCGGCTGGCCGCGTCCGCGGGAGTTCAACTGGGCGCTGGACTGGTTCGATGTCATCGCCGAGGGCAACGACCGCACGGCGCTGTGGATCGTCGAGGAGGACGGCGGTGAGGCACGGCTGTCGTTCGACGCGCTGCGGCGCCGCTCCGACCAGGTCGCGAACTGGCTGCGCGGGCACGGCGTCCGGGCCGGTGACCGCGTCGTCGTCATGCTCGGCAACCAGACCGAGCTGTGGGAGACCGCGCTCGCCGCGATGAAGCTGCGGGCCGTCGTCATCCCCGCCACCCCGCTGCTGGGCCCGGCCGACCTCGCCGACCGGATCGAGCGCGGCCGGGCGGCCCATGTGCTCGTACGGGCCGAGGACACCGGCAAGTTCGACGGCGTGCCCGGCGACTACACCCGGATCGCCGTCGGCGGCACCACCGCCCCGGGCTGGCTCGCCTACGAGGACTCCGCGACCGCCTCCGGGACCTTCACCCCCGACGGGCCGACCCGCGCCGACGACACGCTGCTGCTCTATTTCACCTCGGGCACCACCGCGCGCCCCAAGCTGGTGGAGCACAGCCACATCTCGTACCCCATCGGCCACTTGTCGACCATGTACTGGATCGGGCTGCGCCCCGGCGACGTCCATCTCAACATCTCCTCGCCCGGCTGGGCCAAGCACGCGTGGTCCAACCTCTTCGCGCCGTGGAACGCCGAGGCCACCGTCTTCGTGCACAACTACACCCGCTTCGACGCGGCCCGGCTGATGGCGGAGATGGACCGCTGCGGGGTCACCAGCTTCTGCGCGCCGCCCACGGTCTGGCGGATGCTCATCCAGGCCGACCTGGGCGCCCTGCGCACCCCGCCGCGCGAGGTGGTCGCGGCGGGCGAGCCGCTCAACCCCGAGGTGATCGAGACCGTGCGGCGGGCGTGGGGCGTCACGATCCGGGACGGCTTCGGGCAGACGGAGACCTCCGTGCAGGTCGCCAACCCGCCCGGCCAGGTGCTCAAGACCGGCTCCATGGGCCGCCCGAGCCCCGGCTTCACGGTCGTCCTCCTCGACCCCGTCACCGGCCTCCCGGCCGACGAGGGCGAGATCGCCCTCGACCTGCGCGAGCGGCCCGTCGGCCTGATGACCGGCTACGCGGGCGACCCGGAGCGCACGGCCGAGGTGATGGAGGGCGGCTACTACCGCACCGGGGACATCGGCTCGCGCGACGCCGATGGGTATATCACCTATGTGGGCCGCAGCGACGATGTGTTCAAGTCAAGTGACTACAAGGTCTCCCCCTTCGAGCTGGAGAGCGCGCTCCTCGAGCACGAGGCCGTCGCGGAGGCCGCGGTCGTCCCCGCCCCCGACCCGCTGCGGCTCGCCGTGCCCAAGGCGTACATCGTGCTCGCGGAGGGCTGGGAACCCGGCGCCGCCACCGCGAAGGCCCTCTTCGCGCACTCGCGGGCCACTCTCGCCCCCTACAAGCGCGTACGGCGGCTGGAGTTCGCCGAGCTGCCGAAGACCGTGTCCGGCAAGATCCGCCGCATCGAGCTGCGCGAGCGCACCGCACGGGGCGGCGGAGACGAATACCGAGAGGAAGACCACCGGTGACCACACCCGCGTACGCGGCCGGCAGCACCTCCGTCCCGTTGATCGACGACACCATCGGCGCCGACCTGGCCTTCACCATCGAACGCTTCGGTGACCGCGAGGCGCTCGTCGACGTCCCGAGCGGCCGCCGCTGGACCTACGCGGAGTTCGGCCGGGCCGTCGAGGAGGTCGCGCTGGGCCTGCTCGCGAAGGGGGTGGCGAAAGGGGACCGGGTCGGGCTCTGGGCCGTCAACTGCCCGGAGTGGGTGATGGTGCAGTACGCCACCGCCCGGATCGGCGCCGTCATGGTCAACGTCAACCCCGCCTACCGCGTCCACGAACTGGGCTTCGTGCTGCGACAGGCCGGCATCGGCGTGCTCGTCTCCTCCGTCGAGCACAAGACCAGCGACTACCGCCGCATGGTCGAGCAGGTGCGCGCCGACTGCCCGGCGCTGCGCGACGTCGTCTACATCGACGACCCCACCTGGGACGGGATGATCCGCCTGGGCGAGCGGGTGGCGCCCGGGCGGCTGGCCGAGCGGGAGGCACAGCTCGGCTGCTACGACCCGGTGAACATCCAGTACACCTCCGGCACCACCGGCTTCCCCAAGGGCGCCACGCTCTCCCACCACAACATCCTCAACAACGGCTATTTCGTGGGGGAGTCGGTCGGCTACACCGAGGCCGACCGGATCGCCGTGCCCGTGCCCTTCTACCACTGCTTCGGCATGGTCATGGGCAACCTCGCGGCCACCACCCACGGCTCCTGCGTCGTCATCCCGGCGCGCTCCTTCGACCCCGTCGCCACCCTGCACGCGGTCGAGCGGGAACGCTGCACCTCCCTCTACGGCGTCCCCACCATGTTCATCGCCGAGCTGAACCTCCCCGACTTCGCCACCTACGACCTCTCCTCGCTGCGCACCGGCATCATGGCCGGCTCGCCGTGCCCGGAAGAGGTGATGAAGCGGGTCATGACGGAGATGCACATGGCCGAGGTGGCCATCTGCTACGGCATGACGGAGACCTCACCGGTCTCCACCCAGACCCGGGCGGACGACCCGGTGGAGCGGCGTACCGGGACCGTGGGCCGGGTCCTGCCGCACCTCCAGGTCAAGATCATCGACCCGGACGGCGGCGCCACGCTCGCGCGCGGCGAGGCGGGCGAGCTGTGCACCCGCGGCTATTCGGTGATGCTCGGCTACTGGGACGAGCCCGACCGCACGGCCGAGGCCGTCGACGCCGACGGCTGGATGCACACCGGTGACCTCGCGGTGATGGACGAGGACGGCTACGTACGGATCGTCGGCCGCATCAAGGACATGATCATCAGGGGTGGGGAGAACGTCTACCCGCGGGAGATCGAGGAGTTCCTCCACTCCCACCCCAAGATCGCCGATGTGCAGGTGATCGGGGTCCCGGACGAGAAGTACGGCGAGGAGATCATGGCCTGCGTCGTCCTCCGCGACCCCGCCGCGTCCCTCAGCCGCGACGAGCTCGCCCGCTACTGCCGGGGCCGCCTCGCGCACTACAAGATCCCGCGGCAGCTGTGGATCCTGGAGTCCTTCCCCATGACGGTCAGCGGCAAGGTCCGCAAGGTGGAGCTGAGGGAGCGGGCCGCGGCGAGCGGGCTGACCGCCGCCCGCGCGAGCTGAGATGGCTGGAGGGGCCCGCGATCCCCCGTTCGTGTCGCGGGCCCGCGGCAAGTCTGTGCCCGGAGGGGGCCGGCATGCCATGCCGAAGTTCCGGTTCAGAGGAAGAATTGAGGTTGGCGGGGCGGACCGGGGCCCGCGTGATCAGGACGGGCCCCGCTCGACCAGTTCATCGGCCGCTCCGTTCAGTGGTTGCGGAGTGCCCGTCAGATCCATGACGAACAGCGGGAGTCGGAGCTCCTCGGCGCGCGATCTCGCGTCGCGCTCGTATCCCGCGAGGGAGAAGAAGGTGCCGGTCGCCGCGTCGTTCAGGCCGTGCAGCCACAGGCACTCGACCGCGCGCAGCGAGGTCGGCAGGGTGGTCGGGTCGATCCGGGCGACCAGTCCCTCGGCCCGCAGGTCGACCCCCGACTCGGCGGGGTCGCCCGGCCGGGTCACGTCTGCGAACCCAGCCAACTTAAGACACCCCTCGGCAACCACAATAGCGCCCTCCGGGGTGGAGATGGCCACCGGGCGGAAGGCGGGCCGCAGGGCCCGCGGCCCGCCTTCCGGGCCGCGCACAGGCTCGACGGGCAGCCGCACCACGGTGCCGCAGGAGCACCCGAACTCCGGCCGGGGCCACTGGTCCTGGCGGTCGCAGGCGGGGCAGCGGACCGCCACCCAGGAGTCGCGCCAGGTGCGGTGCACCAGTAACTCGGGTGAGGCGTCGGGCAGGACGGGCAGGGTGAGCGGTGCCCCGCACGCGCAGGGGAAGGTGGGCGGGGTGAAGGAGTGCTCCCGACGGCATGTCGGGCAGTGAACCGGCACGCTCTTGGCCATTTTCTCGGCTCCAGCAACGGGTCCGTGGGTGTGTGAGTACGGGCCCATCGTCCACGATGAGGGCGCGCCGGGGGCGTGAATGGTGTCCTTGCCCGCAGGGGGAGGCGCGAGATGCCGTCGCGTGCCGGTCCGGCGCGCCCGGTTCAGCGAAGCGGCTCGAACTCCCTCACCGAGTCGATGTCCGGGCCGTGCGGCGTGTTCGCCTCGCGCTCGATGAGGATCTCCACCAGCACTGGGCGGGACGTCGCCACGGCCTCCTTGCGCGCCCACTCCACCGCCGTGCGGATGTCGCCCGGATCCACGACGCGGCGCCCTGAACAGCCGTACGCCTCCATCAGCTTGACGTTGTCGGTGCCCGTCTCGTCGTAGTGGATGTCGACCTGGTAGTTCATGCCGTAGCCGATCGACGCCTGCCGGATCAGGCCCAGGTACTCGTTGTTCAGCATGATCAGGACGAACGGGACGTCGTACTGCGCGGCGACCGCCAGCTCCTCGACCATGTACTGGAAGCTGTAGTCACCCACGATGCCGACGACCTCGGTGTCACCCCTGCCCTGGCCCTGGAGCGCCTTCTTCACGCCGATCGCCGCCGGGATCTCCCAGCCCAGCGGGCCCGCCTGCCCGCACACCTGATAGCGCCGCGGCAGATGGGACTTCTGGTGCTGGCCGCCCCAGATCTGGTAGAGGCCGATGGCGGTGACGAAATACGTGTCGGGCCCGAAGATCTCGTTGATCTCCTTGTAGACCCGGGGCGCCTTGACGGGCGTGCTCGTGAAGTCCTCCCGGCGCACCAGCGTCCGCTTGAGCTCCCGGCAGCGCTCGGCCCACGGCGCGATGGCCGGCCGCGCGCCGCGGGCCCGCGCGGCGTCCAGCAGGGCGGTGAGGAACAGGCCGGCGTCGGAGACGATGCCGAGGTCCGGCTCGAAGACCCTGCCCAGCTGGGTGGGTTCGATGTCCACATGGACGAACGTCCGCTCGCCGCGGTAGACACCGAGGTCCGCGCCGGTGTGCCGGTCGCCGAAGCGGGCGCCGACCGCGAGCACGAAGTCCGCCTCCAGGAAAGAGGCGTTGGCGTAGCGCTGCGAGGTCTGGATGCCGGTCGTGCCCATGTGCAGCTCGTGGTCGTCCTCGATGGCGCCCTTGCCCATCAGCGTCACCTGGAAGGGCACCCGCAGGAACTCCACCAGCTCCCGCAGCGCGGCCGACGCCTCCGCGAGGATCACCCCGCCGCCCGCCAGCACCAGCGGCCGCTCGGCGGCCAGCAGCAGGTCGAGGGCGGCCTCGACGCGGGGCGGGTGCGGGGCCACGGCGGGGACCGGCAGCCGGGCGTCGAGCGCGGGGTCGTAGGAGATCTCGCGCCCCGCGATGTCGAGTGGGATGTCGATCAGCACCGGCCCGGGACGGCCCTCGCGCGCCACGCGGAAGGCTTCCCGGAACACCCACGGGATCTGCGCGGCCTCCTTGATCTGCACGGCCCACTTGGTGACCGGCCGGACGATCTCCACGATGTCGACCGCCTGGAACGCCTCCTGGTGCAGCTTGGCCGACACCGCCTGCCCGGTCACGCACACCATGGGCACGGAGTCGGCGAACGCGGTGTAGAGCCCGGTGACCAGGTTCGTCGCCCCCGGCCCCGAGGTGGCGAGCGCGACGCCGACCCGGCCGTTCGTACGGGCCCAGCCGTCGGCCATGTGTGTCGCGCCCTCTTCGTGACGGACGATCAAGTGCTCGATGCCGCCCACGGTGTGCATCGCTTTGTACAGCGGCAGGATCGCCGCCCCGGGACAGCCGAACGCGATGTCGACGCCCTCGTCCTTCATGATCTGTACGGCCGCCTCCATGGCGGGCACGCGCTTTCGCGTGGACCGGTCGCTCATGAGGCCACCCCCGAGAGCCGCTCGACGCCGCGCAGCAGGGCGGAGTGGTCCAGGGCGCCGTCGCCCTGCGCCCGCGCCGCGGCGACCAGCGTCGCGGCCACCGCGCCGAGCGGGAGGGCGGCGCCGACGGCGCGGGCCGCCTCGGTGACGATGCCCATGTCCTTGTGGTGCAGGTCGATGCGGAAGCCGGGGGCGAAGTCGTGGGCGAGGAAGTTGTGCCGCTTGCGCTCCAGCACGGCCGAACCGGCGAGCCCGCCGCCCAGCACCTCCAGCGCCGCGCCGAGGTCGACGCCCGACTTTTGCAGGAAGACCACCGCTTCCGCGCAGACCTGGATGTTGACCGCGACGACCAGCTGGTTGGCGGCCTTCACGGTCTGGCCGCTGCCGTGCGTCCCGCAGTGGACGACCGTCGTGCCGAGCGCGCGGAACAGCGGCGCGGCCAGGTCGAAGTCGGCGCGCTCCCCGCCGACCATGATCGAGAGCACTCCTTCGACGGCGCCCGCCTCACCGCCGGACACGGGCGCGTCCAGCACGCGGATGTCCCGCGCGGCGGCGGCCGCGGCCAGGGCGACGGAGGTGCTCGGCGCGACGGTCGACATGTCGATCAGCAGCGTGCCGGGCGCGGCGTGCGCGAGCACCCCGTCCTCGCCGAGGGTCACCGCCTCCAGCTGGGGGTCGGCGGGGAGCATCGTGACGACGATGTCGGCGCCCCGGACCGCTTCCGCGACGGAGGCGGCGGGGGTGCCGCCGGCTTCGGCGAGCCGGTCGAGCTTGTGCTGCTCCAGGGTGTGGCCGGTGACGTGGTATCCGGCCTTGAGCAGGTTCTCGGCCATGGGGGATCCCATGATCCCGAGTCCTATCCAGGCGATCCGGGGGGTGGGCATCGGGGTCCTTTCGCTGGTTGTGCGGGTGCGGGTGCGGGTGCGGGTGCAGGTGCGCACGGGCGCGGGGTGCGGGGGCGTACGGGGTGCGGGCCCGGTGCTCATCCGGCGCCGAGGCGGAAGTCCTCCAGCCAGCCGAACGCCTCGGCGTGCGGCGCCGCGTACTCCAGCCCCACCCACCCGTCGTAGCCCGTCTTCCCCAAGTGCCCCAGCAGCTCCGGGAAGTCAAGCGCTCCGGACCCGGGCGCCCCGCGCCCCGGCGCGTCCGCGATCTGGACGTGGCCGGTCACGGCGGTGTGGTCGTCGATCACGGCGCGCAGGTCCTCGCCGCCCATCGCCAGGTGGTAGAGGTCCATCAGGAACCGCGCGTTGCCCAGGCCGCTCGCCGCGTTCACGGCCTCGGCCAGCGCGACCGCCTTCGCCGCGCCGGTGAGGGGGTAGAGCGGTGACTCCACCGCGTTGAGCGCCTCGATCAGGAGCACCGCCCCCACCCGGTCCGCGGCGCGTGCCGCGCGCACGAGGTTCTCCAGGGCCAGCGCGTCCTGCGTGCGCGGGTCGACGCCCTGGACGCGGCTGCCGTAGAGGGCGTTGAGTGCCGTACAGCCGAGCGAGGCGGCGAAGTCGGCGGCGACGTCGAGGTTCGCGCGGAAGCCGTCGGAGGCCGGGCCGGGTATCGAGAGCGCGCCCCGGTCGGGGCCGGGCAGCCGTCCGGCGAAGAAGTTCAGGCCGACGAGCTGTGTCCCCGCGTCGCGCAACGCGCCGCGCAGGGCGTCGAGTTCGCGCTTCTCCGGCACGGGGCGGTCCGGCCAGGGCCACCACAGCTCGACCGCGGTGAAGCCCGCCGCGGCCGCTGCGGCAGGCCGCTCCAGGAGGGGGAGTTCGGTGAAGAGGATCGACAGATTCACATCGAAGCGCGGCTCCGGAAGACCCATGACAGGTACTCGCTTCCGTATGGCGGAATTTGAATTCTGCTCAACGGAAGCGTGCCCGCGGGCCGCGAAGGCTGTCAAGGGGAGTCGCGGCGCTACCGTGTGCCCATGCTGCGATTGCGAGTGGAGTTCACGACCGAGCCCTTCGACCTCGACGAGGCGCCGCCCCACGCGGAGGCGGCCCGCGAGGTCGTCCAGGGAGCCGACCTCGACGCCGTGGACGTCGGCCCGTTCGGCACCACCGCCGAGGGCCGCGCCGAGGTGGTGCTGGCCACCGTGGACGAGGTGCTCCGCGAATCGCTGCGCGCCGGTGCCACGCGGGTGTCCCTGCAGCTCAACGTGGTCGGGGAGAACGGCTCGTGACCGCCACGGACGACGCCTTCCGCGCGGCCGTCCGGCCGCTCGTCGACGCCATGGGCGGCGAGATGGTCGACCCGGAGCACGCCCTGGGTGACGACGTGCTGCTGTCCTGGGAGGGCCGCGCCGTCGTCGCCGTACGCCTGCCGCACCTCTCCGACTCCCTCGACCGCATCCTGGCCGACCTCGAACGCCGGCACGGCCTGCCGCTGTCCGAACTCGACCGCAAGACCAAGCAGTCGGTGGTGCGGGGTCTGGAGGCGCGCGGCGCCTTCTCCGTACGGCACGGCGTGGAGACCGTGGCCTCGGCGCTGGGCGTGAGTCGCTTCACCGTTTACAACTACCTGAACCGGGAGAACCCCTCCCGGGGTGAGGGCCGTCGCGCGGATTAGCGGGCCCGTGGAATTCAACAAACTGTTGACGCCGTGTTCTTCGAGGCGTTAGCTATGCGCAGCCCTTCCCCGCCCATCGACAAGCGGCCACGGAGGCACCCGTGACTTCGAGTCCGACGCCGGGCCTGGCCCGGTTCAACGAGGTGGCGGACAGCGCGGCCCGCGCCGCGCTCCGCGAGATCTGCGCCAGCCGGACGTGGGCGAGCGCCCTGCTCCCCCACCGGCCCTACCCCGACACCGCCGCCCTGTGCGCCGCCAGCGACACCGCCATGGCCGCCCTCACCCCGGCCGACCTCGCCGAGGCGATGTCCGGCCACCCGCCCATCGGCCGCCCCACCCCCGGCGACCCGGTGTCCGCCCGCGAACAGCGCGGCATGGCGGGCGCGCCCGCCGCCCTCCAGGCCGAGATGCTCGCGCGCAATCTCGCCTACCAGGAGAAGTTCGGGCACGTCTTCCTGATCTGCGCCACCGGCCTCACCGCCGGACAGCTGTACGACGCGATCCGTTACAGGACCGACAACACGCCGGAACGCGAGCGCGAGATCGTGCGCACAGAACTCGGCAAGATCAATCGCATCCGGCTGACCCGGCTCGCGGAAGAGCCGCAGACGGCGAACGTCACGCCGGAGCCCGACGACGGAGGAGCGCCACCATGAGCGGCCGGACGATCCCTGTGACCGTGTCCACCCACGTCCTGGACACCACCATCGGCCGCCCGGCCCGGGGCGTCGCTGTCGAGCTGTCCGTCCGGGAGAAGCCCGACGGCCCCTGGGAGCCGGCCGGCATCTCGACGACCGACGCCGACGGGCGCTGCCAGGACTTCCCCCCGCTGCCGGCCGGCGCCGGCCAGGCGCGGCTCCTCTTCGCCGTCGAGCCCTATCTCTCCCGCTCCGGGGAGCGGGACGGGGGCGCGGCCTTCTTCCCGGAAGTGGCGATCGCCTTCGCCGTCACACCGGGCGAGCACTATCACGTACCGCTGCTGCTCAACCCGTTCGGCTATTCCGTTTACCGAGGGAGCTAGCGACCCCCATGCCCATCCTTGGCCAGAACCAGTACGGCAAAGCCGAGACCCGCGTCCTGAAGGTCACCCGTGACGGGGACACCCACCACCTGAAGGACCTCAACGTCTCGGTCGCGCTCTCCGGTGACATGGAGGACGTCCACCTCTCGGGCTCCAACTCCCGCGTCCTGACCACCGACACCACCAAGAACACCGTCTTCGCCTTCGCCAAGGAGCGCGGCATAGCCTCGGCCGAGGCGTTCGGCGTCCACCTGGCCCGGCACTTCGTCGTCAGCCAGCCGGCCGTCAGGACCGCGCGCATCCGGCTGGAGGAGTACGCCTGGGAGCGCATCGAGACCCCGGGGGAGCGGCGGCACTCCTTCGTCCGCGCGAACCAGGAGACCCGCACCGCGCAGATCACCTTCGACGGCCGCGCATGGCAGGTGATCTCCGGGCTCAAGGACCTCGTGGTGCTCAACACCACCGACTCCGAGTTCCACGGCTACGTCAAGGACCGCTATACCACGCTCCAGGAGACCCGGGACCGGATCCTCGCCACGCAGGTCCACGCCCGCTGGCGGCACGCCCGGTTCGACGACACGGTGCGATCCCCGGACTGGAACCGCAGTTACACGGCCACCCGGGAACACCTGCTGACCGCCTTCGCCGAGACGTACTCCTACTCCCTGCAGCAGACGCTCTTCCAGATGGGCTCGCGGGTCATCGACCGCCGCCCCGAGATCGACGAGATCCGCCTCTCGCTCCCGAACAAGCACCACTTCCTGGCGGACCTCGAACCGTTCGGCCTCAAGAACGACAACGAGGTCTACTTCGCGGCCGACCGCCCGTACGGCCTCATCGAGGCGACCGTCCTGCGTGAGGGCGCCGAGTCCGCCATCCCGGTGGACCTGACGAACCTTCCGTGACCCGACTGCGAGGAATCACCGTGGCCGCACCACCGCAAGCACCGCACGCACCCGAGCGGACTGTCATCGAGAACTGCGCCGTCGCCACCGTCGACGCCCAGGACACCGAGCACCCGAGCGGCCACGTCGTCGTCGCCGGGAACAGGATCGAGTCCGTGGGCCCGGGCCCGGCCCCCGCGGGGCTGACCGGAGTCGTCCGCCGCGTCGACGGCACCGGACACCTCGTCACCCCCGGCCTCGTCAACACCCACCACCACTTCTACCAGTGGCTCACCCGCGGCCTCGCCCAGGACTCCGTGCTCTTCGACTGGCTCGTCGCCCTCTATCCCATCTGGGCGCGGATCGACGAAGAGATGGTGTACGCGGCCGCGCGGGGCTCCCTCGCGATGATGGTCCGCGGTGGCGTCACCACCGCCATGGACCACCACTACGTCTTCCCCCGCGGCTCCGGCGACCTCCTCGGCGCCGAGATCCGGGCCGCGCGCGAGATGGGCGTGCGGTTCAGCCCCACCCGCGGTTCGATGGACCGCGGGAAGTCCGACGGCGGCCTGCCCCCCGACTTCGCGGTCGAGACCACCGAGGCCGCGCTGATCGCGACCGAGGAGGCCATCGACACCTACCACGACCCGGCCTTCGACTCGATGCTGCGGATCGGCGTCGCCCCCTGCTCGCCCTTCTCCGTCTCCACCGAACTGCTCCGCGAGGCCGCCGTGCTGGCCCGCCGCAAGGGTGTGCGCCTGCACACCCATGGCTCGGAGACCGTCGAGGAGGAACAGTTCTGCAAGGAGCTGTTCGGCATGGGGCCCACCGACTACTTCGAGTCCACCGGCTGGCTCGGCGACGACGTGTGGATGGCCCACTGCGTCCATATGAACGACACCGACATCGCCGCCTTCGCCCGCACCGGCACGGGCGTGGGCCACTGCCCCTCCTCCAACGCCCGGCTCGCGGCCGGCACGGCCCGCGTCCCCGACCTGCTGCGGGCCGGCGTCCCCGTCGGCCTGGGCGTCGACGGCACAGCGTCCAACGAGTCCGGGGAACTGCACACCGAGCTCCGCAACGCCCTGCTGATCCACCGGCTCGCGGGCGGGGCAGCCGCCCTGAAGGTCCGTCAGGTACTGCGGATGGGCACGTACGGCGGAGCCCGAGTCCTGGGCCGGGAACGGGAGATCGGCTCCCTGGAGCCGGGTAAGCTCGCCGACCTCGTGCTCTGGAAGCTCGACGGGCTCGGGCACTCGACCATCGCCGACCCCGTCGCCGCGCTGGTGCTCGGCGCCGCCGCGCCGGTGACCTTGTCCCTGATCAACGGCCGGGCCGTCGTCGAGGACGGCAGACTGACCACCGCCGACGAGGACGCCATCACCCGTGGCGCCCGCGACGCCTCCCGCCGCCTGGCGCGCATCGCGGCGGGCGACTGACGCCTCCTGCCCGGCCCGGCCTCGCCCGGCCCGGCCCGAGACCCGGCGGAGGTGGACGGACCTCGGCCGGGCCCGTGGACCTCCGGGTCCCACGGGCGGCGGACCGGGGCGCCCGCACGACGGCGCCCCGGTCCGTTCCCGCCCCCTCACGCAAGCCCCCCTCTTCCTTGCAGCGCCGCCTCCCTGAAGCCGTGTCACATCGGCGACACGAAAATCGACAGGAGGAACCGCCGTGGCCACAGTGCCCAGGTTCACCGAGCGAAGCACCGAGCCGGCCGCCGCGGGCGGCGACAGCGGCGATGTCCACCCGGTGGACCGGCTCCTGCCACCGGGGAAGCTGCTGGCCGGCGGCTTCCAGCACGTCGCGGCGAGCTACGCGGGCGTGGTCGCGCCGCCCCTCGTCCTCGGCGCGGCCCTCGGACTCTCCCCGCTGGAGATCACGTTCCTGGTCAGCGCCGCGCTCTTCACGGCGGGCATCGCGACGCTGCTCCAGACGATCGGGTTCTGGAAGGTCGGAGCCCGGCTGCCGTTCGTCAACGGCGTCTCCTTCGCGGGCGTCGCCCCCATGGTGGCCGTCGCGAACGCCCAGCCCCACAAGGGGGATGCCCTGCCGGTCATCTACGGCGCGGTGATCGTGGCCGGGGTCCTCGGCTTCCTCCTGGCCCCTTACTTCTGCAAACTCATCCGCTTCTTCCCGCCCGTCGTCAGCGGCACCGTCATCACCCTGATCGGCATCACGCTGCTGCCGGTCGCCTTCACCTGGATCCAGGGCGGCCAGTCGGACCACCCCGCCTCGCTCACCGGCCTCGGGCTGGCGGGCGCGACGCTCGCCGTCGTTCTCGGACTGCGCAGGCTGCTGCGCGGCTTCCTCCGGCAGATCGCGGTCCTCCTCGGCCTGGTCGCCGGCACCCTGATCGCCATTCCGGCCGGCGCCGTCGACTTCACGCCCGCCGAGCACGCCCGGATCGTCGGCTTCCCCAGCCCCTTCCACTTCGGCGCCCCGCACTTCGCGATCTCCGCGATCGTGTCGATGTGCGTGCTCATGCTGGTCTGTATGACCGAGAGCACCGCCGACATGCTCGCCCTCGGCGAGGTCGTCGGCCGCGAGGCGGACGAGAAGGTCATCGCGCGCGGCCTGCGCGCGGACACGCTCGGCACCGCCGTCAGCCCGCTCTTCAACGGCTTCGCCAACAGCGCCTTCGCCCAGAACATCGGCCTCGTCGCGATCACCCGCGTCCGCAGCCGCTTCGTGGTCGCGGCGTGCGGCGTGATGTTCGTGGCCCTGGGCCTGAGCCCGGTCTTCGCCTCCCTCATCGCGGTCGTCCCCCGCCCGGTCCTCGGCGGCGCGGGCATCGTCCTCTTCGGCAGCGTGGCGGCGAGCGGCGTGAACGTCCTCCGCGGGGCGGGCCTGGACAAGGGCGACAACCTGCTGGTCGCGGCGACGTCGCTGGGAGTGGGGATGATCCCGGTGATCTCCCCGAGGTTCTACGACGGCGCGGGAATCCCCGCGACCCTGAAGATCATCCTCGACTCGGGGGTGAGCGCGGGCTGCATCGCGGCGGTGGCGCTCAACCTGCTCTTCAACCATGTGGGACGGGGGCGGGGTGCTGCTTCCTCGGCGCCGGGGGAGGAGTGTACGAAGAGCCCCGCCATCCCGGCGCCCACCACTGGGCCGGGTCATTGAGCCGTGCTTTGTGACCGCCGTCACCGGGCCGGGGGCAAGGGTACGCTCATCGGGTCAACTCGGCCGCGCCTGGGGCGTGTTCGCCCTCGTAGTGGCTTGCCATCTGCGCCCTGACGGCCCGCCTCCGGCGAGGTTCTCGGCGCACTGGGCTCGGCGGAGTGCGATGCCGAGATGCAGGCATTCCGTACATGTGGACTGTGGCCTGCGTGGATTGGCGCGTGGTACGGAGACTTCGGCCCATGGGTGCAGGGGGACGATCATCATGGGTGGCCGTCCTTGGCCGTAGGCGTTCCGGAACCCTGGGAGGTGTCCGAGAGCGGTGCGCGCTCTTGGCCCGTCTCCGACGCGCCGACGCCTGACCCGGGGGTGTGCAGCCGTGTCCGGGAGCCCTTTACCCGCGCGGTGTTGAGCGCATTGGCAGGGCGGGTACTCCATGGTCCCGGCGGAGAGGTCCCGCCCGTCCGGCGACTCTCCCGGGGTCCGGCTCACCCTGAGCGCGCCGCCGGTGCCATGCTCTGCGATCATTCGGGCCAGTCGTGCCCGTGCTTCGCTTGTCATCGTGTCCCGCCTGCCCTCTCTTCCTGGCTTGCGGGCCCAACCTAGGAAGCGGAACGGCGGTTGTCTGTGGCACTTCGGCTATCAGCCGGACGGAAGTGCCCTGAGTGATCCTTCAGCAGGGCAGTCCGACCACGTCGGCCATGGCTCGCATCTCGGTCGTCAACGTACGTCGGCCTTTGATCACCCGTTCGAGGATCACGCGGGCGTACCGTTGGTTCGGCAGCCACTCCGGACTGTCGTTGTTGATCTGCCCGAGTTTGCCGAACGCTTCCGCGTACTGGCCTGTTTTGGCGTAGGCGTCGGCGACATCCAAAAGGTGACGGTTGCGATTATTGGACGTCGGCTTGAGCCCCTTGGCAGGGATTGTTTCAGCCAGTCTCAGAACTAGGTCCGGCCTGTCCGTGACACTCGCGTTCTCCGCCCTTTTGAGAGCCACCGTTGTGGGCCCGAACGTCCTCAAGTAATCGTTCTCGGGGGAGTATTCCCTGCCTAGTGCGACGGCCGCCGCTTTGGCGAACCTCAGAGCGTCGGCGGCGTCCCCAGGCTGCGAGTTGCGGACGGCTGCGGCGGATACCCGAAGGAGCATCCACCCCCACGTGCTCAGCTCTGCCGGAGTCGCACGGGAAATTTTGGGTTCAGTCTCGTCCGCCCACTTCACGGCCAAGTCATATGCCCTGCTCAACTCGCCTTGGCGGAGGAGTAGCCAGCACTGGGTGTTGATCGTGGCGGCAGCCTCCATGCGGTCCACTGCGTCGTCCAGAGCTCGCTCCAAGGCCGTCTCGGCAGCGCTGAACTGTCGCGTCTGGACCATGAGCCACCCGGCGAGCTGCAAGAGCCGCACCCGGACGGCCCTGCCCTCCGGACCCAGCGCGTCGGCCTCCTGGAGCAATCGCGGCAACAGCACCGACAGGGCACCGTACTCGTCATTCGAGAACAGTGGCGTGATCTCCTGGATGGCGTTGCACACTCCCACGACTGTGGGCGGTTCATCGTCCGCCCAAACCGCCAACGGCGGTCGTTCAATGGCGTTCCGGACTTCGGTCCACTGATCCACCGTCGCTGTGCTCGGGTCTTCCTCGTGCGGGCCTGAGGCCAGGCGCATGGTGGGCACACGGAGCGCGGCGGCGAGCATTCTCAGCGTCTCCAGCCGCGCACCTTCCCGATCTCCTTGTTCAAGCTCTCGAATGGTCGAGAGCGAAACCCCCGATGCGGTGGCCAACTCCCTTTGCGACAAGCCCCTACGCTTACGAACGGTCTTCACGTTCTCGCCAGCGTTGCTCATGTCACGAGAGTACGCCGCAGGGCGGGGGACGGTCTCCCCGCCGGTTGCCCCCCCCTGGACCGGAAGTGTGGGTCACTCTCTGAGGGTCGGATCAGGGGTCAGGCTGTCGTCCGGGAATTCGACGAGCGACTGCATGACGCCTACCTGTGAGTGAGAGGGAATCATGAGGATGGGGATCACCGGGCACCGTGGGCTGCCCGTCGAGGTGGAGCAGCGCGTACGGGCTGCCCTCGTGGAGGTCGTCACGACGTGCGACCCCGTGAGCCTGGTGGGGGCGAGCTGTATCGCGGACGGACCGGACACGTGGTTCGCTCAATCCGTGCTGGACCACGGCGGCCGGATCGAGGTCATCGTGCCTGCCGAGAGGTATCGGGACAGCCTGCCGGCATGGCACCGCGCCACGTACGACGAACTCCTGGGCCGGGCCTCGGACGTGCACCACACGGGACTCACGGATTCCGACTCGCAGGCACACATGGCGGGGAGTGAGATCCTCGTGGGGCTCGTGGACGAGCTCTGTGCCGTGTGGGACGGGCAGCCGGCGCGAGGCTACGGCGGAACCGCCGACGTGGTCGCCTACGCACGCCGCACCGGCGTCCCCGTTCGTGTCCTGTGGCCGACCGGGGCGAGGCGGGGCTGACGGCACGGTCTGAGACTGAGCGCCCCATGATCCAGTGGAGAGGACACGCCGCATGACCGACGACCGGCACGCCAAAGGTTCCGTCAGCTATCTGATGGAGATGGGTGCTCTCAAGAGGGCGAAGCGATCAGGGTGGTGGATCGCGGGGGTCAAGGACCCCGAGACGATCGCCGAGCACAGTTTCCGTACCGCTGTGGTCGGTTCCGTCCTCGCGATGATGGAGGGAGCCGACCCCGCGAAGGTCGCCCTTCTGTGCACCTTCCACGACACCCAGGAGACCCGGGTCGGCGACATCCCCTGGATCGGCCGTCGCTATCTCACTGCCGCCAAGAACGAAGATGTCACCGCCGATCAGGTCGCGGACGCGCATCCGGCGGTGGCGGCAGGTATTCAGGCGGTCGTCGACGAGTACGAGAACGGTGATTCGCTCGAGGTCATGGTCGCCCGCGACGCGGACAAGCTGGAGTGCATGATCCAGGGACTCGAATACCTGGAGCAGGGATACAGCAACGCCCGGGAGTGGGTCGACAGCACCCGGGCCAAGCTCAAGACGCCCTCCGCCGTCAGCCTCGCCGATGCCGCGCGGACGATGTCGTCGGTCGAGTGACAGCGCACCTACTTGCGCTGAAGGGCTGCCCTGGTGGTCCGCCCGGAGGGATCCTCCCGCGTGGACCACCGCACAGCGCCGCATTCCCCGAGGAGAGCTACCTCGCCCGACTCCCTCTCCGCGTAGCGATCCGCAGAGGCCGCCCACAGGCAAGCCGCCCCGGTCACCGCACCGGTTCCTCACGGATGTAGCCCTGGTCGATGAGCCACTGCACCGAGATGCCCTCCGGGAGCAGGAACTGCGTTCCGCCCCCGGGCTGTTCGAACCAGGGAGCGACCTTGCCCGACTGGATCACGCCGTACTTCTCGGCGTCCTCCTGAGTCCACGGCCGGATCCAGCTGTACACGTGGTACCCGCACCCCACATGGGTGGGCGGCAGGGAACGCTGGGCGAAGGGCGTCCCCTGCGGGTGCGCGAACCTTCCCAGCGGGCTCCCGAACCGGTCCCACACCTCCGTTCCACCCGCCGACCGCTCCCGCTTCTTCCCGCGCCGCCACAGCCTCACGACCGCCCCCCGACCGGATAGGCGTCCACGTCCTCAAGGCGCACTCCCGGACACTGCTGCGGGATCTGCGCCCGGAACCGCTCCGCCCACTCGGGCCGGATCAGCCCCAGCAGCTGGACCTGCCTGGCCAGCCATCCCACCCGGGTGTCGTCGCAGCCGGGCAGCAGACCGCGGTGGCCGAGCTCCCAGCGGGCGGCGGCGTCGCGGGTGGTGTGCAGCGCCGCCCAGTACAGAAACTCGTCCAGGTCCCCGGTCGCGCGGCGCTCCACTTCCTTGTCACGCTCCCGCACCACCCAGTGGACGGCGCCGTCGTGGACTTCGGCATGGGGGTAGCCGGCATCGGGAAGGCCGTCGCCGACGACGTCCGCGCCGTCGAGCCCTTCGACGCCCGCCAGCATGCTACGCACAGCGGCGTAGACACCCTCGAGAGTTATCGTCATGCAGACGACTATCGCATCGCACACCGGCACTCTCGGTGTGGGTTCGCTCACACGGCAGCTGGCGCGCACTCACTCCGCCCGGTCCGCGGCTCCTCAGTCACCTGGACTTGAGCCGCGCGATTCGACCGTCTCCGTCCGCGGCCTCCAGGCCCTGGCTCGCCCGCACCCGATGCGGAAACCCCCGGACACACCCCGAACCGAACACCCCACCGCACGCCAATCCGGGCAAGATGGGTGAAATCGTCGCCCCCGGAGAGGCCCGCCGTGGATCAGCCAGCCGAGACACCCGCCCCCGCGGACCCGCGTCCAGGCCGCCGGAAATTCGTCTTCCCCAGCGCCCTCACCGTCCTCGCCGCCGTCACGGTCGTCGTCTGGGCCCTCACCTTCGTCATCCCCTCCGGCACCTACCGCCGCAACGACACCGGCAAGCCCCTCCAGGGCACGTACCACCGCGAGGCCGCGCCCGGGGACTTCGTGCACCGGCTCGGGGACCTCTTCCTCTCCCCGGTCAACGGCCTCTACGGCATTCGCGACAGCGGGACCGGGCAGGTCGCCCCGGACGCGGCCGGCGCGCTCTACGGCAGTGCCGGGGTCTTCCTCTTCGTGCTGGCCATCGGCGCGTTCATCACGGTCGTCTTCGCCACCGGCGCCCTGGACCGCGGCATCGAACGCCTCGCCCACCGGCTGCGCGAGCGCGGGGCCCTGCTGATCGCCGGAGTGATGGCCGTCTTCTCACTGCTCGGCACGGTCGAGGGCTTCGCGGAGGAGACTCTCGGCTTCTACGGCCTGATCGTGCCGCTGATGCTGGCCCTCGGTTACGACCGCATGGTCGCCACCGGCACCATCATCCTCGGCGCGGGCGTCGGCGTGCTGGCCTCGACCGTCAACCCCTTCGCCACCGGCGTCGCCTCCTCGGCCGCCGACGTCTCGCTCGGCGACGGCATCGTGCTGCGCTTCGCGATGTGGATCGTGCTCACCGCGGTGACCATCGGCTACGTCCTGCGGTACGCGCACAAGGTGCGTACGGACCCCGCCCGCTCCCTGGTCGGCTTCCTGCCCGGGGACCGCGAGCTGGCGGCGGAGGCCGAGGAGCCGCCCGAGCTGACGGGGTTGCAGAAGGGCGTGCTCGCCGCGGTGACCGCGGTCTTCGCCTTCATGATCTTCTCGGTGATCCCCTGGGCGAGCGCGCTCACCGGAAAGGCCGACGCGACGCCGTACGACTGGGAACTCGGCTGGTCCTTCGCCCAGTTGGCGGCGCTCTTCCTCGTCGCCGCCGTGCTCATCGGTGTCGTGGCCCGGCTGGGCGAGCAGGAGCTGAGCGCGCGGGTCGTCCAGGGAGCGGGCGACTTCATCGCTCCCGCGCTGACCATCGTGCTCGCCCGCGGCGTCACGGTGATCATGAACAACGCCCGCATCACGGACACCGTCCTGCACTCCATCGAAGGCGCCGTCTCCGGCACCCCGGCGGCGCTCTTCGGGATCATGGTCTACATCGTCAACCTCCCGCTGGCGTTCCTCATCCCCTCGACCTCCGGCCACGCCACCCTCGCGATGCCCATCCTCGCGCCGCTCGCCGACTTCGCGGGCGTCACGCGCTCGGTGGTGGTCACCGCCTGGGAAGCGGCGAGCGGGGTGATGAACCTCTGGGTGCCGACCACCGCCGTCATCATGGGCGGCGTCGCGCTGGCGAAGGTCGGCTACGACAGATACCTGCGCTTCGTCTGGCCGCTGCTGCTGCTCCTGTCCGTTCTCGTCTGCGCCTTCGTGGCCCTGGGCGCGGTCGCCGGCTGAGCGTTCCGCGCACCGGCGCTCACAGCCGGATCTCCTGCCCGTCCGCGGCCACCTCCACGAGCGCGGCCGCCAGCGTGGAACGCTCGCACGAGGCGGGGTCCGCCGCCGGGTTGGTGTTGTTGAGATGGGTGTAGAGACAGCGCACCCCCGTGCGGCCGCGCAGCCGGGCGAGCGTCCCGCCGGCACCGCTGATGGGCAGGTGGCCCATCGCGCGGGCCCCCGGGCCGTGGCCCGTCCTCCGCTCCATCTCGTCCTCGCTCCAGAAGGTGCCGTCGAGGATCACGCATCCCGCTCCGGCCAGGGCGGCTTCCAGACCCCGGGGCCACCGGGCGAGCGACGGGGCGTAGACGGCCGCCGCGCCCGTCACGGCGTCGTCGAAGCGATAGGCCACCACCCACGGCCCGGGCAGGGCGGAGCCCGCCGCGTAGCGCGGCCGCTTGTCGCTCACGGGGATCGCGGTGACGCGCAACCGGCCGTCGCCCAGGGCCAGTCCACCGGTGAGCGGCCGCCAGCGGGCCGCGCCGTAAGGAGCGAGCAGGCCGCGCAGCGGGAAGTCCTCGGCGAGGGACGCCGTCACGGCCGCCGGGGCGAAGAGGTCGAGGGCCGCGCCCTCGCGCAGCGCCAGCAGCCCGGCCGTGTGATCGAGCTCGCCGTCGGTGAGGAGCACACCGCGCAGCGGGGTGCGCCGGGTGCCGGGCGGCGGGGAGAGCTCGGGGGTGGCGAGGATCTGCGCGCGGATGTCGGGGGAGGCGTTGACGAGATACCAGGCGCCGGGCGAGGCGCTCACCGCCAGGCACTCCTGGGTCCGCCACACCGCCGGGCCCGCGGCCCGCGCCCGGGTGCAGCCGGGGCAGGCGCAGTTCCACTGCGGCAGCCCGCCGCCCGCCGCGGTGCCCAGAACGCGCAGCCTCATCGCCGGCCCGCTCCGCCGTCAGCCCAGCAGCCCGTAGACCTGCAGCACTCCGGAGAACGTCGGTACGTACACCCTGCCGCCCGCGACCGTCGGCGGCGCGAACTTCGCGAACAGACCCACGTCGTCGCGGGCCGCGTTCATCTTACTGTTCCACACCTCCCGGGTCAGGTCGGTGGCCTGGTAGGCGCGGAAGACGCCCTCGACCACGGCCTGGTTGGCGTTGTCGCGGTACGGGTGCGTCGCCCAGACCAGCCCGGTCGCCGGGTCGTCGCCGTCGGCGGAGACGGACAGGAACCCGCCCGGCATCCCGGGCGCACCGCCCGGCACGCCCCTGGGGTCGGTGGTGGTGCTCGTCGAGGCGGGCGTCGTCCGGAAGGTGCCACCGGTGAAGCGGTAGGCGCGCAGGAAGGCGTTCTCCGGCCATACGTACACCCAGGGCCCGCCGCCGCCCCGGAAGTTCCAGTGCACCGCGCCGCCGTGGATGTGATGGGTGTCGCGGTCCGGCGCGACCACATAGAAGCTCTGCGCGATCTGACTGTCCGAACCGGCCTGGAAATGGCCCATGTCGCCGGTGTCCAGCA
Organism: Streptomyces sp. NPDC025618; assembly: GCF_055558795.1. Lineage (NCBI taxonomy): Bacteria > Bacillati > Actinomycetota > Actinomycetes > Kitasatosporales > Streptomycetaceae > Streptomyces > Streptomyces sp. NPDC025618. The sequence continues at coordinate 97,190 of NZ_JBVHLW010000011.1, read as the reverse complement.
GATAGAACTTGCCCTCCTTGCCGCCGCCCAGCAACAGCCGGGTGCCCGGGATCAGCAGCGGCCCGGCGGAACCCAGGTCGGCATCGGCGGCGTCCAGAGCGGCGTTGTCGAACGGCGAGAACCAGTCCGCGAGCGCGAGGTCGGGCGTCAGCTTGACGACCGCGTCGCCGAGCTCCGAGCCGTCCGGGCGGAAACCGCCGTTCCCCGTCATGAAGTAGAGGTTTCCGACGTCGTCGGCCGCGAGCCCCTGGCCCGCCTGCCAGATCCCGCCCCGCCGGGTGCCCGGCGTGGTCACGTACACCCCTGTGCGCCGGAGGTCGCTCGCGTCGAAGCCGAACACCCACCCGTGGTACGGGTCCTGGTCGCCGTAGGAGGCGAACGCCACGTACACCCGGCCGCCCGCCAGCGTCAGCGCGGAGCGCTGGATCTGCCGGTTACTGGTGAAGGTCAGCTTCCCCTGGGCGCTGCCGTCACCCGTGCCGGGCACCGACGCGGCGATCCGCACCGGCCCGCCGAGCGCCTCCCGGCCGGTGGAGAGGTCCAGCGCGTGCAGGGTGTGGTGGTACGCGCCCTGCTCCTTGGTGAAGGCGACGGCATACAGGACGTGCCGCTCCACATCGATGACCGGCGTGCTGAGCACCCCCACCTCGACCGCGATGTCGCGGTAGCCCGGCGGTCCCACGTTCGCGTCGGGCAGGGTGACCGACGGGCCCAGCGAGGCGTGCCACAGCGGCGCGGAGACCGCCGGGTCGCCGGCGTCGAAGGCGTAGACGCTGTTGTGCATCGTCGCCGTGAAGACGACGTCGCGCACCCCGTGGCCTTCGACGGGGCAGCGGGCGAGATAGAGGGGCTGGGCGTGGATCTGCCCGTCCACCGCGCGGCTGAAGAGCTTGCCGAAGGTGGCCGGGCCGACGTTGCCCGGACGGAGGACCGTCTCCAGCAGGTTGGCGCCCGTGCGGCGGTTGTCGTTGTGCTGGGTCGTGACCGACAGCCCGGCCGGTGGCAGCGGATTCATGGCGTCGTCTCCTGCGGTGCCGGGTGGTGGATACGGGCGTACGGGTCCTGCGGTGCCGGATGGTGGACACGGGCGTACGGGCCGGGGCCGTCGGGGTTCAGCCGCGGGGGCGGGCCGCGCCGGGTATGGCCGCTGCCTCGCGGACGAGGTCGCGCACCAGGCCGTGGTGCGGGGAGAGCCGGCACGCCGGGTCGGTGGCCGCGGCGTCGCCGGTCAGCTGGAACGCCTGGCAGCGGCAGCCGCCGTGATCGGTCTCCTTGCGCGGACAGCTCCGGCACGGCTCCCGCATCCACGCCGTGCCGCGGAAGAGGTTGAACGCCTCGGAGCGGAACCAGATGTCCGCGAGGCCCGACCGCCCGGCGTTCGGCACGGCCAGCCCGGGTATCCGCGCCGCCGCCGAGCACGGCAGCACATCGCCGTTGGGCGCGACGGTCAGCTGGCGGCTGCCCCAGCCGCGCATACAGGGCTTGGGCACACCGTCGTGCAGATCGGAGACCACATAGACGATCTCCAGCCGCCCCGCCAGCCGCTCCCGCGCGGCCCGCACCACGGACTCGGCCGCCGTCAGCTGCTCGCGCGTGGGCAGCAGGGCCCGGCGGTTGAGCAGGGCCCAGCCGTAATACTGCGCGTTGGCCAGCTCCAGCCGGTCGGCCCCCAGCCGCACGGCCAGCTCGATCAGCGCCCCGGCGCGCTTCATGGTCGCGCGGTGCAGCACGGCGTTGAGCGTCAGCGGCAGGCCCGCGTCCTTGACCAGCGCCGCGGCCGCGAGCTTCCGCCGGTGCGCCCGACGGCCCGCGAGCGCGTCCGCCTCCGCCGCGTCGGAACTCTGCACACTGATCTGCACATGGTCGAGGCCGGCGGCGACCAGCGCGGCGAGCCGGGCCGCGGTCAGGGCCTGACCGCCGGTGATCAGGCCGGTGTAGAGCCCGAGGCCGTGCGCGTGCGCGACGATCGCCGCCAGATCGCGCCGCACCAGCGGCTCCCCGCCGGACAGATGCACCTGGAGCACCCCGAGCTCACGGGCCTCGGTGAGCACCCGGCACCACTGCGGCAACGTCAACTCAGCGGCGTAAGCATGGAGTTCCACCGGGTTGGAGCAGTACGCGCAGTGCAGCGGACAGCGGTACGTCAGCTCGGCGAGCATCCCCGATGGCCTATCCATCGCCGCGCTCCGGGGGAGCGGGGCAGGCTTCGACCAGCCGCCGCCGCGCCAGCTCGGCGAGGAAGGACCGCACCTCCCCGGCGGACACCGAGGCATACCGCCCCTCCAGGGCCCGGGTGAGGGCGTGCTCGTCGGTGGCGCCGTCGCACAGCGCGAGCACGGCCGCGCCCGTGTCGTTGAGCACCAGGACGCCCTCCGGGTGCAGCAGGACGCCGGCGTCCCGCACCGGGTCATGGCCCAGCCGCACGCCCCCGCGCAACCGCCACCGGACTCCCGCGCCGGCGCCGCTCACCGTGGCCGGAACCTCGTCCGCGCTCACCGGGCCCGGCCCGCGTGTTCGAGAGCGTCGAGGATGCTCCACAGCACATCGCACTTGAACGCCAGCGCGGCCAGCGCCGCCTGCTGCCGCTCCCGTGTGGTGCAGTGCGCGAGGACCAGATCCAGGGCGTGTCGGGCGTCGCGGGTGGCGGCGGCCGGGCGCTCGGCGAAATAGGTGTGGCCGGACGCGGTGACCCAGGGATAGTGCGCGCGCAGCGCCTCAAGGCGCTCGCGCATCAGGTCGGGTGAGAACAGCTCGGTGAGCGAGGAGGCCACGGCCTCGGTCCAGGGGCGGGTGCGGGCGAAGGTGACATAGGCGTCGGTGGCGAAGCGGACGCCGGGGAGCACATGACGCTCGTCCAGCACCTCCGAACGGCTCAGCCCCGCGGCCTCGGCGAGGTCGAGCCACTGGGCGTGGCCGCCGTGCCGGTCGTCGGTGCCGTCCTGATAGAGGATCCGCCGCACCCAGCGCCGACGCACCTGTGAATCCGGGCAGTTGGCGACGATGGCCGCGTCCTTCTGCGGCAGGCACTTCTGGTAGTACCACCGGTTGGCGATCCACTGCCGCAGCTCCTCGCGGCTCAGCTCGCCGCGGTGGAGGCGCAGATGCAGCGGGTGCCGGTGCCAGTAGCGGTCGGAGTGGGCGCGCAGCGCGTCGGTGAATTCCGCCGTGCTCCAGGCGGTGGTCATCACCATCGCCCGGCGTAGGCCGTGACCTCTTGACCGAGCTCGATGTCCGTGAAGGCGGGGGGTGACCAGGGCCGGAGCGCGGGCCCGCCGGAGCTCTCGCGGGGTGTGGGCGGGGCCTGTGGCGCGTTGACGGCGCGCGGGCCCGCCGTCACCGGACCGGGGAGGGAGCCCGGGGCCGGTGATGCCATGACGGGCGGGGGAACGCTGGTCGTCGCAGCTTCGGCCATGACATTCCCCCGTCGTCCGCGTGGGCAGGGCGACCGGCGGGTGTGCCCTGCTCCCTTCCAGGGTGAGCCAGGGCACACATGGGCCACAATCACTGAATCGGGTGAACAATCATCCAATCACCTGTCACATGGGGCTGTTTCACCCCTCAGGTCGACCGGAGCCCCCCTCCAGCACGCGCCCACTCCCGGCTCGGGCCCGTCCTCCGCCCGGAGCCCGCCCTCAGGCCGGCCGGTCCAGCAGCTCGTACGCGGGCAGCGTGAGGAACTCCGCGTAGTCCTCGTCCAGGGCGACCTTCAGCAGCAGGTCGTGGGCCTGCTGCCAGCGGCCCGCGGCGAAGGCTTCCTCGCCGGCCTCGGCGCGGATCGTGGCGAGCTCCTCCGCGGCCACCCGGCGGGCCAGTTCGGCGGTGGCCTTCTCGCCGTTCCCGAACACCACCCCGGCGTTGATCCACTGCCAGATCTGCGAACGGGAGATCTCGGCGGTGGCCGCGTCCTCCATGAGGCCGAAGATGGCGACGGCGCCCGAGCCGCGCAGCCACGCCTCGATGTAGCGGATGCCGACGGCCACCGCGTTGCGCAGCCCCTCGTACGTCGGCCTCGCCTCCAGCGAGTCGACCGCGAGGAGTTCGGCGGCCGTCACGCGCACGTCCTCGCGCAGCCGGTCCTTCTGGTGCGGCCGGTCGCCGAGGACCGCGTCGAACGACGCGCGCGCCACCGGCACCAGGTCGGGGTGGGCGACCCACGAGCCGTCGAAGCCGTCGCGCGCCTCACGGTCCTTGTCGGCGCGGACCTTCTCGAACGCGGCCTTGTTGGCCTCGGGGTCCTTGCGGGAGGGGATGAAGGCCGCCATGCCGCCGATCGCGTGGGCGCCGCGCCGGTGGCACGTGCGCACCAGCAGCTCGGTGTACGCGCGCATGAACGGCGCCGTCATCGTCACGGCGTTGCGGTCGGGCAGCACGAACCGCGGCCCGCCGTCGCGGAAGTTCTTGACGATCGAGAAGAGATAGTCCCAGCGGCCCGCGTTCAGCCCCGAGGCGTGGTCGCGGAGTTCGTAGAGGATCTCCTCCATCTCGTACGCCGCGGTGATCGTCTCGATCAGGACGGTGGCGCGGACCGTGCCCTGGGGGATGCCCACGTAGTCCTGCGCGAAGACGAAGATGTCGTTCCAGAGGCGTGCCTCCAGGTGCGACTCGGTCTTGGGGAGGTAGAAGTACGGGCCCTTGCCGAGCTCGATGAGGCGCCGGGCGTTGTGGAAGAAGTAGAGGCCGAAGTCGGCCAGGGCGCCGGGGACGGGCCGGCCGTCGACGGTCAGGTGGCGCTCGTCCAGGTGCCAGCCGCGCGGCCGGACCACCACGGTGGCGAGCTCCTCGGCCGGCCGGAGCGCGTACTCCTTGCCGCGGGCGTCGGTGAAGTCGATGCGCCGCTCGTACGCGTCGGTCAGGTTGAGCTGGCCGAGTACGACGTTCTCCCAGGTGGGTGCCGAGGCGTCCTCGAAGTCGGCGAGCCAGATCCGCGCGCCGGAGTTGAGCGCGTTGACGGTCATCTTGCGGTCGGTCGGGCCGGTGATCTCCACGCGCCGGTCCTGGAGCGCGGCCGGCGCGGGCGCCACCCGCCAGCTGTCGTCCTCGCGGATCGAGGCGGTGCCGGGGAGGAAGTCCAGGGTGCTCGTCCGCGCGATCTCCGCGCGGCGTGCGGCGCGGCGGGCGAGCAACTCGTCGCGGCGCGAGGTGAACCTGTCGTGCAGTGCGCCGACGAAGGCGAGCGCCTCCTCGGTCAGCACCTCTTCCTGTCGCTCCACGGGAGGGGCGTCGACGACGACCGGCGAGGACGGCGCTGGTGCGGACATGAACGGTCACTCCTTCAGCGGGGACGGCTTCAGCGAGGACGGCACGGAGTGCCGTGCGAGCCTGATCGAATGGAGAATAGTTTCCTCATGGTGGAAGTTCAATGGCGCCCGGTGCCAAACCGCGCGACAGGCGTCCCCGCCGGCTCTCAGTCGAGGAGCCGCAGATCCTCCGGTGTGTCCACGTCGTCCGGCGCCGCGACGTCCCCGCACTCCACCAGCGTCACCGCCCCGGCGTGCGCCCGCAGATACGCGCGCGCCCCCCGGTCGCCGACCGCCGAGCGCGCCACGCCCTCCCAGTGCTCGCGCGCGAACAGCACCGGATGGCCGCGCTCACCCCCGTACGCCGCGGCGGCGAGACCCGCGCCCGCCTGGTGCGCGGCCAGCAGCCGGGCCACCGCCGCGGCCCCCACGCGCGGCTGGTCCACGAGCGTCACCAGCACCGCCGGGGCGTCCGTGGCGGCCAGCGCGGCGAGTCCGGCCCGCAGCGAGGACCCCATGCCGTCGGCCCAGCCGGGGTTGTCCACCAGGACGCAGCCGGGCAGTTCGGCCCGGTTCCGCACATCCGCCGCGCGGGCGCCCAGCACTACGTACCGTGGTACGCAGCCACCGTCCCGCAGTACCCCGGCCGCGAACTCCACCAGCGGCCTGCCCCGGTGGCCGAGCAGCGCCTTGGGCCGGCCGCCCAGCCGCCGCCCGCCACCCGCCGCCAGCAGCAGCCCGGCCACAGGCAAGGCGCCGGGCCGGGCGCCCTCGGCGGGGTCGTCTCGCGTGTCCGTGATGCGCGTCATGGACCCTGCATACCGCATCCGCTCATCCGGCAGGGGGGAGTCCGCTTCGTCACCCGTGCGTGCGGAGTACGGCCCCAATTTCGCTGTGCGTATAGCGCGCTGTACGGAAAGTGCGTTAACTGATCGGCGCCAGCGCGTGGGAGGGGGAGTGTCGTGACGGAAGGCGCCGTTGTGGTGGAACAGGAGCAAGATCGCGTCGGTCAGGACCCGGGAGTGGACGCGTTGAGAGCCGCGGTGTCCCGGCTGCGCCGGGCGCTCGCGGCACACCCCGCCCGGTTACCCGACCGGGACGCCGCCGAGGACGAACTGGCCGCGCTGGACGCCATGGCGCGCGAAGGGGAGCCCGAGGTGGCCCGGCTGCGCCGCTCGCTGCTCCTGGTCGCGGGCGCGGTGGGCTCGGTCAGCGCCCTCGCGGCGGCCCTCGGCGAACTCCGCGCCGCGATCGACGGCTTGGGCGGGGCGCGCGTGCCGGAGCAGGGGAGGGGCAGGCCCGCGGGCACGGTCCGGCAGGAAGAGGGGCGCAAGCCCCCGGCGCGGGCCGAAGGCTTCCGCCAGGGGTCGTGAGGAAGGTCAGGCAGTGGCCGCCAGCGCCAGCGAGAGCTCCGCGGCGACCTCCTGGAGCAGCGGCACGATCCGCTCCGTCGCCGCGTCCGTGACCCGGCCCGCGGGCCCCGAGATGGAGATGGCAGCGGCCGTGGGGGAATTGGGCACCGGGACCGCCAGGCAGCGGACGCCGATCTCCTGCTCGTTGTCGTCCACCGCGTAGCCCGACTCGCGCACCCGGGCCAGCGCCTCCAGGAAGACGTCCGGTGTGGTGATCGTCTTCTCGGTCGCGGCGGGCATGCCCGTACGGGCCAGCAGCCCCCGCACCTCGTCGTCCGGGCTCTGGGCGAGCAGTGCCTTGCCGACACCCGTGGTGTGCGGCAGCACGCGGCGGCCCACCTCGGTGAACATCCGCACGGAGTGCCGCGACGGCACCTGTGCCACATAGACGACCTCGTCGCCGTCGAGCAGCGCCATGTTCGCCGTCTCGCCGGTCTCCTCGACCAGCCGGGCCAGGTGCGGGCGGGCCCAGGTGCCGAGCAGCCGGGAGGCGCTCTCGCCGAGCCGGATCAGCCGCGGGCCGAGCGAATACCGCCGGTTGGGCTGCTGGCGTACGTAACCGCAGGCCACCAGCGTGCGCATCAGCCGGTGGATCGTGGGCAGCGGCAGTCCGCTGGTCGTCGACAGCTCGCTCAGCCCGACCTCGCCACCGGCGTCGGCCATGCGCTCCAGCAGATCGAAGGCGCGCTCCAGTGACTGGACACCGCCACTGGTCGGGGCGGTTCTGGGGTCGGCGGACGAGGGCACGTCTGGGTCCTTCCGGTACAGGGGTGGGAGCAGCCTACCGGGACATCGGGGGCTTTACGCCCCGCCTTCCGCGATTTGAAAACAGACTTCTGTTACATGAAAAACATAAGGGATCTGGGGGTCTTGACGGGTAACGGACACGGCTGAAGACTGCGTGCACCGCGGTTCAACAGAACGTTGAAATTTCGCCCGGACGGCGCGAAGGGCCCTCCGGAGGAAGGGGCGTGGGCGTGGGCACGACGGAAGCGAGAGAGCCGGTGCCGCCGGTGGAGCTGGTGCTGCGCTCCACCCGCGTCGTCACCCCGGAAGGCGTCCGGCCCGCCTCCGTCACCGTGGCCGGCGGCCGGATCGCGGCCGTGCTGCCGTACGGGGCCGACGTGCCGGGCGGCCCGGGACCGCACGCGTCCGCGCCCGCCGTCGAGGACCTCGGTGACGACGTCCTGCTCCCCGGCCTCGTCGACACCCACGTGCACATCAACGACCCCGGCCGCGCCGAGTGGGAGGGCTTCGCGACCGCCACCCGGGCGGCGGCCGCCGGTGGCATCACCACGCTCGTCGACATGCCGCTCAACAGCCTCCCGCCCACCACCACCCTCGACCACCTGCGGATCAAACAGGACACCGCGCGCGGCAGGGCCCACGTCGACCTCGGCTTCTGGGGCGGAGCCCTGCCCGGCAACCTCGCCGACCTGCGACCGCTGCACGACGCCGGGGTGTTCGGCTTCAAAGCCTTCCTCTCGCCGTCCGGCGTCGAGGAGTTCCCCTCGCTCGGCCCTCGCGAGCTGGAGGCGGTCGCGGCGCGGATCGCCGACCTCGACGGGCTGCTGATCGTGCACGCCGAGGACCCCGGCCACCTGGCCCGCGCCCCGCAGGCCGACGGACCCCGCTACTCCGGCTTCCTCGCCTCGCGCCCACGCGCCGCCGAGAACGAGGCCATAGCCCGGCTGATATCCGTCGCCCGCAGGCTGGGCACCCGCGTCCACGTCCTGCACCTGTCGTCCTCCGATGCCCTGCCGGTGATCGCCGCCGCCAAGGCCGACGGCGTGCGGATCACCGTCGAGACCTGCCCGCACTTCCTCACCCTCACCGCGGAGGAAGTCCCGGACGGCGCGACCGAGTTCAAGTGCTGCCCGCCCATCCGCGAGGCCGCCAACCAGGACGCCCTGTGGGCCGGACTCGCCGACGGCACCATCGACTGCGTCGTCTCCGACCACTCGCCCTGCACCACCGACCTCAAGGTCCCCGACTTCGGCCGGGCGTGGGGCGGCATCTCCTCCCTCCAGCTGGGCCTGCCCGCCGTCTGGACCGAGGCCCGGCGGCGCGGCCACACCCCGCATGACCTCGCCCGCTGGATGTCCGGCGGCCCGGCGGCCCTCGCCGGCCTGCGCCACAAGGGCGCCGTCGAGGCAGGCCGCGACGCCGACTTCGCCGTACTCGCCCCCGACGAGACCTTCACCGTCGACCCGGCCGCGCTCCACCACCGCAACCACGTCACCGCCTATGCCGGCAAGACCCTGCACGGCGTCGTACGGGCGGCCTGGCTGCGCGGCCGCCGGATCACCGGCCGTGAGCCCACCGGCCTCCTCCTCGAAAGGCAGCCCAGCGCATGAGCGGCACACCCGCGGACATACCCTCCTTCACCGGCGACGCGAACCCCTACGCGGGCGGCGACCCCTACGCCGACTACCGCACCGCGGCATTCCCCTTCGACCACTTCCCCGACCTCGCCGACCGGCGGCTGGGCGCCGCGGTGATCGCCGCCAACGACGAGTTCTTCGCCGAGCGTGAGAACCTCCTCCAGCCCGGAGCCGCCCGGTTCGACGCCGGACACTACGGCCACAAGGGCAAGGTCATGGACGGCTGGGAGACCCGCCGCCGCCGCGGCGCCTCCGCCGCCGCGCCCCACCCGGCCGAGGACGACCACGACTGGGCGCTCGTCCGGCTCGGCGCGCCCGGGATCGTCCACGGCCTCGTCGTCGACACCGCCCACTTCCGCGGCAACCACCCGCGGGCCGTCAGCGTCGAGGCCACCGCCCTGCCCGGCACGCCCTCCCCGGAGGAGCTGCTCGCCGACGACGTGAAGTGGACGGTCCTCGTCCCCCGCACGCCCGTCGGCGGCCACGCGGCCAACGGCTTCGCCGTCCACTGCCCGGAGCGCTTCACCCACCTGCGGCTCAGCCAGTACCCCGACGGCGGCATCGCCCGCCTCCGCGTCCACGGCGAGTCCGTCCCCGACCTCGCCTGGCTCGCCGCCCTGGGCACGTACGACCTCGCCGCCCTGGAGAACGGCGGCCACGTCGAGGACGCCTCCGACCGCTTTTTCTCCTCCCCCTTCCACAGCATCCACCCCGGCCGCTCCCGCCGCATGGACGAAGGCTGGGAGACGCGCCGCCGCCGCGACCGAGGCCACGACTGGGTCCGCTACCGCCTCACCGGCCGCGCCGAACTACGCGCGATCGAGATCGACACGGGCGGCTACAAGGGCAACGCGGCCGGGTGGGCGACGCTTTCCGCCCTCGACGCGACGACGGGGGCGGACCCCGCGTCCCCTGGCGCCGGCTGGACGGAGATCTTGCCGCGGACGCGGCTTGAGCCGGATGCGGTGCATCGGTTTGTGCTGGGGGGTTCTGTGGTGGCGACGCATGTGCGGCTGGATATCCATCCGGATGGAGGGGTGGCGCGGGTGCGCGTGCATGGGTCTTTGGCGGGGGATCTCTCCGCGGGCGGGCCGGGTTCTGGGAGCGGCTGAGTCTGTGGTTGCGGTTCGGGTGGCCTCAATCGCCGGCCGGGCTTGGTTTGTGGTGGGTGCCGGGGGCGGGTCTTCCGGGCTGGGGACCTGGAACGCGGTGCGGGTGCCGTTTCTCGTATGGAGTGCCCCGAATTCGCACCGCGTTCCAGAACCCCACCCTCCAGCCCCACCCCCTCCCACCGGAGAGCACGTGCGGGACGTATCCGCTTCAGGGTTCGCCTTCAGCCCGTTGGGGGCACCTCTGGGGGCACCCCCGGACGGAGTCTGGGGGAGGTAGCTGGGGGAGTTTGAGGACAACGCGCGAAGCGTGTTGCTGGGGTCTGGGGCACGCGCCCCAGTTTCGGGAAGGGGCGGGTAGGGGAAAAAGCGCCGCAGGCCAACGCACCCGCAGCCGGGGGCCTGGGGCGCGTGCCCCAGTGCGGGGAGGGGCACGGCTGGGGCACAAGCCCGCCGCAGGCGCACCCCGCCCCGCCCGGAATCAGAACCGCACAGGCAACCTCTCCGGCCCCCGGATAAGCAACCCCTGCCGCCAAGCCAGCGAAGCCGGATGCGCGTCAAGGGCAAGATCAGGGAAGCGATCCAGCAGCGCACCGATCGCGATCCGGGCCTCAAGACGCGCCAGCGGCGCCCCGAGGCAGTAATGGATGCCGTGCCCGAAGGCGACATGCCCCCGCGCGTCGCGGCGGATGTCGAAGCGGTCCGGCTCGGGGAAGCGCGCGGAGTCGCGGTCCGCGTCGGCGAGGACGGGCAGGACGAGCGCCCCGCCACCCGGTATGCGCACACCGCCGATCTCCACCGGATCGGTCGTGAACCGATAGGTCGGCGTCTCCACCGGCCCGTCGTAGCGCAGCATCTCCTCGACGGCGTTCTCCATCAGGCCCGGGTCGGCGCGCAGCTGTGCCAGCTGGTCGGGGTGCTGGAGGAGGGCCAGCACGCCGTTGGAGATCAGATTGACCGTCGTCTCGTGGCCGGCGACGAGCAGCAGCCAGGCCATGCCGAGGAGTTCCTCGGCGGAGAGCCGGTCGCCGTCCTCGTCGGTGGTGCGGATCAGCGCGCTCAGCAGGTCGTCGCCCGGCTCCTCGCGCTTGGCGGCGATGAGCCCGGCGAGGTAGGCGCCGCCCTCGCTCGACGCGACGGCCTTCTCCTCCAACGGCGCGGCCCCGACGGCGATGTTGGACCAGGCCCGGAACGCCTTCCGGTCGAGTGAGGGCACGCCGAGCAGCTCGCAGATGACGCCCATGGGCAGCGGGAAGGACAGGGCCTCGACCAGGTCGACGCGGCGCCCCGGTGCCGCGGCCATCGCCTCGATCAGCTCGTCCGTCATCCGCCGCACCTGAGGGGCCATCGCCTCGACGCGCTTCGGGGTGAACTCCTTGGCGACGAGCTTGCGCAGCCGGGTGTGGTGCGGCGCGTCGGAGATCAGCATGTGCGGGCCCGAGGCCACGGGGATGAGGCCGATGTCACCGGTCGCCGCCTGCCAGTCCTTGGACAGCCGTGGGTCGTTGAGCGTGGCGCGCACCTCGTCGTAGCCGACGACGAGCCAGGCTTCCGCGCCCTCCGGCATCCACGCCCGGTGCACGGGCCCGAGCGCGCGTAGTTCCGCGTAGACACGGTAGGGGTCTTTGGCGAACTCCTCACCCATAGCCGCCAGATCGACGATCGCGCCGGTGTCCGTACCCATGGCGAACCTCCTCGTTGACCAAGGCAACCATATTAACGTTCGACGGTCTTCCGCTGAAGGGCGCGTCGGTGAGACCTAGGTCCCAAAAGGCGGGTGGCGCCGTGGGGTTGGCGCCTGATGTTGCGCCTCCGGTCAGGGGTAGGAGCGGAGATACGCGACATTCGCGGTCGCGTCGGACGGGCCGCCGGTGTCGTTGACGATGTGCCGGATCGTGCCTGTGCCGCCGAGCGAGACCGTGACCAGGTGCTGGAAACGCACCCCGGCACGGCGCGGCGCCGCGAAGGCGCGGTCGGCCACCACGCGCGGATCCGCGGTGAAGTGGCCGTAACTGCCCAGCCCCCAGCCCTCGTGGCGCGCCACCCGGCCGCCGACCTCGTAGGCGGGGTAGCCCCTGGTCGCGCCCTGCCTCCAGGCGGCCTGGGAGGGCGGGTCGTAGGGCAGCTCGTTCTGGAAGAAGTACGTCCGTCCGTCCTCGCCGTTCCAGACGGTCTGCCGGCGCTGGTAGTGCTCGACGAACAGCCCGTACATCGTGACGCGGTCGCCGTTGACGACCAGCCCCTCGGCGGCGGTGTTGGCGGCCCAGCCGACGCCGGAGCCGTGGTCGGCGCGCCACAGCCACAGGTCGTCGCCGATGACGTCCGAGCTGTTGACGACGAGGGTGCGCACCGCCTTGCCGGTGCCCGCCCCGCCGATCCGGAAGAAGACGTCGTGCAGCGAGACGGGATCGCGGTCGTGCCGCCGGTGGGCGCCGGGCGGTCCGATCTCCATCAGCGTGGGTGAGGCGACGGGCCCGGCGTCGACGAGGAGACCCGCGACGCGTACGCCGTCCACGTCGGCGACGGACAGGGCGCTCGTGCCGCGGTCGGGGACGAGGGTCGCGAGCCCCAGCCCGAGGACGACCGTGCCGGGACGGGTGATCCGCAACGCCCGGTCGAGGTGGTGGACGCCGGGCAGGAGCAGCAGGTCCTTCCCGTGCGCGAGCGCCGCCTGGATCCGGGCCGTGGGCGTCCCGGGCCGGACGACGAGGAACCGATCGAGCGGCCGCGAGGAGCCCGGCTGCCGGGCGCCGCGCTCCCAGGTGGTGCCCGCGGTGGCGGTGCGCAATCGGGGGACGAAGACGCGGTAGGCGCCCGCGCGGTCGACGTAGAGGAACGGCTTCTCCCGTACGCGGGGCGTCCGGTCGACCCGGGTGTAGGGAGGGTGCGGGAAGGTGCCGCCGGGGGCGTTGGGCACGCCGACGAAGACCATGTTCCAGGCGCCGCCGCTCCAGCCGCCGATGCCGCTGTCCCGGGTCAGCCACTGCTGCTGGGTGCCCGAGCGCACCTGCCCGTCGATCCGGGAGTCGGCGAGGAAACCGCCGCTGGCCCAGCCGCCGTCGTCGAGCCGCAGGTCGCCGCGGAGGTGCATCCGGCGGTACGGGGCGGCCTGGGACACCGCCCAGCGGTCGGCCCCGTGGGCGGGGGTGACGCTGAGGTTCTCGGCCTCGCGCCAGAAGTTCTGGGTGGCATCACCCTGCCGCCAGTCGGCCTCGGCGTGCACGGCGCCCCTGATGGTGACGTCGTCGGGCGACATGCCCAGGCCCGCGACCTGCGTGGAGAAGCCGACGTTGACGTCCACGTCGTATGTCCCCGGCTTGAAGAGCAACGCCTGGCGGGCGGGCCCGAACTGATCGCGCTCCTGCCGCCGGAAGACCTCGTCCACCTTCCGCTGGATCACGGCCCTCGGCGTCGTGGGACCGAAGACGGTGACGTCCGGGCCGAGGTCGGGGACGGCCGGACCGGGGACCTGGGGCCCGAGCCCGGGGGCGGTGCGCGGAAGCGCCGGTGTCTGACACAGGGCCAGGCAGACCGCGGCCGTGGCCAGCGCGGTGACCAGGGCGGCGGGGAGTGGCCGGGAGCGTACGGACCGGGATCTCACCGGGCCATTGAAGCGGAGGTCCCGCCGTCGTGGCCGACGGCGGGACGGGACGCGCGGTGGGTGATGGGCTCAGCAGGTGAAGTCGACCCGGGCGAAGGTCGCGTAGTGATCGCCCGTGTAGTAGTCCTCGTGCTGCTGCTCGCCGGTGATGATGCGCCGGGTGCCACGGTTCGGGGCACCGGGGGTCTTCACGGTGTACTCGTGGTAGTAGTCGCCGGCCTGCTGCGGCAGCACGCCTTCACGGTTGGAGAAGACGATCCCGTCCCGCGGATAGGGGAACGGGCCGCCCTTGTCGATCAGGGTGATGGTGTCGTGCGCCTGGGACGGCAGGTTCCCGTAACAGACGCTGCCGACGGCGTCCTCGGAGAAGGAGGCGGCGGTGACGGCCGGGTGGGCGGCGGTGGGAGTGGCGGCGACCGCGGGGCCGCCGATCAGCAGCGCCGAGGTGAGGGCCGCGAGCGCGGCGGTACGCATGAAACGAGGGGGGTTGGTCATGACGCCCAGCATGACGCGCGTAGCGCATGACATGTCAATGCCAAAAAGCAGAGTTTCCCGGCTGTTCACCGGGGGTGGGGCGGGAGATGAAGTGATCAAGAAGAATCCATGAAGAGCCCTGGTGACTGCCTGGGCGGAATCTTTGCTTCACCTCATTTTTGCCTCATGGGCAAAACCTTTGCCTCTGAGGTATGCGGCCCGCTATACCGGAGGCATGAGCCCGTCGCCCGACCTGGCCGCGCAGTCCGGCCCGGCCGATCTCGCCGATCTGCCGTCCGTCGCCCCACGCCTGCGTGATCTGCGCAGACGCAGCGGCCTGACCCTGGAGGCCGCCGCCGCGCGCGTCGGTCTGTCCCCCGCGCACCTGTCCCGCCTGGAGACCGGCCGCCGCACCCCGTCCCTGCCGATGCTACTGACACTGGCGCGCACGTACGCCACCACCGTCTCGGACCTGCTGGGCGAGGCGATCCCCGAGCGCGATCCCATTGTGCGCGCGGATCGCATGGAAGCCCAGGAGTCCGGCGGCTGGACGTACTGGCGGGCCGGCGGCTCCGGCCGGGCCATGCAGGCGCTGCGGCTGCACGTGCCCCCGGGCGCGGGCGGCCAGGCGGAGCTGGTCCGCGTGCACCCCGGCGAGGAGTGGCTCTACGTCACCCGCGGGCGGCTGCGGCTGACGCTCGGCGAGGCCGTCCACGTGCTGGACCCCGGCGACGCCGCGCACTTCGACTCGCTGACCCCGCACCGCATCGCGGCGGCGTCGGGCGAGGGAGCGGACCTGCTGTTCATGCACACGCTGATGCAGAGCGGCGCGACCGAGCTGTGCCTCGGCGGCGCCGCACCGACCCGGAGGGGAATGCCGTGAGCAACGCCTCGCAGGACCTGAACACCGCGGAGATCGCCCCTGCGGCACCTGCCGCACCGGGTGCGAAGAAGGTGAACGAGCAGGACCGGGCACCGATAGCGATCACGATCCGCATCTTCATCTACCTCGTCGCCGTCCACTTCTTCGCCGGCTTCCTCTTCCTCCTCTTCTACCTGGCCGGAGCGAAGTGAGTTTCCATCCGGCCGGAGCGAAGTGGGCGCGGCCCAGCGCGCCTTGACGCGCCGTCCCGGGCGTGAGCCGTGATCTTCTGACAACCTGTTCCGGGGAACTCCTCATCCCTCGGACCTCGGACAGGAAGGCGTCGCGATGGCTCGTACGGCCCGGGAAGTGCTGGCGGACGCGGTGGCGGGACTCACGCCCGCCGACGGGGCGAACCCCCTGGTGCCGCTGATCGCGGCGGGCGAGGCACCGCGCGAAGTCTTCGCGGCCCTGGCCCTGGAACAGCACCACATCATCCCCGCCGACCGCCGCAGCTTCCTGCACCTGGCCGACCGGGCCGGACTCCAGCCCGCCGTGACAGCCTTCTTCCGCTTCCTCGCGGAGGGCGAGACCGAGGCCCTGCACCGGCTGATGTTCCTGACGACCGCCTGCGGCCTGGACGAGAAGGCGGTACGGGCGTACGAGCCGCGGCCCGGCTGCCAGGCATACCCCGCGTACGCGGCCTGGCTCGCCCTCGGCGCCGAACCCGTCGACGCGGTGGTCGCCCTCACCGCCAACTTCGCGGCCTGGTCCGACTACTGCGCGACCGTCAGCCGGGCCATGCGCGACCACTACGGCTTCGACGACCAGGCGTGCGCCTTCTTCGACTTCTTCGCCACCCCGTCCTCGGAGGCCGACGAACTCTCCCTCGCCGCCGTCACCTCCGGCCTGGACACCGGCCTGCTCTCGGAACCGACCGCCCACCGCTACGGCCGTCTGCTCCAGTCCTACGAGCTGATGTTCTGGGAGACGCTCGCTGTACGGTGAAGCCATGGTGACCTACCGCGTCGCGACCCCGGAGGACCGGAAGCGGGCCGAGGCGATCGACAACTCCTTCACGACCGACACGATCCTGGAAGTGACCGCCACTGACGGCGAATTCCGGGTGCGGCAGGTGCCGGTGGACCCACCGGTGCGCAAGATCTACCCGGACGACGAGGAGACCGGCGGCGAGGAACACATCATCGTCGCCGTCGACACCGAGGGCGATGTGTGCGGCGCGATCACCTTCGCATACGCCTCCTGGAACCGCCGCCTCCACATCGCCGACCTCAGAGTGTCCCCGGCCCATCGCGGCCAGGGCATCGGCACGGCTTTGATGGAACGCGCGCTGACCCACGGCCGCGAACTCTCCGCCCGCACGGCGTGGCTGGAGGTCACCAACGTCAACGCGCCGGCGGTACGGGCTTATCGCCGCATGGGCTTCGCGCTGTGTGGGCTGGACACGTCGCTGTATGTGGGGACGGAGTCGGAGGGGGAGGTGGCGTTGTTCATGAGTCGGGGGGTGTGAGCCCCCCCGACTCCGCAGACCTGATTCAGGCCGTGGTCGGCTGCTTCTTCCGCCGGCTGCCGGACAGCAGCTTCACACCGGGCTTCTCCACGTACTCATGCAGGAGTACGGCGCCGCCAAGAGAGACCGCCAGCACCAGGCCCAGATGCGCGACCATGGGAATGGTGAAGTGATGGGTCTTGAGGAAATGGTCGACGCTGAATATGACGATCTCGTGCACCAGGTAGAAGGCGAACGAGACCTCTCCCAGATACACGTTGATCCGGTTCCTGAAAGGTGAAGGTTCACCTCGGATGTCGGCGCGCGCGGCCGCGGCGATGGTCAGCGTGTACGGGATGACCGTGTCGGCGGCCCAGTGGAAGTCGAAGGGCATGACGTGACTCGGGCCGAAAACGACCAGGACGGACAAGGCGAGGCTGGCGGCCAGCCCCGGACCGCGCCAGGCGCCCTTCTTCACGAGCAGTGCGACGGCGATACCGATCACGAACTCGATCAGTCGCATGGGCGGGAAGACGTAGAGCAGGAACTTCGGGTCCCAGCCGGTCGCGTGCTCGACGGACTTCATGTACAGCGGGGCCAGGACGACACAGGCGTTGCCTGCGACCACCGTCATCCACAGGCCGCGGGTGGAGAATCGCCGGACGAGCTTCACCACGAGCGGGAACGACAGATAGAAGAGGAACTCACAGCTCAGCGACCAGGAGACGCCGTTGTACCCGAACCACCAGTCCTTCCGGTTCGGAATCCAGGACTGGAGCAGGCTCAGGTTCGCCAGCGCGATGCGGAGGTCGAGGGCCTTGCTCATCCAGATCATCGTGGCCACGGCGACGAAGAACGTCACCAGGTGGCTCGGGTAGATGCGGGCGAAACGTCGCCGCCAGAACCCGGTGACGGTGTCATGGGGACGCGCCGACCAGGCAAGGACGAATCCGGAGAGAATGAAGAAGAAGGAGACCGCCGAGGGGCCGGCGTAGACGATTTCCTTGAGCCTGAAGACGTGCAGGGAGGTGCCGGAGGATATCTCCTCGTAGCCGAAGTGGAAGCAGGCGACGAGTAGCGCCGCGTACCACCGCAGGCCGGTGAGCGAATCCAGACGCACCCGTGAGGTGGGGGGCTTGTCGGACGGCTTGGTGGTGATGGGGGCTATCAGGCTCACTGTCGATTATCCCAGGTTGAGAGCAGGCGAGTCCTGCGGCGTCGGTTACGTCACAGAGCAGTGCGCGAGCGTTGTGCGGGCCTTGGTGCACACTCACCAAGGCCCTCTGAAACGCCTGTCTTCCGCCCGGCAGGAGCGGACGGAAGACCGGGGTGTACTGTGTACGGTCAAGATCGTCCCGTAAAGGGCATCAGGATGCCTGATCGTCATGACGGGACAAGCTTGCTAGATTCGGACCTTACTACCCGGTTCGCCGACGCCGGTGGCGAGGGTCCCTTGTTCGGTCCAGCCGCCGTGTCCGGTGCCGCCGTTGTTGATCCAGGCGTCGATGGCGCCGTCGTCGTGGAGGACGAGGTAGTCGGCTTTGCCGTCGCCGTTGATGTCGGCGAAGCGGATTTTGTCGGCGGGCTGGCCGACGCCGGTGGCGAAGGTGCCTTGTTCGGTCCAGCCG